>NZ_JAOQJO010000004.1:0-166748 GCF_025567015.1 Waltera acetigignens | reverse complement strand
GCGGTCCGGATCGTTACTTTTTTTCCATGAGGGCTAAAGTAATTGCAAATCCGTCCGATACATATTGTGAAACATCAAAAGACATTCGGGAAGGAGGAGTCGACATGCGTATTGAAGCGTATACACAGGTACAGCAGCTGTATCAGTCACAGAAGGTCAGCAGAACTCAGAAGACTCAGACAGCGTCACACACGGACAGACTGCAGATCAGCAGCCAGGGCAAGGATTTCCAGACCGCTAAGGCAGCAGTGGCAGCAGCACCTGACATCAGGGAAGAGTTAACGGCTCCCATTAAAGCAAGAATCCAGAACGGTACTTATGGAGTGGATAATGCAAGCTTTGCGGAGAAGCTGCTTCAAAAGCAGGAAGAAATGAGGTAGTTCCTTGGCTAGTTTAATGGAAAACCTGATAGATGTACTGGACAGAGAGAGTACGGAGTACGAAGCTCTGCTTCAGCTATCACAGCGCAAGACACCGATTATTGCAGGTGGTGATCTTGCAGAGTTACAAAAGATCACGGACGAGGAGCAGGAGCTGGTCAGCAGGATCCACAATCTGGACAAGCAGAGAGCGGGAGTGACTGCGGACATAGCCGATGTATTGAACAGGGATGTTAACGACTTGAAATTGCCGAATCTGATCACTATGTTATCTGCACGGCCTGCGGAACAGCAGGCACTGGCGGATTCCCACGACAGATTACAGGCAGCGGTCCGGGGACTGAAGCGCGTGAACGAGCAGAACAGTGAACTGTTAAACAGCGCGCTGGAGATGGTGGAATTCGAGATGAATCTCCTCCAGGCATCCAAGGCTGCACCCGAGACAGCGAATTACAACCGGGGAGCTTACAATGCAGGCAATACCATGGGGGTCATTGACCATGGATTCGATGCCAAGCAGTAAGACCGGATCCCGGGGATCTGAGGATCCCCTGATACAGAGGTGAAAGTTTATGCCATTAATGGGTAGTTTATATATAGGTTCGTCCGGATTACAGACAAGTCAGAATGCGCTGAATACCACAGCGCATAATCTTTCTAATGTGGACACCACCGGCTATACCAGACAACAGGTACAGCAGTCTAACAGAGCTTATGTCACATTATCGACAGACCCTAAGTCTATTTCCAACAAACAGACAGGTCTGGGTGTCACATATTCCCGCGTAAAACAGGTCAGAGATTATTTCCTGGACAAGACATACCGCAAGGAATCCGGACGTAGTATGTTCTATGAAGTGTCCACAGAAGTCATGGAAGAGGTAGAGAGCCAGCTGGGAGAATTGAACGGCGAGGCATTCCAGACCACCATGACAGACTTCTGGACCGCTATTCAGGAGCTTTCCAAGGATCCCAGCAGTTCTGTAACACAGGGCATGCTGGTGCAGAGAGCGGCGGAATTCGTACAGAGAGCCGGAGCAGTATACAGCGGATTGAGCTCCTACCAGAACAACCTGAACACACAGATTAAGCAGAATGTAGATAAAATCAATAAATACGGCAACCAGTTATTAACGCTGAACGATCAGATCCGTGCCATTGAGAGTGGCGGCATTGAACATGCCAACGACCTGAGAGACGCGAGAAATCAGATTCTGGATGAACTGGCAGAGCTGACCAACATGACCTTTTCCGAAGATCGATACGGCAGTGTATCCGTACAGATCGAGGGCGTGGATTTCGTAAAGGACGGAACCTGTTATGAGATCGCTCTGAAGACGGATGAAGCCACCGGCTTCTACACTCCGTTCTGGCCGCAGGATGCCACCTACACCGTCAGAGCTGACGGCACCAGAGATTATAATATTGACGGCGCAGAGGTATTTGATCTCTCCGTGGAGATTTCTTCCGACCTGAACACAGATATCGGCGGCCTGAAGGCAATGCTTCTGGCCAGAGGTGATCACAGAGCCAATTATACAGATCTGGCGGAAGGAAAATACGACAGTGTCTCCCAGTCCGTTGTCATGAATATTCAGGGTGAGTTCGACCAGATGATCCACAATGTGGTGACGAAGGTGAACGATATTCTGGCGAAGGCTGCAGGAGTACAGACCGGAGATCTGGAGTTGGCAGACGGTACTAAATTAGAAAATGCCCGTTACTGCACGGTAGACCCGGACGGTTACATGCGCATGGAGGATGGCAGCCCCATCCAGCTGTTCACCAAGGTTACAACGGATGGGTATGAGAAAGTAAGTGTGAAGGAAGCGGACGGATCACTTAAGGACTACTGGGTCATGAAGAAAGAAGATCCGGACAGCCCTGAGAGCCTGTATACCATCGGCAATCTTCAGGTAAATCCGGCGCTGACGAAGGAGCCTTCCAAGCTTGGATTCCGTTTGGCAGACGGTTCCGAGGATAAGGAGACCGCAGATGCTTTGAAAGCGGCATTTACCGAGGAAGCCTACACGCTGAATCCTAATGTACAGAAAAAGACTACTTTTGTAGATTATTATACCGACCTGGTATCGCAGGTATCCAATTCCGGCTATGTATTCCGGAGTATTTATGAGAATCAGGTCAGCACCGTGGAAGCTACACAGAGCGCCAGAGAACAGGTTATCGGTGTATCCACGGACGAGGAACTGTCCAATATGATCAAGTTCCAGAACGCATACAACGCATCCAGCCGTTATATCAACGTGATCAGTGAAATGTTGGAACACATTCTTTCCACGCTGGGTGTGTAATGTGTAAGAAATAGGAGGTAAGTTATGCCCTCACAGTTTTTTGGATTAAATATTGCATATACGGGACTTCTGGCCAGTAATGCTGCCATGAATACCACTTCCAATAATATCGCCAATGTACAGACGGAAGGCTACAGCAGACAGCAGGTAACACAGCAGGCATCCAATGCCCTGCGTGTATTCCAGACCTACGGCTGTGCCGGTGCCGGTGTAGAGACACTGGCCATTGAGCGTATCCGGGATGAATTCTATGACGGAAGATTCTGGGATAACAATGCACAGCTGGGCGAATACGATATGAAGCAGTATTACATGCAGCAGCTGGAGACGTATTTTGATGATGACGGCAAGAGTACCGGATTCAAGACTATCTTCGATCAGCTGATGATCACCGGTATGCAGGCTCTTTTAAAAGATCCCAACAGTGCCACAGCCAAATCCCAGTTCGTAGGCTATGCCGGAGCTTTGACAGAGTATTTCAACGGTATGGCGGGCAATCTGGAAAAAGTACAGAAGGATATCAACCAAGAGATCAAACTGAAGGTGGATCAGATCAATTCCCTTGCCGGTGAGATCGCCTCCCTGAATAAACAGATCAACACCATTGAACTGGCTGGAACAAAGGCCAATGAGCTGCGTGACCGCAGAACCCTGCTGATCGATGAATTATCCAAGATCGTGGATGTGGAAGTCAAGGAGACTCCGATCATCGATGCCAACAACGAGAACCGTGAGACTGGAGCCAACAGATACATGGTCAAGATCGCCGGAGGCCAGATGCTGGTAGACGGCAGTGATTACAACGGTCTCGAATGTGTGGCAAGAACCTCCTATGAGAAAGTAAACCAGACCGATATCGACGGTCTCTATGAAGTCTACTGGGCGGACGGGCAGAAGTTCAACCTGTACAATGCATCCATGGGCGGTGATCTGGCGGGACTGATCCAGATGCGTGACGGTAACAACGGCGAGAATTTCACCGGACAGGTGACCGCCACCGGCACGACGACCACGGCAGACGGCAAGACCCACGATACCGTAACCGTAAAAGTAACCAAGGCTTATCTGCAGGACCTGAATAAATGTAATCTGTCGGATCAGGGCGGTATCATCGATCTGGGCAATCAGGAATTCTATTATGATTCCTGGGAATATACCTGCGAATATGATGCGAACGGCAACGCCACTTATACGTATACTTTTACCTTATCGGACAGTGAGAAGAATCCCCGGGGAATTACCAATGACCGTGTAGGGAAAAAGGCAGAGATCGGTACCGACCTGTCCTATCAGGGCATCCCTTATTACATGAACCAGATGAATGAGTGGATCCGTACCTTCTCTCAGAAATTCAACGATATTCTCACCTCCGGCTACAGCGGAAACGGAGATCCCGGCGTGAAGATGTTCACCGGCAATAAGGCAACCAGCAGTGAGCAGTTTCTGTTGGATGATGCAGCCAAGAGATATGACAAGCAGGAGAAGAAAAACAGTAAAGTTACGGTAAAAGTCAACGATGACAGCTACTATCGTCTGACAGCGAAGAATTTCGATATTCTGGATGCCATGGAGCAGGATCCCAGCCTGATGGCAAACCGAAAAAATGCATCTGACGGCGTGGAACAGAATGACCTGTTGAACGATCTGAAGAATCTGGCTACGGATAAGAGCAAGATGAGCTTCCGCGGATGTAATGCTTCCGAATTTTTACAGTGTATCTTATCGGATGTGGCATTGAATGCTTCCAGAGCCAATACCTTCTATGCAAGCTTTAAAGACATTTCCAATACCATCGACAACCAGAGAATCTCCATCTCCGGTGTGGATGAGGATGAAGAAGCTGTGAATCTGGTAAAATACCAGAATGGATATAACCTGGCTTCCAAGATGATCCAGACACTGACGGAGATTTATGACAGACTGATTCTGGAGACCGGAGTCTAAACTAGAAAGGAGGCAGCTATTCGGATTCCCACATATGTTCGCAAAAACGCACGTATCCGTGCTTTCTCGCTGCTACGCAGCTAATTTTGCTCACGTGTGTGGTGACTCTATTCGAGTCACCATTCGAATCAGAAAACTGTTACTTATATGCAAGCATAACGTACCAGTTATTCTGATTTTTAGAATCCTGAATAGTTACGGAGAAAATGAGAATTACGAACAAGATCATGCAGCGTAATAATCTGTCCAATATCAATACGAACAAAGTATATCAGGATAAGCTGAGCACCCAGATGTCTACCCAGAAGAAGGTCAGCCGTCCTTCCGATGATCCTGTGGTATCCATTCGTGCCCTGCGTTTACGCAGCAATGTGACCGAGGTGACGCAGTATTACAGCAAGAACATTCCGGATGCGGAGAGCTGGCTGGACGTAACCGAGGATGCACTGAAGAACCTGACAGAGATCATCACGAATATGATCAGACAGTGCACCAAGGCATCTAACGGAGATCTGAAATCCGCGGACCGCCAGATCATTCTGGAGCAGCTGAAGGCACTGGGAGATGAAGTGTACAGCACCGGCGATGCAGACTATGCGGGCCGTTATGTGTTTACCGGATATCGTACCGATACTTCTCTGAGTTTTGATAAAGAATACAATACGAAATATGAGATCACCGAGCAGCTGGACAACAGCTCCATCACACAGCTGACAAAGGTGAATACCGGAAAACTGCTGGATATTACGGCGAATAACTATAATGATCAGAATCAGGACTACAAGGATATTACGGAAAATTCAGTCAGCTCCATAGATGTGTATCGTATCCGGCTGGCTTATGATGACTGCAGAGATGTGGATGCGAAACCTTCGATTTCTTTCTGGGAGAAAGATGCAAACGGTGCCTATAAAAAGGATATGACGACATGGGATTCCAAGATGTTCCAGACGGTCTCCTCTACCGCGGATCCTTATTCTATGGCAGCAAAGGATGATGATGCACTGATCTATGTACCGGATACCGGTGAGGTCCTGCTTGGTAAGAACCGTTATGAAAAGCTGATGTCCTGCAAGGACGATCCGTCCACTTCTGGCAAGAACGAAGGCGAGATCCGTGTGACCTACCAGAAGGATCATTGGGTCAAAGGTGATCTGAGACCTGAGCATTATTTTGCATGTACCAGTACGGATGCGGATCAGAAAGTAACGAAATATAATCAGGAATACCTCAAGGGTGATGCGGCAAAACAGGTCATCGAATATGATGTAGGCTTCAACCAGACCATTCAGGTGAATTCCACTGCAGATGAGTGCTTCCAGCACGGTATCGGACGTACGGTGGACGATCTGGTACAGGCCATGCAGGATGTAGTGGATCTGGAGAATGTGAAGACCAAGATCGAGGGACTGCAGGAGACTGCTACCGGTACGGATGCAGAGACCCTGACGAAGCAGATGGAAGCAGTAGAAAAAGCACTGACTCTGGCCAAGGACAAATGCCAGAAGATGTTCGAAAGCGGCATTACTACGTTCCAGGGATATCTGGATGATGCCAACCTGTGCGTTACCAACTGCGGTACCAGAAGCAGCAAACTGGAACTGATCGATAACCGCATGAAGAGCCAGAAGACCACCTTTGAGACCTTAAAGAGTGAAAACGAGGATATCGATGTTACCGAGACCGCCATTGATCTGAAGAGTGCGGAAATGACCTATGAAGCGGCACTGATGGCTACCGGTAAAGTAATGCAGACCACACTGTTGAATTTCATCTAGAACAACAGGTTACGGAAAGGCGTAGGTATTTTATGAAGATCAATACAAAATTTTTTGGAGAAGTTGAGATTGCGGATGACAAGATCATCACTTTTGACAAAGGTATTATCGGATTCCCGGAACTGAAGCATTTTACCATGCTCCACGATGAGGAGAAGGGCAGCAACGTAGGAATCCGCTATTTACAGTCTCTGGAAGAACCCGGATTCGCCATGCCGGTCATGGATCCGCTGCTGGTCAACCCTCAGTATGATCCGGAAGTGGATGACGAACTGCTCACTAGTGTAGGCAATCTGACTCCTGAGAACATTCTGGTCATGGTTACTGTGACGGTGCCTGCTGACCTGACGAAGATGACGGTGAACCTGCAGGGTCCCTTTGTGATCAACGTGGAAGAACGCAAGGCCTGCCAGATCATCCTTGAGGGAGATAAATACCCGGTAAAATATCCGGTATACGACATCCTGAAATCCGGAAAGGCGGGTGAGTAAGATGCTGGCATTGTCCCGTAAGAAGAACGAAGCAATCGTCATCAACAACGATATCGAGATCACCGTTCTGGAGGTCAAAGGTGATCAGGTCAAGATCGGCATCACCGCACCCAAGGAAGTGCCCATCTACCGCAAGGAAGTCTACCTCCAGATCCAGGAGGCCAACAAGGCCGCTGTGGATGCCGAAGGTATGGCAGCACTGAAGAACCTGTTGGGGTAAAAATAAATAAAAATAGGAAACGAAAGAGGCTCCGGATGCATAAATCCGGAGCTTTTATCCATTGTTGAAAAATAAGGGCACATTTTCCTGAAACTGCAAATATACGCATTGATACACCTTCGGAAAAAAGAACTTGAAAAGACGATAGGGTTATGCTATAGTTACAACATCTAAAGAATTCTTTATGACAATTTCTGACAATATCTTTTGTGTGTATTTCGGGCTTTTCGCCAAGAATTCAAACAAAATGACAAAACATAAGCAGGCGGAAAGGGAAATAGTGCATGGAACGGTTTCAGTTTTCCTGCTTAGGTAAGTTTAGTGTGCTTAAGGGAGAAAAAATGAGGGAAAACAGAGAGAAAAATGACCTTGTTACAAAGAATTTCGAGACATTTCCAGATGTTGCTGCAGACATTATTAATGCGTTGCTGCATAATGGAAAGCTTGTTGTGACCAAAGAAAATCTGTTGCCGGCACCGACGGAAAGTATTTATACGAGCGGAGAAAACAGGCTGCGAAACCAGTTACAGGATGTGGTGAAATACGAGATGGCAGGGGAACGGATCAGGGCACAATATATGATTGCCAACCAGACAACCACGGATGCTAAAATCGTATTGCGTAAGGCTGGTTATACTGGAGGGGGATACAGGGAGCAGTATGAAGGAAAAACAATAGATACCTTCCCTATTATAGAAATGATACTATACTGGGGAAGGGAGCATTGGGAGAAACAACCGGGAATCCATGAATTATGCTGTGGAAAAGTGCCGGAAGAACTTCGAAAATATGTGGATGATATCAAGGTACATATCTGGGAAATGCGTTACCTGCCCCAAGAGGTGCGGGAGAGATTTCATAGCGATATGAGAATTGTGCTGGATTATCTGGCAGAGGGCAATAATCTTCGTTCCGACCAGAAGGTGATACACAAAGCGGCATTGATCAGAATGATCAATGTATTATCCGGTGAAGAGGATTCCACAACAGAATCTGCTATTTTAAAGGAAATGAATATCAGAGAGGAGGATGAGATCACTATGTGTGAATTATTTGAGCAATATATAAGGATGGGAAAGCGCGAAGGGAGACAAGAAGGAAGACAAGAAGGAAGACAAGAAGAACGGCAGAGTGGTATTAAGGCATTGATCATAACATGCATTGAATTGGGGGCGGATTATAATACTACGGCTGAGAAAGTAAAGACTCGATTTCAACTGTCAGAAGAAAGCGTTACAGAGAATATGAACCTGTATTGGAATTAGAAAATAGAAAAATAGGAAATTAGGCATAGGAGGTGCAAATTTTTGCATCTTCTATTAATTTTTCGGGAGAATTTACCGATACAGTCCTTAGAGAAGCAAGGTCGTGCGCCCACGGAAGGCGCCTGTTTATCACACGGAGGTGACCATTATGACCATAGAACCGATTTCCAGTGTCATGACAGTGCAGGCACAGAATACAGCCGCTGCCAGGAACACTGCGACAAAAGTAACTACAGAGGAGAATCCCTCAGAATACAATCCTGCCAATGTAAAAGCAGCAGATAAACTTGACCAGACCACCGCAGTTGTTGAAAATGCGCAGAGCAAGGATCAGAATAATACTTCTGCCGATGCTAATAGCGAACAGCAACAGCAGGTGACCAACGAGCAGATCAAGAAAGCAGTAGAGAAGCTGAATAAGAACATGATGTCCCATTCAGAAGCTGTTTTCGGTATTCATGAGGCGACAAACCGCATAACGATCAAAATCATAGACAAGGATACCAAGAAAGTCATCAAAGAGCTTCCACCTGAGAAGACTTTGGACATGATCGCCAAAGTATGGGAGATGGCAGGCATCCTGGTGGATGAGAAGAGATAGGAGGATAACGATATGGCATCATCAACAATGAGATTATCCGGACTGATCTCCGGAATGGACACAGAGAGCATTATCCAGCAACTGGTGTCTGCGAAGCAGACCAAGGTGGACGATGCGAAAAAGGCACAGACCAAACAGGAATGGAAGCAGACCGCATGGAAAGAGCTGAATACCAAGATTAAAAATCTGCAGTCCAAGTTTGTTAATAATATGCGTTTTGAATCCGCATATAGCAAGAGAGTGACCAAAGTATCCGACAGCAATGCAGTCAGTGTCATCACCGGTGATGGCGCAATGACCGGTGTACAGAACCTCAAGGTATCACAGCTGGCCAAGACCGCCTATATGACCGGCGGCAAGCTGACCTTGAAGGATAATGTCACTGCGGATACCAAGCTGAATGCATTGACAAGATTGTCTGATCTGGGGATCAAGGGCAGTGATGGCAGCACCGTGGCCGGCATTACCACCGGAGACGATACAACGCTTAAAATCCAGAGTGGTGATACAAGCGTAGACCTGAATATTACCAAAGATACCACGATCTCTGATGTACTGTCCAAATTGAAGGAAGCCGGACTGAATGCAAACTTCGATACCACCCAGCAGAGATTCTATATCAGTGCAAAGGACTCCGGCGATGCCGGTAATTTCTCTATTACGGCAACCGGAACCGGTGCCGATGACCTGCTGAAGGGGCTGGGTATTACAGATGCCAACTATATCAAAGGGCAGGATTCTGTGATCACACTGAACAACACAGAGTATACCAGCAACTCCAATGTATTTTCCATCAATGGTCTGACCATTACAGCACTGAAAGAGACCGGAGCAGATGAAGAGATCACCCTGACCACACAGGATGACGTAGATGGTATCTACGATATGATCAAGAGCTTCCTGAAGGAATATAATACCCTGATCAACGAGATGGACAAGCTTTATAATGCGGATTCCGCCAGAGGATATGAGCCTCTGACCGACGATGAGAAGGATGCCATGTCCGATACCGAAGTAGAGAAGTATGAGACCAAGATTAAGGATGCCCTGCTCCGCAGAGACAGCAATCTGTCTACCGTAAGCTCTGCCTTAAAAGAAATCATGGCAGGCAGTGTGGAAGTAAACGGCAAGAACATGTATCTCAGCGATTTCGGTATTGAGACTTTGAGCTACTTTACCGCAGCGGAGAATGAGAAGAATGCCTACCACATTGATGGAGATGCAGATGACTCCAGCACCTCCGGTAATGCAGACAAGCTTAAGAGTATGATCAGCAGTGATCCCGATACGGTCGTAAGCTTTTTCTCTGGAATGTTCAAGAATTTATATACTAAAATGAGCGATCTCTCCAAGTCTGTAGAAGGTTATCGTACCTACGGTAATTTTTATGATGACAAAAAGATGAAATCGGATTATGATGATTATACAAGCAAGATCAAAGACTTGGAAGATAAGCTGAACGATTATGAAGACAAGTGGTATTCCAAGTTCTCCAAAATGGAGACGGCACTGGCAAAGCTGCAGAGCAATTCCAGCGCGGTGACCAGCTTGTTAGGAGGATCATGATATGGCATTACCCGGTGCTTATGCACAGTATAATAACAGCAAGGTTCTGACGGCTTCTCCGGCAGAACTGACATTGATGCTCTATGACGGAGCTATCAAGTTCTGCAATATTGCAGAGATGGCTGTGGAGAAATCCGATGTACCCAAGGCACATGAAAATATCCGCAAGGTGCAGAATATCATTGGATATCTGCATTCCACGCTGGACATGAAATACGAAGTCTCCAAGGACTTTGACAACATCTACACTTATCTTGAGAGACGTCTGGTAGAAGCCAATGTCAAAAAAGATAAGGAAATCCTCGAAGAGATCAATACCCACCTGCACGCTATCCGTGACAACTGGAAAGAAGTCATGAAGGCGGGAGCAAAGAAAGGAAATGACTGATGGAGAATCAGCTTACCATTTTGTCAGAGAGCCTGGACAAGAAGCTGGAAGTATTGCAGAAGATCCGGGAATATAACAAACGTCAGGAAGAGATCTTTTCCGCGGAAGAGGTGGATATGAGCCTGTTCGACGATGCTGTGGAGGAAAAACAGCGGCTTATTGATGAGGTGGTTCATCTGGATGAAGGCTTTGAAATCATGTATGAGAAGCTGGCAAGGGAACTGGAAGGCAACAGAGAACGCTACGCAGCACAGATCCGGGAACTTCAGAAGAAGGTCAACAGGGTGACAGAACTCAGTGTGACTGTACAGGCTCAGGAGGCCCGGAACAAAAAGCTGATCGAGAGCTATTTTGCGAAGGAACGTGCCGGAATTGGACAGAGACGGAAAAACGCCAAAAGTGCTTATGACTATTACAAGAGCATGAGCGGAGCAGGATACGTAGCACCGCAGATGTACGACAATAAAAAGTAAATACAACAGATGAAGGGGAGCTGACAGAGATATCGGCTTCCCTTTTTTATGACGGAATCAATGTGAAAGAATAAAAATGTGGTTTCGGCTAAAATACAATCAGAGTATAGATTAGCCGAAAGAGGGACTTTTATGAGTTATATCAAAAGAAATCTGGAGAATGTAGTAAGACAGGTAACCAGGGAATATCCGGTACTCCTGGTAACGGGACCGAAACAGGTAGGAAAGACGACAATGCTCCAAAAACTGATGGAGGGAACGGAGCGGGGATATGTAACACTGGATGATTTAAACGAAAGAAATATTGCAAAGACCGATCCGGAACTGTTTCTGCAACTGCATAAACCACCTGTATTGATTGATGAGGTTCAATATGCACCGGAACTGTTTACTTATATCAAGATAAATGCAGATAAAAACCATGAGCCGGGAGCATTTTGGCTTACGGGATCACAGGTGTTCAAATTGATGCAGGGAGTACAGGAGTCACTGGCAGGAAGAGTGGCAGTACTTTCACTTACATCCCTGTCACAGGCAGAGATATCCGGAGGAACGATGAAACCGTTTACGGTAGATCTGGAGGATTTAAACGAGAGGCAGAAAGAGAGAGAGCAAGCTGATACAAGAGAGATCTTTGAACGGATTTATCAAGGCTCCATGCCTGCGATCGTAAGCGGTATTAACAGTAACAGTCAGCTTTTTTACAGCAGTTATCTGTCTACTTATATTGAGCGGGATGTAAGAGAATTATCGGATGCCATAGATTCGCTTAAGTTCCTTCGGTTTATTACTGCGGTGGCAGCAAGATGTGGGCAGATGGTTAATGCAGCAGAGATTGCCAGAGATGCAGATATCAACCAGACGCAGGCGAAGGATTGGCTGACAATTCTGGAAACGCTGGGTATTATTTTTTATCTTCATCCGTATTCTAATAATTTGTTGAAGCGCCTTGTGAAAACGCCCAAACTGTATTTCTACGATACGGGTCTGGTGTGTTACCTGACGAAATGGAGCAGTGCGGAAACGTTAGAATGCGGTGCCATGAACGGGGCCATTTTGGAAAATTACGTGGTCGCGGAAATTCGGAAAACCTACCTGAATTGTGGAAAAGAGCCGTATTTGTACTATTATCGTGATAAAGATGCCAAGGAGATTGATATTATCCTGGAACATGATGGAATATTGAATCCGATTGAGATTAAGAAAACTGCAAATCCCGGAACAGAGCTGGTAAAGGTATTTGGATTACTCGACAAGGCATCAACGCCTCGTGCGAAGGGCGCAGTTATCTGCATGAAACCGGGACTTAGTGCGATTGACAGAGACAATTATATCGTACCAGTCTGGATAATCTAAAATACAGTCCCTGCCTGAATATCAGACAGGGACCTATAATTTCAAAAATGTTTTTGCGCATACGCCTTTGTCCCTAAATTTCCCTTACAAATTTCCACTTGTACAAGATGAATATTTGAAACAGCAAGAAATTCTTAGATCCCCGTTGTAGCATGAAATAAGCCGGAGATGTAAAAATTTCAAGAGTAACTTCCGCTTGAGAATTTGCCGAAGTAACTTCAGCTTTAGGGATAGATCGACCGGAATTTACTTTGGCAATTGAGGGGATTAATGCCCAGGCAGGACAATCCATGCTGACCCAGGCCAATCAGAGTAGTCAGAGCGTACTGCACAAATTATGATTGATTTATCGGTAACAATATGCTATTGTAAATTCACAGAATATCAATTCTGGCAGACAGACCAAATCTTAATTCAAATCAAAAAATTTTTAGGTGTATCACCATTGATTTCACTGGATGAGAAGGTAATAGAATGATAAAAATACTTTCTGATTGGAAAGAGTAATACTGAAAGGAAAACATATGAGTGAAGTAAAAGTAGTAAGAGATGAACAAGGTAATGCTATTGTTATAATACCGGATATTATATTTTGGAATAAACAGGACATTGACTGGGATGCAGTAAAAGAATACTTAAAGAAATACCTTGGTGAAATAATTGAGAATAAACAAACGAAAGAAAAAATAGAAATAGGAACTAAATTCGCAGATGAGTATACGGGCTCAAAGTATTCAGAACATATAAGGGGAGCGCGGGCAAAAGCCAAGGCAAATGCAGCACAAGGAATCCGAGAACTGGTAGAATCAGCTGCCAATAAAATACATAGTGAAAATAAGAAGAGTAAACATAAGAAAGACGCAAAAGGTGGCTGGAACTATTATACGGTCAGATTTGCGCTACCAGTTTATGATAACAATAGAAAGACAGAAGAATATAATGTTTACAAGGGGAGGCTGGTAGTAAATAGGACACAAGACGGAAAATTGTATTTATATGATTTGGTGGAAATAAAAAAGGAAGCAAGTACCCCACTCAAGAATACATAGTAAACAAGTGGTAAAAAACTGCTTCCTTTTTATATAATATATCTTAGCAAAATAAAAAAGTCAACATTTTTTGCAAAAAGGGGTTAAGTTTCTAAAATCCTCTCCGATATACTTAACAAGTAAAGCAAATAAAACAATTGCTTACCTAACCATTCTTCTGAATTAAAGGTTTCGCACGCCCAAGAGACGGAAGACAATGGCGATGAAAGTGACAGGATGTGCGAACTTGAAGCTGACATTGCCAAAGCAAATAACGGAGCGCAGGGAAGCGCTCGTCAATTCAAGGAGGAATATATTATGGTAGTACAACACAATCTTACCGCTATGAACTCTAACAGAATGTTAGGTTTGACTCAGAGCTCTCAGGCAAAGTCAACTGAGAAGCTGTCTTCCGGTTACAAGATCAACCGTGCAGCAGATGATGCAGCAGGATTATCCATCAGTGAGAAAATGAGAAAGCAGATCAGAGGACTGACACAGGCTTCCGCTAACGCAGAAGACGGTATCTCCACTGTACAGACCGCTGAAGGTGCACTGAACGAAGTTCAGGACATGTTGCAGAGAATGAACGAGCTGGCTGTTAAGGCTTCCAACGGAACCAATTCCGAGAATGATAGAACTTACATCCAGAACGAAATCGATCAGCTGACCACTGAAATTGATCGTGTTGCTGAGACAACCAAGTTCAACGAGACCTACCTGCTGAAGGGTGACAAGGATGCTGTTAAGGGTTACAGCTATTCTTATGGTAAGGCTACAGCCGCAGCAGCTACATTTGACGGACAAAAGAATATAACTTCTACAGGATCTAACACTGGTTCTAAGATTACCGTAACTGCAGCAGCTCCTGCAGATGATAAAGCGGCAGCAGCTCAGAATGAATTACTGAAAACTTTGCAGAAGAGTGGCGCAAGAGTGACTATCGCAGCAGGATTAACAGGCGGTAATGTTGCAATTGCTATTGATGGCTACGATGTTGACAAAGATGGTAAAGTATCTAAGGATGGCGTTGACACGGGCATCACTCTGACAGCTTCTGCCGGAAACGATAATACCAATGGTACCGTTGCACTGTCCGATACTTTGACTTTGGATTCCAAGGCTGTAAATAAGGCTGCTACAGGAACACATGCTGCATACTATGACAAGGATGGCAACAAGCTTTCTGAGAATGCATTGAGCAATTATTTTACAAGCACTACAGCTACTAATGGAACTATTACCACGACCCAGCTGAAGGACAAGACTTTATATGATGAGTTTGGTAATGTGGCAAAAGTAGATCCTGCTAAAAATATTCAGACCGCTCAGGATCAGGTTGGAAGCTTGAAACTTTCCCTGCATGTTGGTGCCGATGCTACTTCCAACAATAAGATTGAACTGAATCTGGATGCAATGTCCGCTAAGGGTCTTGGTGTAAACGGCTTAAGAGTAGACGGAGCTACGTCTACCAATGCAGATAATGCTGTCGAGACCATTAAGGAAGCTATCCAGAAGGTATCTACTCAGAGATCTGCTCTCGGTGCTGTTCAGAACAGATTGGAGCACACCATCAGCAACCTGGATAACGTTGTAGAGAACACCACAAGTGCTGAATCTGCTATCCGTGATACAGATATGGCTACTGAGATGGTTAAGTACTCCAACAACAACATCCTGTCTCAGGCAGGTCAGGCAATGTTGGCTCAGGCTAACCAGTCCAACCAGGGCGTACTGTCTCTGTTACAGTAATCAAATAGTTAGAGCATCTAACATAGCAATAGGAAGAGGGCTCGGCTTTGCAGCCGGGCTCTTTTCTCTATGTAAAATGTAAAGCGGAAAGGATTCCAGACATGAACAAGGAACATATCTTATTATCTATTTCCATGTTGATCTCAGGAAGAGACGAGATGGAGAAAAGCCTGAACTCACTTCTTTATTTCAAAAATGCATTTCCTACGGAAATCATATTAGTAGATACCGGATGCAATGAAAAGCAACGTGCACTGGCAGAACAATATGCGGATAAAATCATTAACTTCACATGGTGTAATGATTTTGGAGCAGCTAGAAATGCCGGATTAAAGAAAGCGCAAGGTGAATGGTTCATGTATCTGGATGATGACGAGTGGTTTGAAAATCCGCAGGAAATTATAAGTTTTTTTACGACAGGAGAATATCGGAAATATAATTCAGCATCTTATATTGTAAGAAACTATATGGATCCGTATGGAAATAATTATGTGGACTCATATCCTTCCAGAATGGTTAAATTGAATTCTACTATTCATTTTGTGGGAAAAATTCACGAATATTTAGATCCTTTTCTTGAACCAAGAAAAGAATTTAATAATTTTGTACATCATTATGGATATGTGTATAAGAATGAACAGGAACGTATAAAGCATGCATGGAGAAATATTCAACCATTATTGGAAATCCGAAAAGAATATCCCGGAGATCCTAGATGGATTATGCAGTTAGATCAAGAATATTTTTGTATCTGTAATTATGAGAATGTGATTGCGGCGAGTATAGAAGGGCTGAAAGAATGGGAAAAATATAGAAAAAAATTAACATATATGCCCATCCATATTGGAGCGATATATGCGTATCTTTTACTGGCATTTGAAGGATTGGGCAGATATCAAGAGGAAGAGGAATGGTTGAAACGAGCTTCTTCAGAACCCTTAAACGAATTAGATACTATGGAGATATGTATTGCTTTTTACAATATGATGGGAGCAAGAGTATATGGGTGCCTCGATAATGATGATTTGTGTATTGAGTACTATAAAAAATATAAGAGTAATTACAATAAATTAAAGAGTGACAGAACTGCAATGGAATCTAAAACGGCAGGAGCAGTTACAGATGTATTCAGTAATATTTATTTTGCAGAAACATTTATGATGTGTTTGCCCGCATTCATGAAACGAAAAGAATGGAAAATAATTCAAGAGAATATTTTAATAGTAGACTGGAAGCAAATAGAAAGCTTTTCGGATGATATAAAAAATAAAAAAGTATTAGAAACAATGTGTACAACGGAATATCATGGATTATACACGGAGTTAGCAGAGAAAATGCTGGGAGACGGCAATTATTTTCATACTCTATATCCTACAATACAAGCGTTGCAGAAAGAGTATGAATTGGAAGGAAAAAAAGACGAAATACATAACTTATGTCACATTGTAGCAACGTTACCAAGTAAGCATTTTTATATTATTACATCGAAAATTTTATGGAAAAATGCTCAAAAAGAAAGTGGAATAGAAGAATGTTATGAGGAATTATTCCTTAAATATGCAGATAACATATTGGAAATAGAGGATAATATCTGGGACATAGCAGAAGAACGAAAAATAGAAATAGAACTGTTTTTTATGCAAATGGATTACCGTACCTGGCGCAGAGCACTGGAGAGTATGGAACATTGGGGATCCAGTGAAGACTGGGATAAATGGAATTCCAGAATCCAGAAATGGAAAAGTACAGAAGACATTCGATATGATCTCTTTGATATAAAGTATATGGGAAGCAATTTGGCAAAGATAACGAAGAAGACAGAAAGTTTGTCAGAGCTTGAGAATCAGCTTTGGCCGTATGCGGATATGGTATATGAATTCTACCAGCCTTATTACAGGGAAGATGTGTTACAAGAGAATTCCATGGGACTTCCGGATGAACTGCAGTTAGCATTGGAATTGAGAAATTTGCGAGGCTATCGCAAATCCGGACAGGAAAGCAAAGAACTGGAAACCATGAAGAAATGTCTGGGAGTTTATCCGAAGCTGGATAAAACTATGCTTGTCTATGCGAAGATGCTTCGGGATGAAATGAAGCGACAGACGACGGAAGCTGCTGAAGCACAAAAGGAATTGCAGCAGATGGTTATATACATGAAAAATCTTGCGGAAACAAGAATAGAGCGTGAGGAACTTGATGCGGCAAGGGCAATATTGAGTCAGATACAGCAGTTTGCACCTGATGATGAGGAAATTAAGAGGTTATTAGATCAAATAAAGCAATAATTCGATGGGAAGGAAACAATGCCTATGGACACAGAATTGGCTTATAGTATTTTGGAAATCATGCAGACTATGGAAGATGCTGCAAAAGAGATGAAATTGAAATACATAGCCGGAGATATACAAGGTTTTAACAGTCTTAGTATGGATTTATGGGATGGAATATCTGCAGTCAGGGATGTGGCGCGGCAGAATGTGCCGAACGGAAGCAGAATCCGTTTAGAGGATGCATGTACCTGTGCATTGGAATCCTTGAAAGATATTAAACTGCTCGTAATTACTAATCCGGAGAAAGTAGAATGGAAACTGGAGTATGAATTGATGCCGCTGATAGAGAGCGGGGCGATGCAGTTTTATTATTGGGCTATTGTGGGCGGACATCCGGAGAAAGAGGAGGAATACCAGGCTTTTTTGAAGAAGACGGATATTTTTGGGCTTCTTCAAATACCGGTAGAACAGCGGAAATATGAGGTAGATCTTGCAATTACAATCATTGCTTATAATCATCTGGATTATACTATGCAGTGTGTGGCAAGTGTTTTGAATAATTTACCGAAAAATATAAAAACAGAAATTATTCTGTTAAATCATGGTTCTCAGGATGGCACAAAAGAATATTTTGAAAAAATGAAAGAAGTGAAAGTGATAAATGTAGCTGTAAATGGTGCAGCACCGTGTGTAAATTTAAAAGCAATGTCACGTGGTAAATACTTCTTGAATATAAGCAATGATATTGTTATAGGTGATAATGCTATATGGAATTTATACCGTTGTGTAAAAGAACATAGCGATTATGGCTACGTTGTGCCGACTACTCCGGCTGTCAGCAATCTTCAGACAATTGAGGCATGTTATAGTACCCCGGATGAATTAAAGGCTTTTACCAAGAAAAATAATATATATGATGAAAGACGCCACGAGCAAAGAGTTAGATTATGCAATCCGTTATGTATTTATCCAACAGATATAATAATACAATTACTTTTTGAAATGTATGAAGATAGATGCTGCGTGAAAAGTGTAATGTCTTTTCCAGATGACAAAAATTCTCTCTGGATGCGGCGAAACGGATATAAATGTATATTAGCGAAGGATGCTTATTGCCATCATTTCGGCTCTGTAACATTAAAGCATGATTTGGGGAAACAGGAAGAACAGCGACGTTTTTATTTGGAAGGACGTATTGATTTCTTGAATAGATATGGAGTGGATCCATGGGGAACCGGCTTTTGCTATGATTATAACTTGTTTCTGAACTGGAATATTCCCGGAATAGATGGGGCAAATATACTTGGAATCAATTGTGGGTTAGGCAGTAACTCTCTGAAAATAAAGGAAGTCATGAGAGAAAAAGGTGCAATTAATGTTACTTTATATAACGGAACCCAGGAGAAAAGATTTTTAGAAGATTTAAAAGGTGTTTCAGACAAGGTGTTTGTTTTTACAAAGCTAACAGAAATCAAAGATAAAACCGGTCGTGATTATTTTGACTATATCATAATAGATGAAACATTAGAGAATATAGAAGCAAAAGATATAGAACAGCAAGTTCGGAAGGCAAAATTGCAATTTAAAGAACTGGCATATCGAATTTCGGATAATGAGTGGACGGTTATAGAATATTAAACAGGAGGAATTATCATGAGCGTATTTATTACAGCCGAGATCGGAATCAATCATAACGGAGATTTACAGCTTGCCAAGAGGCTGATCGATGCAGCGGTGGTTGCAGGATGTGATGCTGTGAAATTTCAGAAGAGAACAGTGAATAAGGTGTATACACAGGAATATCTGGACAGCCCCAGAAAGAGTCCCTGGGGTGAAACCCAGCGTGCCCAGAAGGAAGGGCTGGAATTCGGCAAGGAAGAGTACGATGAGATTGACAGATACTGTAAGGAGAAGGGGATCGTGTGGTATGCCTCTGCATGGGATGTAGATTCCCAGATTTTCCTGAGACAATATGATCTGAAGTACAATAAAGTGGCATCTGCCATGCTGACCAACGATGAGCTATTACAGGAGATTACCTCCGAAGGAAAATATACATTTATTGCAACGGGCATGAGCACGTTGGATGAAATCGATCATGCAGTAGATATCTTTGAACAGGCAGGATGTCCTTATGAATTGATGCATTGTAACAGCACTTATCCAATGCCGATGGAGGACGCAAATCTGAAACTGATCCGTGTACTGGCAGATATTTATAAATGTAAAGTAGGTTACAGCGGACATGAAGCCGGTACTTTGGTCAGCACCTGTGCTGTGGCAGCCGGAGCAACGTCCATAGAGCGTCACATTACGATGGACAAGACAATGTACGGCTCTGACCAGAAGGCGTCTATCGAACCGTATGAGCTGTGCAAACTTGTTAAGGATATCCGTGACACAGAGAAGATCATGGGGACAGGTAAGAAAGTACTCACGCCTGCGGAAGAAGAAGTCAAGAAAAAGCTCAGAGGATAGGATACAACAATCATGATCAGACTGGTAGTATTTGACATTGACGGAGTCATAACGGATGGCACGGTAATCGTCGATGTAAACGGAACAGAACAAAAAAAGATTAACCTGAAGGATGTGGATGCCATCTTTGAACTTCATAGGGAAGGATTCAGATTGGCCGCTATCACCGGAGAAAAGACAGAGATTGTTCGGTATTTCGAAAACAGATTTCCATGGGATTACTTTTACTGTGGAGCAAAGAAAAAGACGGAAATCCTGCAAGAGATAGAACAGAAAGAACAGATACTGCCGGAAGAAATCTGTTATGTCGGAGATGGCAAGTACGATGTAGAGCCGTTGGAGCATGCGGGTTTGGGAATATGCCCGGCAGATGCGATAGATCGTGCAAAACAGGCAGCAAATATGATCCTGCAAAAGGATGGAGGTCAGGGCTGCCTCTGGGAACTGGTTCATATTTTGCAAAATTATAATTCTGAAGAACGCCCGGTGAACTATTTTTATCAAAGACTGGAAGAACATGAGGACATCTTTAAGAAGATGGCAACAAACGAGCAATTGACAGATACTGTGATGAATGTGGCAGAAGAGATCTGTACCATGTTCGGACGGGAAGGTCAGTTATTCCTGTGTGGAAACGGTGGCAGTGCAGCAGATGCACAGCACATTGCCACGGAGTTTGTCAGCCGTTTCTATAAGGAGCGTCCGGCTATGAATGCTGAGGCATTGACTGTCAATACTTCTACCCTGACTGCTATCGGGAATGACTATAGCTATGAACGTGTATTTGCCAGACAATTAGAGGCGAAAGCAAAACAGGGCGATATGCTGATTGCTATCTCTACCAGCGGAACATCGAAGAATGTGTTAGAAGCACTGCGCTATGCGAAAAAGCAGGGGATCAAAACAGTTCTTTTGATGGGAGATCATGAAGTACCGGAACTTAAGGATATCTGTGACTATGTGGTAAAGGTTCCGTCCAAGATCACACCGCGTATCCAGGAAGCACATATCTTTATAGGACATACCATTGCGGAATATGTAGAACATAAATTATTTGGAGAACAAAAGTTATGATGAAATTATCGGATTATGTATTTCAGTTTTTACAGGAGAAAGGTGTACAGCATGCGTTTATGCTTCCCGGCGGAGGCGCGATGCACCTGGATGATTCGATTGGAAGATCGGGAATACAATATATCTGCACCTTACATGAACAGGCAGCGGCAGTAGCGGCAGAAGCATATGCACAGCATACGAATCGAATCGGAGTCTGCCTGACGACCTCCGGACCGGGAGCTACGAATGCAATCACCGGTGTGACTGCAGGATGGATTGATTCTACACCGATGTTCATCATATCCGGACAGGCAAAGCGTTCTGACCTTATAGGAGAGACCGGAGTCAGACAGATCGGTTCCCAGGAAGTACAGATCATAGATATGGTCAGACCTATTACGAAATACGCAGTCCAGATCATGGATCCTTCTGAAATCCGGTATCATATGGAAAGAGCCTATTATGAAGCTACGAATGGCAGACCGGGCCCCGTATGGTTGTCCATTCCACTGGATGTGCAGGCGACCATGGTAGAACCGGAAAAGTTGGAAGGTTATGTTCCGAAGATGGTGGCAAAGCCGGATCTCGCTGAAACGGTAGCAAAGACGGTCAGTCTTCTGCAACAGGCGAAGAAACCGGTGATTCTGGCAGGAAACGGTATCAAACTGGCAGGAGCAACCGAAGATTTCTATAAATTATTGGAAGTACTTCCGATTCCGGTACTTACAACATGGAAAACCATAGATATGATGGGAGAGGAAGATGAACTTTATGTAGGACATCCCGGAGGTATGGGAGACCGTGGTGCGAATCTGATCTTACAGTCTGCGGATGCACTTTTGTCTATCGGAAGTCGGTTGGACACCAGTTTAACAGCTTTCAATGAGCCTCATTTTGGAATGTCGGCAAAAAAGATCATCATTGATATTGATCAGCATGAACTCGACAGAATGAAGCTGGAACAGGTGGAGGCAATGCAGGCTTGTGATGCGGGAGACTATATACGCAGTCTGTACCATACAGTAGCGACAGACGAGAAGATCAAAGAGCAAAGTGCGGAATGGAAGAAGTGGAATGCCTATGGTCATGAGTTGAGGGCGAAATATCCGTCTGTTACAGCAGAATACAGAAACAGACAGGGAGTAGTCAGTGCTTACTATTTCACAGAACTGATCTGTAGGCATACCACCACAGAAGATGTAATCGTACCGGAGAGCTCCGGAGCGGCAGGAGAGATTACTTATCAGGCTTTTTCTCCCAAACGCGGACAGAAGATGAAGAATGCAGCGGGTCTGGGATCCATGGGATTTGGACTGCCTTATGCTATCGGAGCCTGTCTGGCCAATCAAGGACGCAGAACCATTCTAATCAATGGAGATGGTGCATTCCAGATGAACATTCAGGAACTGGAGACTCTGGTGCGCTTACAGCTCCCGGTGAAAATCTTTATCTGGAATAATCAGGGATATGCAAGTATCCGTTCTATGCAGAACAATAATTTCGGAGGATTCCAGGTGGCAAGCGGAGAGTCCAGCGGCTTAAGCATGCCGGACACGGTAAAGGTAGCCGAAGCCTATGGGCTGAAGACCTTCCGAATCGCAGACAACCGGCAACTGGAACAGCAGATAGAGAACGTACTGAATGAGGAAGGACCGGTGCTGTGTGAACTGATGATCTCACCGGATGAAGCTGTGTCGCCCAGGACCAAGACCATCATACATGAGGATGGAACCATGGAGTCGTATCCTTTGGAGAAGATGTGGCCTTGTGTAGAATAAATTAAATAAGGTAAAAAATATGAAGAAATTGATTAGAAGATGTCCTATTTGTAATAATGAATATGGAGAAGTATATAAAACAATTAAAATGAAACTTCCCCAAGATGTAAGATTACCAGATGAATATGATGTTGTGACGTGTGAAAAATGTGGTTTTGCTTACGCAGATGTGGATGCTACTCAAGATACATATAATACATATTATTCGTGTAATAATATGTATAGTGCAGATGCAAAATTAAAAGAAAAAATAGTGGATACTATAGCGGACGAAAGAGAAGTTTTTTTTGAAAAGAATATTAGTAAAAAAGCTAAAATATTAGATATGGGATGTGGCTCAGGAGCTTTACTGGTTAAATTAAAGAAAAAAGGATTCTATAATTTGTTTGGGATGGATCCATCGCAAGAGTCAATAGATATTATACAGAAGTATGGAATTAGTGCGCAAAGAGGAAATGTATTTGGTGATATTCCGCAAGAATTATTACATAAATTTGATATTGTATGCTTTACAGCGGTTTTAGAACATATATATGAACTCAATAGATGCATAGAGCAATTGAAAGGGTATTTAACGAAGGGAGGAATGATATACTTAAGTGTTCCTTCTGTTGAAGAGTTTGGGAAAAAATATAGACCATTAGCGCATTATTTTAATCATGAACATATTAACTATTTTAGCTCAATTTCTTTGGATAATTTAATGCGACAACATGGATTTACGGTGTATATACAACAACCAAAGGAATATTTTGCTCAAAGACAAAGGCAGGAGCAAGAAATGGATATTTCATCTTTATATCAATATGTTGGGGAGGGAATAAAAGATGAAATAAACAAGGACTATATAGCGAGAAATTCTATTGTAAGTTATTTAGAGCTGGAAAAAGAAAATGAAACGAAAATTTATAATAGGGTTTTGGATTTTATAATGTCTAGTAAACAGAAAATAATCATATGGGGAACGGGTTCATATACTTTGCAGATGATTGCCAATTTTCCCCAATTGAGTGATAAAATATTATTTTTTGTTGATAACAATCCTTTAAAAATTGGAAAAGAAATTGTAGGGAAAAAGGTTGTTACACCTTCTCAAATTGTACAAGTTGGGCAAGATTATCCCATAATGATATGTGCTATCCGGGGGGCAAAAGATATAGAAAAGATGTTACTTGAAATGAATATAGAAAATGAATATATTGTTTTATAAAACGAGGTTTATCGAAATGAAGTATGCAAATATTCGTAGGCTAGGTTATAAAGATGGAATAAATAGAATTGGAATTGGGGATTATATTCAGTTATTGGCTATTGATAATATATATAATGAAATGAACATTCTATCAAAGATAACATATTTGGATTTATGGGATATTAGAAATTACTGTGGAGAAAAAGTGGTTTTGCCGGTGAATCAATTGCTTGGTGGAGAACCATGGTTTGACGAAAAAGGAAATTTTTGTATTTCAGAAAACATTATTCCCATTTTTATAGGGGTTAGCTTGCGAAAGGGATTCTTTAGTTACTCTGAACAAAATATGGAATATTTAAAGAGAAATGAACCCATAGGGTGTCGGGACTATTATACTTTTCAGCAATTAAGAGAACATCATATTAAGGCATATATGGCTGGATGTATTACAATGACGTTGCCTAAGCGTAAATGTGGTGAGTCAAAAGAGCAGAAAGTTTTCTTGGTAGATGCTCCTAAAGGGATGAAAAAGCATATTTTTTCTCAAATTAATTTCGAGTCAGAAATAGTACATCATACATTTGAGGTGGAAAAAAAATATTTTGAAGATGCTGATTATGCCAGGAACATGACAATTGAGATATTCAAAAGATATTGGAAAGAATCATCACTGATTGTCACATCAAGGTTACACTGTGCGGCACCGTGTATTGCTATGGGAATCCCCGTTATTATTGCAAAACAATATTGCGGATATACGTTCGACTGGATACAAAATTTTGTTCCTGTATATACAGAAGTAGATTATTCGCATATCAATTGGGACATACATAGTATAGAAGTAGAAAGTTATAAAGAACTGGCAAAGAATGTTGTAAAAAAAAGAATTAAAGGCGAGAATGCAACAGAAGCAATAGAAAAACTGAATGATTTTTATATGAAAAAGTACGATGAAAATTATAAGCCTGGAGAAATGACAATTGATCATTTTGTAAATGAAATAAATAATAGATACACAGGAAAAGATAAATTTGATTATGCTATCTGGGGGGTATCGGATGTGGCAGAAGAAATATACAAGTACTTGTTGCGCAATTTTCCAAATGCAAGATTGGTAAAAGTGATAGATTCCTTCTCTACTAAGTGCTTTCATAATGTGACATCTGAAAAACCTGATGTGTTGCAGAAAGAAGATTCGTTTGTCACAATTGTGGCAACGATTAATTGCATGGATAGTGGAGCCAAACCATTGTTTAAAAAATTAGGAAAATCAGAACATCAGTACATATATGCGGCAGATTCTTTTATATAGAAGCTTGTATGATTAATAATTATATAATAAGACAGGTAGTAAAAATGATAAAGAAAAATAAGGAAAATCGTGCTATTGTATTATACGGAGCTGGAACACAGAATCTTAGAATGGTGTATCAGCCATTGGTTTCTTCAGGAAACACTGTAGAATATATATGTGATGCCGATGAGCATAAGCAAGGGAAAAAATTTGAAAATGTGAAGATAATTTCCCCGTTAGAGTTAGAACAACTGGCTGAAAAACAATTACTGGAGATCATAATAACAGTTCGGACAGAACAAGTGGTGAGGAAAATAAAATCTTGGTTAGGACATTTACCCAATTCGATTATATATACCTTTAATGAATTTATTGAAGAATGGAAACCAAATTGCAACTTAAGAAGATTCTCTTGTGTGATGTTTCATCTTACAGATCATTGCAATTTGAGTTGTGTTAGGTGCTCTCATTTTTCACCACTGGCTAAAAGTAGTTTTTTTATAGATGTGCATTTATTTGAAAGAGATTGCTGCAGGTTAGCAGAATTGACAGGGGGAGATGTTGATGAAATTCAGCTATCTGGAGGAGAACCATTATTACATCCAGAAGTAGAAAAGTTTCCCTATATTGTACGAAAATATTTTCCTAAAACCAAGATAATTATTATTACGAATGCAACTAGATTAAAATTTATGAAAAATTCTTTTTTTCAAGCCTGTGTAGAAAATAAGGTAGAGGTTTGGATTTCTCAATATCCGATAAATCTGCCCTATGAAGAAATTGAGAAAATGCTTGACAGTAAGGGCATAAACGTTACATATGGAAATTCAGGGAACACGCTAGACAAGCCTAAACAAATGTGGGGGGTCCCTTTGAAAATTCAAGGAGGCTTGAATGGACAGCAGAATTTTGAAGACTGCTTGTGTATGCAATACATACTTAGAGATGGGAGAATGTATCCTTGTGCTAATAGTGCATATATTGATTTGTTCAATGAGTATTTTGACAAAAGATTGCCGGGACCTACATGCAATGGAGTAGATATATTTGGAGTTAAGACATTGGAAGAATTGACCCAAGAACTGTCAAAATCCATTCCTCTGTGTGAATATTGTGATGCTAAACACAGAATGGATGGGATACCGTGGAAAATTTCTGAAAAGAAGATATGTGAATGGGCATTGGATGAAAGGTAAATGTTATGAATCGTGACAGACTAGAATATGCAAATACAAGAAATATATTAAGTGAAGTAGTTCCGTTAGATACTCCGTATGTGCTTTTTTTGGACCCCTGTGGAGCTTGCAATTTTAAATGCAAATTTTGTCCCTGTAATAATAGTGATTATTTGTCACAACAACGTCATGAAGTAATGGATATGGAATTATTTCAAAAGATTTTAGCAGATATTGAAGAATTTCCGCAGCAAATAAAAGTTATTAATTTATATGGATTTGGTGAACCTCTTTTACATCGAAATTATGTAGAAATGGCTAAAGAAATAAAAGACAGGAATTTATGCAGAGAATTAAGATGCACGACAAATGGTTATATGTTGTCTCCTGAATTAAACAGAAAGCTTGTAAGCACAGGTATTGATATGATTCGAATATCGGTGGAAGCCTTAACAAATGAGGATTATGGGGATATTTGTGATGTATCTATGGATTTTAATAAATTTGTTGAGAATATTCGAGATCTTTATGAGGTAAGCCGTGGAACGAATACTAAAGTGTCAGTCAAAATATTGAATGTTGCCTTAAGGGATGAGAAAGATGCGGAACATTTTTATGATATTTTTGAACCTATTTCCGATTATACATATATACAGGACACAACGCAGGCATGGGCAGAGTTTGAGGCGTATGTTCCCAAGGGAAATTATGAAGCAGGAAATATTGGAGACATGATGGATGAAGATAAAATATGCTCATTTTCATTAACGAATATGGCAATACATTCTAACGGAAGTGTCGGTGTGTGTCCACAAGATTGGAAATTTGCTACAGAATATGGTAATGTCAGGAAAACAGCATTGTTGGAATTGTGGAATTCTAAAAAGCTTAGAGGATTTCAAATAGCACATTTATCAGGAAACAGAAGGAAGATACCGTATTGCAGAGATTGTGATGTGTGTGTGTCAAATGATGATGTACGAAAGTACGCAGATAAAATTATTGAGCGTATAAAACATGCTTAGCCAATAGGAGATATAAACGTTGTATGTGATTGAAAGAGATAGAATCTATGGTTTTGAAAATGACACGGAGGCAAAGCTATCATGTTTCTTAAATACTACATTGAGGAGTATAGGATAGTATTGCCGGGAGGAGAATACAGCAAAATACAGGAACGTGAAGCAGAACCGGTAGCTATCAGGTATCAGGGATATGGATTACAATGTTTTGTACTTCAATATTCTGTAGCCCGGAGTGATTGCTACATTAAAGCTTTAAAACAGTTGGGAGAAAGTATTGCATTAATAAGGAAAAACAGCGAGCAATGGGACATTGATCCAGAAAGAATTGTGTTATGCGGGTTTTCAGCGGGAGCACATTTGGCTGCGAGTCTTGGCTGTTATTGGAAGCAGATATCAGAATGGTTGTCGGCGGAAGTTTATCCTAATGCTTTACTACTGGGTTATCCGGTTGTGACGGCAGGAAAGCTCTGCCATAGGGAATCTGTAAATAACTGTCTTTCGCAAAAGTTTGGAGTTAATGAAGATGTGCTTAGTATAGAAAAAAACATAGGTGAAGAGATGCCACCTGTTTTCTTATGGGCTTGTGCGGAAGATAAAGAGGTCTCTGTCCAAAATGCTTTATTGTTGGCAGAAGAATTATCAAAAAAGCGAATTCCATATGACCTTCATGTTTTTTCCGGAGGAGGACATGGATACTCTTTAGGCGATGAATGTAGTGTACGTATAGAGGAACAGATAAATGAACGGTATGCTGGCTGGGTGGCACTATCATTGGACTGGCTTGGAGAGGTTATGTAATGCAGAAGCAGGAAATGTATTTGTCGCCTATTAGACAAAATGACAATATAAATAATAATATTCAGCATTTTTTAGAGACAACAAAAAAAGATATATATATGGTAGTGGTCTTCAGGCGGCAGTATGTTTGGGAATATTTCGAGATATGAAAATTGATATTGCAGGGGTGATTTTGCCACCGGGGGCATCTTTATCAAGATTAAAAGGATACTGGGGAAGACTTTTTAGGAAAATTCCGATAATCTCCGTACAGAAAATGGATGACATAGAAAAACGGCAGGCATATGTGATGATGGCTGTTCCAAGAGAAGAATATGAAGCAGTACAGGGTTATTTAGTTGGCATTGGAGTTACGGATATTATAGAGTGTTGCTGGAAACATAATAGTGATATTATGGATATTTGTTATGATGTATGGAAAAAACAGGAGTACAATAATGAGTAATATATTAATCACTACACTTCACTTTTATAATAATTTTGGATCTGTGTTGCAAGCTTACGCATTAAAAACGATTTTAGAAAAAAAGGGAAACCGTGTTACTATAATGCCGTATAGACCCTGTATTCCACAATATAAATATTTTCAGACGGAAAATCTAAATATAAAGTATGCAGAAAAGATACAGAAATTTGATCTGTTTCGTATAAAATATTTAGAAATAAAAAATGAAACAAAAGCGACAGCAGAAGAATGGCAAGAATATGATGGATATATTGTAGGTAGTGATATTGTATGGGGAAAAGAGTTTTCAAATTTAGATCCGGTTTATTTTTTACAATTTGCCCCGGAAAGTAGCATAAAAATAGCTTATGCTGCAAGTACCATTTTGTCTGAAAATGGGCTGACTGAAAATGATGAATTATTTTCGAAATATTTGCCGACCTTTGATGCAATAGCTGTTAGGGAAAAATCAGCAGTAAAAAAAATGCAAAGTTTTGTTTCAGGTAAAGTGGTAGATGTATTGGATCCTACATTACTTTTAGCAAAGGAAGAATATACTTTGTTAGAAGTAGAGACTCCAGATATGTACAAAAAGCCATATATATTATCTTACTTTTTAACACACGACCCAGCAGTGGTAGATTATACTAATATGATTGCAGAGAAACTGGGACTTCGTGTAATACATTATTTTGCAGATTATCCTGACAGGGTTTTTGACACTGATGCCGGTTGTTTTGCGTTTGCAGGTCCAGGAGAATTTTTGGGGTATATTAAAAATGCCCAATATGTTTTTACAAATTCATTTCATGGGACATGTTTTTCTATGATATATAGAAAGGCATTTAGTACATATACTGCCAAAAGAGCGATGATTTCAAGAGTGAAAGATATGGTAGAAAATCTTGGAATGGAAGCGCAATGTTTTGAAAATTTTCGTGATTTATCCAAGATTTCAATGAAAATAGATTATACACAATTTGAAAAAAAACTGAAGGAAAAACAACTAGAATCGATAGCTTTTTTAGAGGGAGCTTTGAAAAGAGAAAATGTATAATGGTGTTTATACAATAGAACAATATGCGTATATGCATGATACCTTGATGAAATGGTTAAAAAATAAGATAAACGGAAAAAGTCTTGGACAGAGGCTTTTAGAAATGGATATTAGCAAAGTAGCAATATATGGAGCAAATGAATTAGGAAAGATGGTATATAATGACATTAAGGAAAGTGATGTACGGGTAGAATGTTTTGTAGACAAAAATGCCGATAAGTATTCTTCTAGCGCAGAAGAAATCCCGGTTATTAAACCTTCTGAAATATCATTATTAGAGAAAGAAAGTTATGTTCTGATTACTCCAGAATATTATTTTTATGAAATATTGACTGATTTACGAGAGAAAGGAATAACGCAGGAAAGAATCATTTCACTTGCGATGATTGTTTAATATGTATACAATGAAGGAATTTTTACAGAATATAGTGGATAAGAATAAAAACATACTGTGTTTTGGCACGGGCTTAATGGCGAGAGAAGTACTTGAATATGAAGAAATTTGTGCCAGAACACACTACTTGATTGATAATGATGTTTGGAAACAGGGGAAAATTATGGAAATTAATGGAAAAGATTTTCTGGTAATTTCTCCGGAACAGATGATAGAGTTTTTGGATGAGAAAACAGTAATAATTTTGGCATCAGGCTTTTTCAAAGAAATAAAAAGACAACTTCAGAAACTGGGTATAACACAGGATACAGAAATAGTGGAATACCCGATAATGAGAGTAAATTATTTGTCTGACAGTGAGGAATTTTTTGAGCAAAGAATATTGAAAGAATGCTTGAAAGAATATGAAGTTGTGTTGGAACAATATCACATTGAAGGAGAAGAAAGACAGCGCAGGTTACGTGAGAAGGAGAAGTACATAAGAGGGAGCAAGGATGGAAAACGTCCTTTAGTTTTACCAAGAATTATGGTGATGCCTACTACAAGATGTAATATGAGATGTAAGGGATGTTCTTCATTATTACCTTATTTTAAAAATCCTAAAGATGTTTCTATTGAACAGATTCTCAAGGATTTTGAGCTTTTTTTCTCTGGAATTGATGAATGTATGCGAATAACAATAGGAGGAGAACCTTTTCTGTATCCACATTTACAAGAAATAGTGGAATATCTAATAGGACAGAAGAAAGTGTTGGGAATTATGCTAATAACCAACAGTACTATTATGCCGGCACCTCAAGTATTAGAGCTACTCAGGAATCCTAAAGTATTTGTCGAGATTAGTGACTATGGTCATTTAGAAAAAATGAGTCATTTGATTTCGGTGTTGGAGAGTATAGGAGTAAACTTTACTGTCTTAACTGAACAAAAGTGGACAGATATGGGAGGAATACAGTGTCGTAATCGGTCTGAAGAAGAATTAAAATTTCAATATTTAAATTGTGATCAGGGAAAAGTGATAAAAGGTATGCATGATGGAAAGTTTTATACCTGCGCCCGAGGGGCGAGAATGGCAGCATTAGGGGTGTATACTTCAGAACACGATTACTTTGATTTGAAGGAAACAGAAAAGGGCAGTGTGATTCGTGAAAAAATAAAGGCATTGTATTATAGCGAAAAGGCAGATGCATGCAATTATTGTGATTTAGCTACCTTACCAACCAAGGTGATAGAAGCTGGGATCCAAATGAATGGAGGATTTCAAAAATCTGAATATACTATTGTCAAGCGTGAGGAGTATGAGCAGTTAAAAAGGCAAGCTCAGATGAAGGAAACGTATGGAAGATCATAATTATGGAGAGGAACAAAAATTGGTAGTAAACTCTTTTCAACAGGGGTTTACAAATAAAAGAAATCAAAAAATTGTTTTGTATGGAATAGGGAAAAATACAGAAGCAATTTTACGGAAAACAAAAGGTTTTCAATTTTGCGGATTAATGGATCAGAATACAGTAGGGCAGACATTTTTTCAGCAAAAAGTGCTAAGTGAAGAAGAAGTTATAAAATTACATCCGGTTATTGTAATTATTGCAAGAGAGTCTGTTATAAGCATTATTTTTAAACGTATTCAATACCTGTATGTGGAACATGGCATAAACATTTTTAATTATAAGGGAGAAATGTTAGGCAAGGAGCAACAGACATATCAAAATGAAGAATTACCTTACTGGAATGTTTCGGAAAAAGATATATTACGGGTAATTAAAAAGCATGACATAATATCATTTGATATTTTTGATACATTGCTTATGAGAAGAGTTTTACAACCGGAAGATGTTTTTACACTGGTAGAAAAAAAACTAAAGGAAAAAGGAATAGCATGTTCTTTTCGGGAAAAAAGAATAGAAGCAGAAAGATCATTGGTAAACTGTCCTAATTTGGATGAAATATATGATAATCTAGCAGACATATGCGGATGGAATTACGAGGTAAAAGAAGAAGTAAAGGCGATAGAATGCTTGACGGATTATGATGTAATAGTTCCAAGAAAGAAAATGTGTGAAGTTTTTAGATATGCTACTAAGCTTGGGAAGAAAATTTACTTAATATCCGATATGTACTATTCCAAAAAGGATATGAAAAAGATTTTGGAAAAGAACGGGATAACGGGTTATGAAGATGTTTTTATATCATGTGATATAAAGAGGCAGAAAAGTGATGGCACATTGTATAAATGGTTTTTAGCGCACTGTGGTGAAAATGCAAAGGTGTTACATATTGGTGATAACCGACGAGTAGATATAGAAAAGGCAAGGGAATGCGGTTTAGATTCGTTTCATGTGTATAGTTCCTATGAAATACTTATGGCATCGGCTATGCAAGACATATTGGTTGATATAAAAACTATTCGCGAAAAATGTATAGTGGGATTGGTTATTTCTGAAATATATAATAATCCGTTTGTAATGTATGGATCCAGAGGATATTATAATATTCACAAAGGGAAAGACGTAGGGTATAGTTTTATAGGACCATTTATGATGGAATATATACAATGGTTTCAACAGAAAGTAAAGGAAAACCATATTGAACAGGTGCTATTCCCGTCGAGAGATGGATATTTAATACAGAAAATATATAAACAGCAAAAAGAACAGATAGATAATGTATATTTTAGAGTGTCACGTCGTGCAGCTACGGTGGCAGGCATCACTGATTTGCGGGATATACAAAGAGTGGCACAAAGGGCGTATCAGGGGAATTATGGAGACTTTTTGAAAAACCGTTTTGGCATAGCCATGAGAAAAGATGACCTGAGAGCAGAAAATGATGTTAATAAAAGGAAGGATTTGTTAAATCAGATATTGACTGACTACGAAGCAGAGATATTGCAGGAAGCCAGAGAAGAGAGAAAAAGTTATTTTAAGTATCTTGATAAGAAAAAAATAATAAATAGAAAAAAGCAGGTGATATTTGACTTTGTTGCAGGTGGTACTGTGCAGTACAATTTTGGAAAATTATTACAGAAGGATTTAAAGGGGATGTATTTTGCAACGATGAATCTTCCAAATGATATGTATAAACAGGATACTGGCATGATAGATACTGCGTATGGAAATATACAGTCTTATGGAACAAATAATAATTTAGCCAAATATTATCTGTTATTAGAAACTATTCTGGTGGATGGAAAAGCAACTTTTTCACACATAGATGATAAAGGACATGAAATATATGAGACATCTGATAGGGAAGTAAGTAAATATCCCGAAATTAAAAAAGTACAACAGGCAGTAATGTATTATTGTGATTTATGGAAGAAAAGTTTTTATTTGCTAAATAATGAAAAACCGGCGTTACAGTTTGTGGATCAATTGTTGGGGATGTTGTTTACCAGAAGATGTATAGTGGATGATGATGTAAAGAATATATTTTATAATGATGATATTTACGATGGTGTCAGTGTATATTCTTTATGGCCAGACGAAGGGGCGTAAGATGAAACGTATTTTATTAACTGGAGCAAGTGGATTTATAGGTAAAAACATTAAAGAGACATTAAACAGTAAATATGACATATGGAGCCCGTCAAGCCAGGAGCTGGATTTAAAAGATACCGAATGCGTTGAAGCATATTTGAAGCAGCATTCTTTCGATGTAATATTGCATGCAGCAAATTGTAATGATACAAGGAATTCCATATCAGCATACGATGTACTCAATGGAAATCTCAGAATGTTTTTTAACCTAGAGAGATGTTCTCACTATTATGGAAAAATGATTTATTTTGGGTCTGGGGCAGAATATGACAGAAGTAATAACATCCCTAATATGTCAGAGGACTATTTTGATACCAGTGTTCCGAAAGATGCTTACGGACTTTCAAAATATATTATGGCAAAAGCCTGTTTAAATCAGAAGAACATTTATGAATTGTGTTTATTTGGAGTATACGGAAAATATGAGGAATGGGAGAGAAGATTTATCTCTAATGCGATATGTCGTGCATTAAAGGGTATGGATATTACGCTTCATAAAAATGTATACTTTGATTATTTGTGGGTAGATGACCTCATAAAAATTATTTCTTTTTTCATTGAGAAAGATAACTTGAGGTACAAGAGGTACAATGTGTGTAGAGGCGAGAAGGTTGATCTATATTCGCTGGCAGTACAGGTAAAGAAGACTTTGGATAGCGAATGTTCAATATTAGTTGGTGAGCCTGGATGGAAGAGGGAGTATACTGCGGATAACAATAGAATGTTGAACGAAATGAATGGTTTATCTTTTACAAAACTGGAAGTGACGATAGCTGAATTGTGTGAATATTATAAAGAGCATTTATCAGAAATAGTTACTGAAAAATTGTAAAAGAAATTACAGGTTAGATAAACACTGTATTTTAACGTTCTGGGAGAACGAAAGCGTTGCAAGGAGGCACATATGAAGGTAGTATTGTTAGCGGGGGGTATGGGAACCCGCATTTCTGAAGAGACGGGATATCGTCCCAAACCGATGATCGAGATCGGTGGAATGCCTATTCTGTGGCATATCATGAAAGAATATTCCTACTATGGTTTTAATGAATTTATTATATGTGCCGGATATAAGCAACACATTATTAAGGAGTGGTTTGCGGATTATTTTCTGCATACGTCGGATATCACCTTTGACCTGACCAAAGGTAACGACATTATTATTCATGACAGACATACGGAACCCTGGAAGGTTACAGTGGTGGATACCGGGTTGAATACATTGACGGGCGGCCGTCTGAAGCGTGTGCAGAAATACATAGGCAATGAGCCTTTTATGATGACTTATGGTGATGGTGTCTGTGATGTTAATATTGCGGATATCGTGAAATTCCATAAGCAGCATGGGAAAATGGCAACGCTTACCTCGGTGAAAATGGTACAGGAAAAAGGCGTGCTGGATATTGGAATAGATAGTTCTGTAAGAGCATTCCGTGAAAAAAATGCGCATGACGATTCCCCAATTAACGCAGGATATATGGTTCTGGAGCCGGAAGTACTGGATTATATTGAAGGGGACAATACGGCCTTTGAGAGGGATGTATTGGAAAAGTTGGCAGATCAGGGAGAACTGATGTCTTATCAGCATACCGGTTTCTGGCAGTGCATGGACAATCAGTGCGAGAAGAAAATATTGGAAGACTTGTGGAGCAGTGGACAGGCACCATGGAAGGTATGGGAATAGAGCAGGATGAGCGGGACAGGAATTTTTGAAGGAAAAACAGAAGAGCAGGCAAGGGAACAGATTCTGTCGCAGGTACGGGAGTATTGTGATGAATTTCATAAGAAAAAAACGTATAAGGAGGGAGATAGAATCTCTTATGCAGGACGAGTTTATGATGCAGAGGAAATGGTGAATCTGGTGGACTCCGCTCTCGAATTTTGGCTGACCTCCGGCAGATACACGGAACAGTTTGAACGTGGATTGGCGAAATATCTGCAGGTGAAATATTGTTCAGCGGTAAATTCTGGATCCTCGGCGAATCTGTTGGCGTTTATGACGCTGACATCGCCATTGCTGGGGGAGCGCAGGATTTTACCCGGGGACGAAGTGATCACAGTGGCTGCCGGATTTCCAACGACGGTTACGCCGATGTTACAGTATGGGGCAGTACCGGTATTCGTGGATGTAACAATTCCTCAGTACAATATAGACACAGACAGATTGGAAGAAGCTTTTTCTCCGAAGACCAAAGCAGTTATGATTGCACATACCTTAGGCAATCCGTTTGACTTGAAGAAGGTAAAAGACTTCTGTGACCGACATGATCTGTGGCTGGTAGAGGATAATTGTGATGCGCTTGGCAGCCGGTATTGTATGAATGGTGAATGGAGATTTACCGGAACTATTGGTGACATTGGAACTTCCAGCTTTTATCCCCCTCATCACATGACGATGGGAGAAGGTGGTGCTGTTTATACCAATAATGCTTTATTACATAAGATCATTCGTTCCCTTCGTGACTGGGGACGGGACTGTGTATGCTCCTCCGGACGGGATAATATGTGTGGACACCGGTTTGATGGGCAGTATGGAGAACTGCCCATGGGCTACGATCATAAATATGTCTACTCCCATTTTGGTTATAATCTTAAAGTGACGGATATGCAGGCTGCTATAGGATGTGCACAACTACAGAAGCTGCCGGGATTTGTAGAGGCAAGACGTAGAAATTTTGCATATTTATCAGAACGATTACAGTGTGTGAGAGAGTATTTTATATTGCCGGAGGTCTGTGAGAATTCAGAGCCCAGTTGGTTTGGATTCATGATCACCTGTAGAGAAAGTGTGGATAAAAATAAGGTAGTACGGTATCTGGAAGAGAATGGAATCCAGACCCGTATGCTGTTTGCCGGAAACCTGACCAAACAGCCCTGTTTTGATGAAATGCGTAAAACCGGTGTTGGATATCGCATAGTCGGTGAACTTACGAATACGGATCATATTATGGAGAATACGTTTTGGATTGGTGTATATCCGGGTATGACAACAGAGATGTTAAATTATATGGTTGAAAAAATAACGGAGACAGTTTCCATGCCATGTGATTAACGCAAGTGGAAGAGAAGTATGAGAATAGACAGAGATTTTTATAAAAACAGGAAAATTCTTATCACGGGTCATACCGGGTTCAAGGGTACTTGGATGTGCCAGGTATTGTTGGAGCTTGGAGCAGAGGTAACCGGGTATGCGTTGCAGCCACCCACAGATCCCAGCCTGTTTTCCCTTACCGGAATGGCGGAGCAAATGCAATCGATTGAGGGAGACGTTAGGGATCTGGAGCATCTTCTTCGGGTATTTGAGGAGATGCAGCCGGAAATCGTGATTCATATGGCGGCACAGCCAATCGTACGGGAGAGTTATGCGAATCCGGTATATACTTATGATGTGAATGTCATGGGGACGGTGAATGTCCTGGAGTGTGTCCGCAGGACAGCTTCTGTACGATCCTTTGTGAATGTAACGACGGATAAAGTGTATAAAAATCGTGAATGGGAGTGGGGATATCGGGAGAATGAGGAATTGAATGGTTTTGATCCCTATTCTAACAGTAAATCCTGTTCCGAACTGGTTACATACAGTTATCGGAATTCTTTCTTTTCAGATGGGCGTGTGGCAATCTCTACAGCCAGAGCTGGAAATGTGATAGGCGGAGGTGATTTCGCAGCAGACAGAATCGTACCGGATTGTATGCGGGCGGTAATGCGAGAGAAGGAGATCGTACTTCGTAATCCGGCATCTACCAGACCTTATCAGCATGTGCTGGAGCCGGTGATGGCATATTTGCTGATCGCAGAGAAACAATACCGGGATGGAAAATACGCAGGATGCTATAATGTGGGACCGGAGGAAACCTCCTGTCTGACAACAGGAGAACTGGTTGCGATGTTCTGCCGGCAGTGGAAAGAGAGGATGGGCATCGAACCTGTCTGTATGATTGCTGCTCAGGGTGGCCCGCATGAGGCGAATTTCCTGAAACTGGATTGCTCCAGGATCAAGAGCAGATTAGGGTGGAGACCGGTCTGGAATGCAGAGAAGATGATGGAAGCTACAGTAGAGTGGATTGTGGCATATAACAGACAGGAGAATGTTCATGAAGTAATGAAGAAACAGATCTATGAATATTTATCCTATGTTCAGACAGGGACACCAAAGGGAAGAATGGATCTATGATGCAGAAAATACTGATTCTTACATCTCCGAATAATCAATATGCCAAAGACTTACAGAAAAGCCTCTCCCCCCGTTATGACATCCAAAGCCTGGAGATCGCTCATCGAAGAGATTTTCCTCATGAGTTGTTGGGAACAGAGCACTTTGCTCTGATCATTACATTTGATCTGGTCGGTTTCGAGCAGACGACGCTGATGGATGGAATATTATATAATCTGGTCAGCAGTAAGTTTTTGAATTTTATGCTGCGGAAAAATCTTGCAAACGAAAAGTTTCTATCCAGACAGTTAAGTATCTCTATGTTCTTTTATTGCAGAGGTGTTTTTTGCAAGTACAAATTACCTTTAGGTATTTTTATTATACAAGAAACAGTGTGGAATAGAAAATAGAAAAAATGATTGCATAACATAGGAATTCATGCTAAAGTTTATTCAGAAAGATTTTGTTAAAAACAATTTGAATAAAACATTTTTTAACAAAGACGGAGGTGATTCCTATATTTATCGGCAGAGAAAGAGAACTGACATCGTTAAAGGAATTCTATGAAAAAGATGGAATTGGTATGACGGTGATATATGGCCGCAGGCGCATTGGAAAATCTACTCTTATTACGGAATTTGTTAAGGACAAGAAGACTATTTTTTATACAGCCACAAAAGTCGGAAAAAATAGAAATCTGGAACTGTTTTCAAAGCAGGTAGTTGATCTGCTTATGCCGGGGGTGGAGAGTATCAGCTTTCACACTACGGAGGCTGTTTTTGATTTTATAGATAAAAATATCGGAGACGAGAAGCTTGTGCTTGTTATAGATGAGCTGCCATATTGGGCGGAGAGAGATGAGGCACTCTTATCTATCTTGCAGAAATACATGGATACGGTTTGGAAGGATAAGAATCTTAAAGTGATTTTATGCGGCTCTGCGCTCAGCTTTATGGAAAGGAAGGTACTCAGTGAAAAGAGCCCCTTGTTTGGAAGACGTGATTCTCAGATCAAACTGGAAGCATTTAACTATCTGGATGCGGCAAAATTTGTCCCGGAGTATTCTAACGAGGATAAGGCAATATGTTATGGAATTACCGGTGGCGTTGCAAAGTATCTTTCGATGATCGATCCCCGGAAGAGTATTGATGAAAACATCATAAGACTGTTCTTTAGAACGGACGGGTATCTATATGATGAAACGAGGAATCTACTGACCCAGGAATTTTCGGATATAGCGGTTGTAAATAACATTGTTGAGCAGATCGCATCTGGTGAGAATACCCTGAATACAATTGCAGGAAAAATTGGGGAAAAAGAACAGACGATACTATATTCATTAGATAAACTGATAAATGTTGGACTGGTTGAAAAGAAGAAATGTATCACGGAGGAGAAGAACAAAAAGAAGACCCAGTATGTTTTAAAGGATTATATGTTCAAATTCTGGTATGAGTTTATTCCGAAAGCTACCAGTGTAATTGAAATGGGACAGGGAGAGATTTATTATGAAAAGGCAGTGAAGCCGGTACTACATTCTTTCATGGGTTCCGTGTTTGAAGAAATGTGCAGATATTATACGTTAATGAAGGGAATAACAGGCGAGTATGGCTGCTTTATTACTTCTGTAGGCACTTGGTGGGGCGTAGAGAATATTGCGGATAAGAATGGAAATATAAGAGCACAATCTGCGGATATAGATGTTGTTGCCTTGTCTGATATAGACAAGAGGGCTGTTATAGGAGAATGTAAATTCAAAAACGAAAAGATTGATAAGGGTATTTATGAAACTTTAATCAGAAGGGGAAGTCTTATTACCGCTAAATATAAGATTTCAAAATATATTTTCTTTTCCTTATCAGGATATACGGATTGGTTTGAAACATTGTCAGATGAGAACGTATTACTGCTCACACTGGATTCGCTTTATGAATAATTTTCCCTTGCATCTCCTCTGCAAATAGTATAAAATAAACCCAGTGTTGCAAACAAAATATTACAATAAAACGCACAACGGGGTGCATGCCGGGAGGCATGCGCCCTTTTTTGCGTTAAGCGGGAATTTTCGCGTGTCGCGTAAACCGTGCGCCTGGCTCTCTATGCCGCAGGATTGATATCCGCCGTCGGCACCTTTGTCGGCTCCGCTGTTTTCCCATCCGTTTCCGGTGAAGTGGCCGCTGAATTCTCCGGGGAAGCTGCCGGGGTGGAGGTTGCTTCCGGCGTGGCACTGGGCTTTGCTTTTTCCAGTGAAGCCTTAACGGCTTCCAGCAGCACCAGGGAAGTATATCTGGTCTCCGCAGAATACGTCACCTGACTCAGATCCTGCGTCTCGCAGATCTGCTCACTCAGGGAATCCATGGTGGGCTCCAGCAGTGGATACATGGTGGTCAGGGTCTCATCGGGATCTGCCAGGCTTAAAGATGTGATGGCGTGGTCGTTTACGATGACCTCTACATTCACGGTCTCGCTGCCGAGGATCAGCTCCGTGGTGTAGATCCCCGGGATATATGTATTATCAGTACCGACAGGCCCGGAAGCATTATCCAGAACAGCATCGGTATCGGCAACGGCCCCGGTGGAGACATCCTCCGTCTGTGCGGATTGCGGGATGCGTCCGAGATCCGCCACATTGTCCGGCATAACGGTCTCGGCAGTACTGTCAGGGGAATCCGGTGTCCCGGAGGTATCCGCAGCTTTTCCGGGCAGCAATAACATTAACAGTAATATGACGAACAGCACTCCCAGCGCAGCGAAGATTCCGGTATACAGCAGCTCTTTTCTGCGAAGGACAACGATCTTTGTATTTGCACTCATTCTTAAGTCTCCTTGGAATGATGGGATGATCTTTATAAATAGTATGCGGAGGCCGGTACTCATAGTACAGCAAATAAGGAGAACTTCACATTGACAAGACAAAACAGGCATTGCTATAGTTAAGACAAGTATTTTTCACGGATGCGTCCGCCCCGTGGAAAAGGAGCAGACAGGCGGCGCAGAAACGAGGGTAACGATGAATAATTATACCAAGGAAGACATCATCCGTCTTGTGGAAGAAGAGGATGTGGAATTTATCCGTCTGCAGTTCACGGATCTGTTCGGCAATCTGAAAAATATTGCGGTGACAGCCAGCCAGCTGGACCGCGTATTGAGCAATAAATGTATGTTTGACGGTTCGGCTATTGACGGTTTTGCACGGATTGAAGAATCCGACATGTATCTGTATCCGGATCTGTCGACACTGGAGATTTTCCCCTGGAGACCCCAGCAGGGCAAAGTGGCCCGTATGATCTGCGATGTATATCGTCCCAACGGACAGCCTTTCGAGGGAGATCCTCGTTATGTGTTAAAGCGTGCGGTGCAGCAGGCAGAGGACATGGGATATACTTTTGAGGTAGGCCCCGAGTGTGAATTTTTCTTATTTAATACGGACGAAAATACCATGCCTACCACCAACACCCATGAGCAGGCAGGGTATTTCGACATCGGTCCCCTGGATTTCGGCGAAAATGCCCGTCGTGACATTGTCATGAATCTGGAGGATATGGGATTTGTCATCGAGGCTTCCCATCACGAGATGGCTCCGGCCCAGCATGAGATTGATTTCAGATACGATGAGGCATTAAATACCGCAGACAACATCATGACCTTCAAGATGGCCGTACGCACCATTGCGAGACGTCATGGATTGCACGCTACTTTTATGCCGAAGCCCAAGTTCGGTGTCAACGGTTCCGGCATGCACATCAATATGTCCTTGCAGAAGGATGGAAAAAACATTTTCCAGGATGCTTCCGATCCCAATGGTCTGAGCGAAGAGGCTTACTATTTCATCGGCGGTATCATGAGACATATCAAAGGAATGGCAGCCATTACGAATCCGCTGGTGAATTCCTACAAGCGTCTGGTACCCGGTTTCGAGGCACCGGTCTACATTGCATGGAGCACGACGAACCGCAGCCCCTTAATCCGTATTCCGGCTGCTGCAGACGGAGAGGGCACCCGTATCGAGCTGCGTAGTCCCGATTCTGCTGCTAACCCTTATCTGACACTGGCAGTCTGCCTGAGTGCAGGATTAGAGGGCATCCGGGAGAAAATAGAGCCGCCTCAGAGCATCAATGCCAATATTTTTGCCCTGTCAGAAAAAGAGCGTGAGGAATTGCATATCGATCAGCTGCCCGGCACACTTCTGGAGGCAGTGGAGGAACTGGAGAAGGATACTTTCATTCAGAAAGTGCTTGGAGATCATATTGCCGGAAAATACATCGATGCCAAGCGGAAAGAGTGGCATGAGTACCGTTCTCAGGTATCCGAATGGGAGATTCAGGAGTATCTGTATAAGTATTAAAAGAGTCCTTTCTTTTGTAGGATGATATAAAAAACACAGAAGAAAGGAGGTGGGCCGATGACGAACATTATTGTCGTACTGCCGAAGCTGGAGGAAGCCAAAGGCGTCAAGAATATTCTGGTGCGCAGTGGCTTTCAGGTCACGGGTATCTGTACCACAGGCACTCAGGCTATCAGTCAGGCGGACGGTCTGAACGACGGTATTGTGATCTGCAGCTACAAGCTGGCGGACATGATATACACAGAACTACATGAAGATCTGCCGGAAGGTTTCGAGATGCTGCTGATGGCATCCCAGAATCTGATCAGTGAATGCTATGGCAATGGCATTGTATGTCTTTCCATGCCGTTAAAGGTACAGGACCTGATCAATACCGTGAACCTGATGGTGGAAGGTGTGGAACGCCGCAGAAGAAAACGCCGTATGCAGCCGAAAGTGCGGAATGCAGCGGATGAAAAAGCAATCAAGGATGCCAAGGAATTACTGATGGCACGAAATCATATGACGGAAGAAGAAGCCCACCGCTACCTTCAGAAGACCAGTATGGACAGTGGTACCAATCTGGTGGAGACGGCACAGATGGTATTGTCCATGATGACGGAGTAAGCAGGACGGCCCGGAAATGCTTACAGGGATCCGGGCGTTACAGACAGGATATGTGAAAGAGAACAACAGGAGGAACAGCAATCCATGAAATTTACAAAAATGCAGGGCTGCGGCAACGATTATGTATATGTCAACGGCTTTACGGAGAAGCTTTCACCGGAAGAGAAGCCGGAGATCGTAAGAAGCTTAAGTGACAGACATTTCGGAATCGGCGGCGACGGTGTGATCTTTATCAATCCGGCGGAAGAAGCGGATTTTGAGATGGAAATGTACAATGCGGACGGCAGCCGTTCGGAGATGTGCGGCAACGGCATCCGCTGCGTGGCAAAATATGTCTACGACAAGGGACTGACGGACAAGAAGGACATTACCATCGTCAGCGCCGGAAAAATAAAATATCTGAAACTCACCGTGGAGGGAAAGACCGCCACGGACAGAGGACAGGTGACGCTGGTACAGGTGAACATGGGAAATCCCATCCTTGCTCCGGCAGAGGTGCCGGTAACAGTGGAAGCCACACAGGAGACGGCAGACGGACCGGCGGTAGTGAATGCTCCCATCATGGTAGACGACACGGAATACCACATGACATGTGTATCCATGGGCAATCCCCATGCCATCGTATTTATGGAAGGGGTAAAGGATCTTGACATTGAGAAGATCGGCCCGAAGTTTGAGCATCATACCTGTTTTCCTAACCGGACCAATACCGAATTCGTAGAGATTCTGGATCGGAAAAATGTGTTTATGCGCGTCTGGGAGAGAGGCACCGGGGAGACCCTTGCCTGTGGTACCGGATGTTGCGCCACGGCGGTGGCTTGTGTACTAAATGGTTTGACGGACGAGGAAATAACTGTTAAACTATTAGGCGGTGAACTGCACATCAAATGGGACCGCAAGGAGAATCTGGTCTACATGACCGGTCCTGCGAAGATCGTATTTGAAGGTGAAGTGGACCCGTACTCCATCTGATAGAATAAACGCCTCCATAGTAACACAGATTGACTGCTTGCAGGCAAAGATGTGTTGCTATGAGAGGAGTAAACGAACATAAGTAAGTAGGGCGATCAGCCCGGATTACGAATGTTCGTTGCAATTTTGAGAGCACGTAGTGCGGAAAAATTGCTTATTTACGACAACAAGGTGACAGCAATACTGCACCAGGGATAATAGAGAGGAGAACGTACTATGTTTAAAGTAAACGACAACTATTTAAAACTTCCCGGAAGCTATTTATTTTCCACCATCGGCAAAAAGGTAAGTGCGTATTCCGCAGCACACCCGGACAAGAAGATCATCCGTCTGGGCATCGGTGACGTGACACAGCCTTTGGCACCCGCTATCATTGATGCGCTGCACGGTGCAGTGGATGAGATGGGAAAAGCGGAGACTTTTCATGGTTACGCTCCCGACCTTGGTTATGAATTCCTGCGCAATGCCATTGCAGAGAATGATTATAAGGCAAGAGGCTGTGACATTGCACCGGACGAGATCTTTGTATCGGACGGAGCAAAATGTGACTGCGGCAATATTCAGGAGATATTCAGTCTGGACAACAAGATTGCAGTATGTGACCCCGTTTACCCCGTATACGTAGATTCTAATGTTATGGCGGGCAGAACCGGCACTTACGATCCGAAGTCCGAGACCTGGAGTGATGTGATCTATATGCCCTGTCTGGCAGAGAACGGTTTTGCACCGGAGCTGCCGAAGGAGACCCCGGATCTGATCTATCTGTGCTTCCCCAATAATCCTACCGGTGCCACCATTACCAAGGCGCAGTTGCAGGAGTGGGTGGACTATGCCAATAAGGTAGGCGCTGTCATTCTCTATGATGCGGCATACGAAGCATATATTTCCGAACCGGATGTGCCTCACAGTATCTATGAATGTGAAGGAGCCAGAACCTGTGCCATCGAGTTCCGTTCCTTCTCCAAGAATGCCGGCTTTACCGGAGTGCGTCTGGGCTTTACCGTGATCCCCAAGGATTTAAAGAGAGGGGATGTGAGCCTCCATGCACTGTGGGCAAGAAGACACGGCACCAAATACAATGGAGCACCCTATATCGTACAGCGCGCCGGTGAGGCAGTATACTCTGCAGCAGGCAAGGCACAGCTGAAGGAGCAGGTTGCTTATTACATGAACAACGCACAGTATATCCTGAAGGGCTTGCAGGAAGCGGGCTTCACGGTATCCGGCGGTGTGAACGCTCCCTATATCTGGCTGAAAGCGCCTAACGGCATGACCAGCTGGGAGTTCTTCGATTACCTTCTGGAGAATGTCAACGTGGTGGGTACGCCCGGATCCGGTTTCGGACCCAGCGGAGAGCATTATTTCCGTCTGACGGCTTTCGGAAGCTATGAGAATACCGTGGAGGCAGTGGATCGTCTGAAGAAGATTCAGTTATAGGCAGCCGTTCTTTGCCATAAGAGGAATGGAGCAGATATATGCAGGAAAAGCAGAAAAAAGCAATCCGGTGGATCAGCCCGGTACTGATCGCATTGACAGCACTGATCGTGTGGCGCGTCAACTATGAGATCGAATTTATGATGGATGATGAGTGGTATTCGACGGTATTGTATGCGGATACACCGATCCGGAATCTCAGTGACATTATCCGTGCGCAGATCTGGCATTATTTCAACTGGGGCGGCAGAAGCATGGCGCATGCACTGCTGCAGCTGATCCTGCTGGCCGGAGAACACTGGGCGGATATCCTGAATACAGGAATGACACTGCTGTTGGGATGGCTGGCCTGCATGATAGCAGACAGACGTAAGCTCCCGTACTGGTTTGCAGCGTTGGGGATGATCCTGGGGCTGAATGCCAACTGGAAAATGAGTATGTTCTGGGAAGCCGGAGCAGCGAATTATCTGTATATGGCGGGTTTTCTGCTGGCATTTTTGTTCTGTTACCTGAAATATGAGGAGAAAAATCTGCCGGGGATCGTCATCTGGATCCTTCCACTGGGACTGATCGCAGGCTGGAGCAATGAGAATATGGGGCCTGCGGTATGGCTCCTGAGTCTTCTGGTGATCCTGTTAAGACACAGAGAGCACAAAAAAGCTCCGGTGTGGATGTATCTGGGAAACATCAGCTGCCTGGCGGGAACTATTCTGATGATCGCTGCACCGGGCAATTTTGTCCGCAGCGGGGAGACGGGGGAAGAAGCCTACAGCCTGCTGTGGAGAATGTATCTGCGCTGCTACGCAGAAGCGAAGGGAGTTATGGAGTATCTGTTCCCTGCCCTGCTGCTTACGGTATTTGCACTGATCGTCTGCAAAGGCATTCTGAAAGAAAACCTGGGCAGAAATACAGTGCTGTTATTGCTGGGGGCACTGTTGTCCTGGGGTGCCATGATCCTGTCCCCACACTATCCGGATCGGGCGGCTTTCGGAACGATGGTTTTGTTGATTTGTGCGATTTTATCCATGGCAGGGAAAATCGCAGACAGGCAGAAAGAAAATGTCTGGATGTTCTATGGCTGTGCCGTGCTGATATGGCTGCGGGGGATGTATTTTCTGGTGGAATATCTGGGATTATGCTGGGGCTGGATCAAATAAGTGAATAAATGTCCATTATAAAAGACCTCACTGCCGGCGCATCTGCCGACTGTGAGGTCTTTTATGAGTGTACACATTATTTTCTGGCATACCGTCTCCGGTACTGGCGCGGTGTCATGCCGGTCTTTTTGCGGAAGATCTGTGAGAAATAAGACTGCGAAGAAAACCCGACACTGGTGGCTACCTGCGCTACCGACAGATTGGAGGATACCAGAAGCTCCTTACAGGCTTCCAGTCTCCGGTCTGTCAGGTAATTGATCGGAGACTGTCCGACACATTCGGTAAAGGAGTGTGCCAGATAGAATTTGTTGATATGCGTGATCTCCGCCAGGGAATCCAAAGTAATGTTCTGGGAATAATTGGAGTCGATATAGCGTTTCGCCAGAGCACATTCCTTGGATAATTGGAAGGAGGAGTCGGAGATGACAGACAGGTTCTGCTTCCGGGAAATATATACCAGGAGCACCTGAAGCAGTCCGTGACATACCTGTTCAAAACCGGGAAGCTTGTCGCGGAATTCCTGCATCATCAGCTGGGCAAAGTTGATGAACTGTTTTTTATCAGATCCGTAGCTGTAGAAGCTGTAGCCCTTCGGGTTGTCCTGCCCTGCACCGGAAAAGGAAAATGCGAGCCCTTCCACACCGAATACGATATATTCCATGGGATCGTTGGGAAGGGTTTTCTCCGTGTGCTCTACATAAGGGTTGATGATGACCAGATCGTCCGTCTTCACAGGCACCTTTTCATTCTCTATATAGAAGGCTCCCTCACCCCGCAGGACATAGAACAGTTCTGAAAAGTGATGGGTATGCGGAAGGGACTGCCAGTCACCTTCGTATTTGGAGATGGAGATGTAACGCAGCTGGAAATGTTCCGGAGAACTGTTTGCGTTTGCAGAATCAATATTGATAAATTCATTACTCATAACTAGACACCTTCTTTATCTTATTTTATTGTGCACTTTTTCAAGTCTATCGTATTTTTTTATATTGAATATATAAAAAGAACAACATTTCACAAAAACATTCGTAAAAAAGACGAAAAAATAAAAATATGTATGATCTGGATAAGCATATTATACATAATCATTTCAAAAAATCCACCATTTTAGTAACAAAATAGCAATAAACATAATAAAACAAGCAACAAAGAAATTGATATCAGGTCCGGAAGTCGATATACTTTAATCATCAGCTGCAAGATAGTACAAAAGCGATGGGGAGGAAAACATGCGATGACAGGAAGACTGACGCTGCCGACCGATGCAGACATCATTGACGAAACAATACGGTTAAAAAATCTTCTGGGCGCAGACGCGTTAAGAGACTGTGACGGAACCGAAATGCCGGAAGCACTTTTGTCAGAGCCGGTGAAGAAATATGCAACTTATTATACCACGCGAAAGGATAATGCGTGGGCAATGAAGCATCCGGAGGAGATCCAGCAGGAATACCTGATCAGCAACCGCATCACCGCTAGAGGGAAAACACTCCGCATCCGACTGATGGAAGGCTTCCATACGGAGCAGCTTAAGGTCAACACGCTGGACGATCCGAAGCGTTGGTGGGAAGTGATCGACAGAACGACCGGTGAAGTGGTGCCGACGGATGCATGGGAATTTGATGAGGCATCCGGTGAAGTGGAGATCCGTACGATCCCCTATCATGAGTATACGGTAAGCTTTCTGGCATTTTTGATCTGGGATCCGGTACACATGTACAATTTCATCACGAATGACTGGAAGGATACACCGCATCAGCTCACTTACGATGTGAGACAGCCCAAGACCAGACAGTATGTGAAAGACAAGCTGAGAAAATGGTGTGAAGACAATCCTCATATCGATGTGGTCCGCTTCACTACCTTTTTCCATCAGTTTACACTGACCTTCGATGACAAGAAGCGGGAAAAATTTGTAGAGTGGTTTGGATACAGCGCAAGTGTGAGCCCCTATATCCTGGAACAGTTTGAAAAATGGGCAGGTTACAAATTCCGCCCGGAGTACATTGTGGATCAGGGATATCACAACAGCATGTTCCGCGTTCCCAGCAAACAGTTCCTGGATTTCATAGAGTTCCAGCAGATCGAGGTATGTGCGCTGGCGAAGGAGCTGGTAGACATTGTACATTCTTATGGCAAGGAAGCTATGATGTTCCTCGGAGATCATTGGATCGGAACAGAGCCCTACGGTAAATATTTCGCAGGCATCGGACTGGATGCAGTGGTAGGCTCTGTCGGAAGCGGTGTGACACTCCGCATGATCTCTGATATCAAGGGAGTGGATTATACCGAAGGACGGCTGTTACCTTACTTTTTCCCGGATGTGTTCTGCGAGGGCGGTGACCCGATCGGAGAGGCAAGGGATAACTGGAGAAAAGCAAGACGTGCATTACTCAGGTCTCCTCTGGACAGGATCGGATACGGAGGTTATCTGAAGCTGGCAAGTAATTGGCCCGGTTTCATTGAGGAAATCCAGAATGTAGTAACACAGTTTCGGGAGATCCATGAAAATATGCAGGGGACAGCTTCCTATGTGGCACCCTTCAAGGTGGCGATCCTGAACTGCTGGGGCAGTCAGAGAAGGTGGATGTCCAATCAGGTACATCATGCGATCTGGCACAGGGAAACTTATTCCGCAGAGGGAGTACTGGAATGCTTAAGCGGAATGCCTTTTGAGGTCGAGTTCATTTCCTTTGATGATGTCAGGAACGGCATCCCTGAGGAAATCAAGGTCATCATTAATGTCGGGGATGCGTACACAGCATTCAGCGGCGCGGAGAACTGGATCGACGAAAAGGTCCTGACCAATATCAGACGCTTTGTGGATCAGGGAGGTGGCTTCATCGGTGTGGGTGAGCCTACCGCTTATCAGTATCAGGGAAGATATTTCCAATTGTCCGATGTGCTCGGTGTAGACCGCGAGATGTGCTTCTCTCTCAGTACAGACAAATATAATGAGAAAAATGACGATCACTTTATCTTAGAGGATATTGAAGGAGCCTTGGATTTCGGAGAGGGCACCAGCCGCGTCTATGCGCAGGGCGGACATTATCAGATCCTTGCGATGGATGGGGAATACAGCCAGCTGGTAGTCAATGAATATGGCAGAGGACACAGCGTATATTTTGCAGGTCTTCCGTATTCTCCCCAGAACTGCAGGCTTCTGCTTCGGGCAATCTATTATGCAGCCGGCATGGAGCAGGAGATGAAGCGTTACTATGTAACGAATGTGGATACCGAAGTAACGGTATTCCAGAAGACCGGCAAGATCGCAGTGATCAACAACTCTGCACAGGCACAGCACACAGAGCTGTATATCAAAGGAAAATGTGCGTATGTGCTGGATCTGAAGCCCGGCGAAATGCGTTGGGTGGACGATATGGAAGACAGGTAACTTATGGAAAGCAAAAAGCATTTCATATTTTATAAGGTAGTACTTTACAAGTATAAGGAGGTTATTTAAGATGAAAAAGAAAGTATTAAGCGTGCTTTTAGCAGCGGCAATGACCGTGTCCATGCTGACCGGCTGTGGCAGCAAGCCTGCCGGCAATGATGCGCAGAGCGCAGCACCCAGCGAGGCATCCAAGGAAACAGAGGCAGCAGCAGAAACGACTGCTTCCGCAGAAGACGAGACACTGACCGTATGGTGCTGGGATCCTAACTTCAATGTCTATGCAATGAAGCAGGCAGAGAAGGCATATCAGGTGGATCATCCCAACTTCAAGTTAGACATTCAGGAGAAGGTATATAGCGATATCGAGACTGCTCTGATCACAGCGGCTGAAGCTGGTGATTACAGCACTTTACCTGATATCTTCCTGATGCAGGATTATTCCTTCCACAAAAATGCAACCAATTATCCCGGAATCTTCACAGCACTGGATGACTGCGGAATTGATTTCTCCCAGTTCTCTATGGGTAAGCTGGCTGACTCCACTGTAGATGGAACACATTATGGTATTCCTTTTGATAATGGTGCTACCATCATGGCGATCCGTTCCGATATGGTAGAAGCAGCAGGCCTTAAGGTAGAAGATTTCAAGGATACCACATGGTCTGAGTTCATGGAGCTGTCTAAGAAGGTAATGGCTGCGAATGATGTTCCTATGCTGACCTGCTCCGGCGGTTCTGAGATCGTGATCGAAATGTTACAGTCTGCAGGTGCTTCCCCCATGGTAGATGGCAAAGTATCCCTGGTAGACAACAAAGCGCTGAAGAAAGCGATCGAGACCTACAAGCAGCTGATCGATGAAGGAATCATGGCTGATTATACCGACTGGGATCAGTATATCGCTTCCATGAACAAGGGTACCGCTGCAGGCGTTATCCAGGGCTGCTGGATCATGTCCTCCATTCAGGCAGCAGATGACCAGGCAGGCAAATGGGCAATCGTAAACATGCCTAAGTTAGATGATGTAGAAGGCGCAACCAACTACGCTAACTGCGGAGGCGCCAGCTGGGCAGTATCTTCTAACTGCAAAAATACCGATCTGGCATTTGATTTCCTGAACGCTACCTTTGGTGCGGATGTAGATTTATACGATGATCTGCTGGTAAATGCAGGAGCAATCGCAAGTTACCTGCCCGCAGCACAGTCTGAGACCTATAATGAGGGCAATGAGTTCTACGGCGGTCAGGCAGTGTACAAGGATATCGTAGAGTTCGCCGGACATGTTCCCGGAATTGACTACGGTGCATACTACTCTGACATCAGAAGCGCACTGACAGATGCGATCACCAACGTTGTACAGAAGAACGCTGATATCGATACAGAGATCAAGAACGCTCAGGATACCGTAGAGTTTAATATCGCCGAATAATCACCAGAGTATGGAAACTGGATAGTACCGGGGGTGCAGCAGTGCGTTCCCGGTACTGTTGTAGGAGAGAAACATGGAAAAGAAGAAAGCAAAATTAAGTTTGGAAAAAAAGCATAATCTGACCGGATGGGCATTCCTGCTCCCGGCATCGATTTTAATATTTGTATTTTGTTTCTATCCGATGTCACAGGCCATCCTTCTTTCCTTCCGGAAGACAGGAGGAGTCTTTAATGGTGCAGCGAATTATGCCAGGATCCTCAAGGATAAGACATTCCAGCAATGCTTGTTCAATACCTTCTTTTATTTTGTGATTCAGGTACCGATCATGCTTGTGCTGGCACTGATGCTGGCGCAGCTGCTGAATAATCCTAAGATAAAAGGAAAAGGTATTTTCCGCACTTTAATCTTCCTTCCGTGTGCAACGTCACTGGTATCTTATTCCATGATATTTAAGTCATTGTTTGCTCCGGATGGAGTGGTCAACAGAGTGCTGATGGCCATCGGACTGTCTTCTGTGGACTGGTTCCAGAGTACATGGCCGGCGCGATGGGTCATTGTGATCGCACTGATCTGGAGATGGACCGGATATAATATGGTATTCTATCTGGCAGGATTGCAGAATATCGATTATTCTGTATATGAGGCAAGCTATATCGACGGAGCGACACCGTTCCAGCAGTTCATGAAGATCACGATACCGTTGTTAAAGCCGACCATTCTGATGACGGCGATCATGTCTACTTCGGGAACACTGCAGCTGTTCGATGAGTCTATGAACCTGACGGCAGGCGGTCCCGGAAAATCTACAATGACATTGGCGCATTACATTTACAATATCTCCTTTGTGGAGACACCGAAATTTAATTATGCGGCAGCGTTGTCTGTATGCATACTTGTGATGGTAGCGGTTCTGTCTGCAATTCAGATGAAGGTGGGTGACAAACGTGACTAAATTCAAACAAATAATTTCCTACACGATCTTAGTGATAGCAAGTTTTCTGTCGGCATTTCCACTGTATTATATGCTGTGCGGTGCGACTAACCAGAGTATTGATGTGGTAAGAGGACGGCTGATCCCGGGTACCTATCTGATCGAGAATTTCAAGACCCTGGTCGACATGCAGAATCTGGGACTTGCGATGTTTAACTCCTTCCGCAATGCGATCGTGATCACGGTTGTGACACTGCTGATCTGTTCCATTGCCGGTTATGGATTTGAGATCTATCATGATAAGGGCAAGGATATTCTGATGAGTATTCTGCTGCTGGCAATGATGCTTCCGTTCGTAGCGATCATGATCCCCCTGTTCAAGATGTTTACCTCCTGGAAGCTGGTAAATACCTGGATCGCACTGGCACTGCCATCCATCTCAACTCCGTTTATGATCATGCTTTTCCGGCAGGCGGCACGTTCTTTCCCTCATGATATTATCGAGGCTGCCAGACTGGAAGGTCTGAGCGAAATACAGATTTTCTTCCGGATGTTCATTCCGGTGATGAAATCTACCTATGGAGCGGCGATGACGGTTACATTTATGAATGCGTGGAACAATTATCTGTGGCCAACGATCATTTTACAGGACAGCAAGGCGATCACCATGCCGATGTTAGTAGCCAATCTGAAGAGTGGATACAGTGTGGATTATGGTATGCTGATGCTGGGAGTATTGATCTGTACACTTCCTACAGCGATCATCTTCCTGTGTTTACAGAAGAGCTTTGCAAATGGAATTACGGGAGCAGTGAAATAATGCAACAGAAAATGCCAAAACAGGAAACTATGACACAGGCGCATATCAGGAAGGCTCAGGGAGCCTTCCTTTTGGCGCATAGAATGGGCCTGATCGAGGATCCCACCATGGAGGGTCTGGAGACCCGACGACAGAAGCACAATGAAGAGCTGCGGAGAATGGAACAGGAAGGACAGCGGTTCTACGGACCGCATTATTTTTCCGCACCGGCGTATCTGCAATATGAGCTGACCCGCCTGAAGCTGGATTTTGTGCAGCCGTGTGAGAAGGTCCGGGAAGGTGGCTTCTGCCCGGATTTCACGGAGCAGGAGAAACGGGATTTTTACGAACAGAACAGAGATCTGTTCGGACGCTATCATGGGGATTATTTTACCTATGAGGAGGTGTCACAGATCATTGAGAAACGGTTACGGGAGGATGCATATGACAAGCTTATCTGCGACATATTATGTGAGTCAGAGAACAGGCAGTGATGAAAATGACGGACGCACATGCAGTACGGCGTTTGCCAGTCTGTCTGCTGTCAATCGAAGACACCTGCAGCCGGGCGACCGTGTCCTGCTGGAGCGGGGCAGTGTATTTAACGGACAATATCTGCATGTGACAGACAGCGGTACGAAAGAGGCACCGATCGTGATCGGAGCATACGGCACAGCAGATGCACCGCCGCGGATCGATGCCTGCGGACAGGGGATCTGGTATCAGGATTATGGGACTCCGCTGGATTCGCCTACGCATGTGTATCACGGCTATGTATCTTCCGCAGTGCTTTTGTACGATGCGGAGCATATTGTGGTCGAGGATCTGGAGATCACGAATGAAGGTAGCATGATCCCGGGAGAGCGTTATAGTCTGGGTGAGAAAATGAACCGTACCGGTGTGGCTGTGGTGGCTAAGGACAAAGGGGTGCGGGGCGGCATCACACTTAGGAATCTGTGGATCCATGATGTCCATGGGAATGTCTACGATAAACACATGAACAACGGTGGGATCTATATGACAGCGCTCCGTCCGGAATGTGAGGAGCTGACGGGTGTGGCACGGTATCGGGATGTCGTTATAGAAGGCTGCTTCGTGCACCGGGTCAGCCGCTGGGGCATTGCAGCAGGCTATACCTATGCCCATGATAAGTTCCGGGGAGCAGAACTCGATGAAGGGGTTTTTCTGAAATATGGGCATGAAAATATGCAGATACGGAATAATTATGTAAAAGAGGCCGGTGGGGATGGGATCACGCCGATGTATGCCCTGCGTCCTCTGGTGGAGCATAATATGGCAGACTCTGTGGCCTGCGAGATCAATGACCGGATCTATTGCGAGCCGGGCGACCGGATGGGAAAAGTGGCAGCCGGGATCTGGCCCTGGAAATGCAAGGATGCCCTGTTTCGTTATAATGAAGTCACGGACACCAGACTCAATCAGGACGGCATGGCATATGATGCGGATTCCGGGGACGGAACGGTGTATGAATCCAATTACAGCAGGCAGAATGAAGGCGGCTGTGTGATGTTCTGTCTGCAGGAGGCGATCCATAATACCTTCCGCGATAATATCAGCTATGATGATCTCGGTGGTACGATCAGCCCGTCAGAGAATCCGGATGCCCTGCTTCAGGATAATGTATACTATGTGCGCAGGGGTGTTCCCTTTGTACGTAAAAATATGGACGGAGGCAGCTTTACACAGGTGAATGACCGGGTTGTTGAGCTGTAAAATATGGTGCTGAGCCCAGGATGAAAACCTGTGGCTTGGCATTTTTTTAATGCCTGATATTCTGGCGGCTCTGAAGCCCGCAGCCTGTTTCTATCGTTTTTATCGCCTGGGGATAAAGGATTGACTGAGATAAAAAAATACGGTAGAATCTGTATCAAAAATGATATACGAAAATGAGGAAAGGAGCCGGTGCATGGGCGAAAGTATATTACAACTGCGGCAGATCCGGAAATCATTTGACAATACAGAAGTATTAAAAGGCATCGATCTGGAGGTGGCACAGGGAGAATTTATTACCCTGTTGGGAGCTTCCGGCTGCGGCAAGACCACGACGCTGCGTATTATTGCGGGGTTGGAACTGCCGGATGCCGGACAGGTGATCCTGGAAGGACAGGACATTACGAACCGTGAGCCGAACAAACGGGATGTCAATACGGTGTTCCAGAATTATGCCCTGTTTCCGCATATGAATGTGTCGGACAACGTAGGATATGGATTGAAGATCCGAAAAGTTCCCAAGGCAGAGATTGCAGAGAGAGTGGAGCAGGCCCTTCGTCTGGTACAGCTGGAAGGGTATGGAAAACGGATGCCGGATCAGCTGTCCGGTGGACAGAAGCAGCGTATTGCCATTGCCAGAGCGGTGATCAATGAGCCGAAAGTATTGCTGTTAGATGAACCGCTGGGAGCACTGGATCTGAAGCTGCGCAGGCAGATGCAGCTGGAACTGAAACGTCTGCAGAAGCAGCTGGGGATCACGTTTATTTACATCACTCACGATCAGGAAGAAGCCATCAATATGTCGGACCGCATCGGTGTCATGCACGAAGGCATCCTGGAACAGCTGGGGACGCCCAATGAGGTGTACTATCAGCCGCAGACCAGCTATGTGGCGGATTTTGTGGGAAATGCGAATATTCTGCATAAAAATGGGGAGACTTTTGCCATCCGCTCGGAAAACATTCTGATGAACGGGGAGGCAGTCTGCACACAGGAGGCTGTCGTGGTGGAAAAAAGCTTTGCCGGAGGGCAGCTGCGCATTCTGTTTGGCCTGCCGGACGGACAGACTATAACCGCCAGCCGCTATGGAATCGACAATGACTTACAGCCGGGACAGAAGGTGCAGATCGGCTGGGATGCGAAAGACGCAGTAAAGGTAATAGATAATGACAAAGACGAAAATCACAAGTAACAGCCGCAGGAGAAGCGGGAATGTCGGACTGATGATCCCTATGTATGTGTTCACGATTCTGTTCGTGGCTCTGCCGATCCTGTATCTGTTTCTGTTAAGCTTTTTACAGAGAGCACAGGTCTGGGGTGTGGACTTTACGTTCACGCTGGACAATTACAAAAGAATATTGGAACCGCTGTATCTGGATACTTTCTGGCAGTCGTTGAAGCTGGCGTTTACCGCCACCTTTTTCGTGGCGCTGATCGGATATCCGTACGGCTATTTCATGGCAAAAATGAACGCTGTCTGGAAGCGCAGGATGCTGTTGCTCATTATGATCCCTTTCTGGACCAGTGCGCTGATCCGCCTGTACGGCTGGATTATTGTCTTTCGCAGCAATGGTGTACTGGATAAGATCCTGATGGGGCTGCACCTGACGAAGCAGCCGTTAAAGCTGCTTTACACTTATCCGGCGGTGGTAGTGGGAATGGTTTATTCGCTACTGCCTTTTATGATCCTGGCGGTGTATTCCAGTGCGGAGAAGCTGGATGCCTCTCTGGTGGAAGCCTCCAGAGATCTGGGAGCCTCGGCGTGGAAAGCCTTCTGGACCGTCAGCTTCCGGCTGACGCTGCCGGGACTTTTGTCCGGCGTGGTGCTGTCCTTTATTCCGTCCATGGGACTGTTTTTCATAGCGGATATCCTGGGCGGCAATAAGATCGTGCTGGTGGGCAGTGTGATTCAGGAACAGATCACCAAGGGACGGAATCAGCCCTTTGCGGCGGCGCTGTCCGCAGTACTGATGGTGCTGACTTCGGTGATGATTCGTCTGTACCGCAAGATCACCGGAACCTCACAGCTGGAAGGGATGATGTAGCGTATGAAAAAGAAAAAATGGCCCTTTGTATATGTGGCGGTGATCACAGTGCTGACCTATATTCCAATCCTGCTGACGGTGGCGTATTCCTTTAATGCTTCCAAACTGACCTCTGTGTGGGAAGGCTTTTCCCTGAAATGGTACCGGGAGTTGTTCCGGGACAGAGATCTGGGGGAAGCACTGATCAACAGCCTGATCCTTGCGGTACTTAGCTGTGCCTTTGCGGTGTTGATCGGCACTTCGGGAGCACTGGGGATGAGCCGCAGAAAACGGAAACTGGACGATGCAGTGGCCTATGTGTCCACACTCCCCATCATGATCCCGGAGATCATTCTGGGCATGGTATTTTTGTCCGTATTTTCCCTGATGGGACTGCCCTTTGGTATGGTCACGCTGGTGATCGCCCATACCACGTTCTGTGTGCCCTATGTGTTCACTATGGTGCGGGCGAGACTGGTGGGAATGGACCGGTCGCTGGAAGAGGCGGCACTGGATCTGGGAGCCACAAAATGGCAGGTATTCCGGGATGTGATATTGCCGCAGATCCTGCCGGCGATCCTGTCGGGAGTGCTGCTTGCATTTGCCATGTCCTTCGATGATGTGGTGATCAGTATTTTCGTCACCGGACCGAAGGTCAACACCCTGCCGGTGAAGATCTATACGAAATTAAAGACCGGCGTGACCCCGGAGATCAATGCACTTGCAACAGTGATGCTGTTTGTGATATTGTTGTGTCTGGCGGGAGCGTATGTGCTGGGACGTAAGTCGCAGACAGCTGTAGAGAAAGCTGCCGGGGGAAAATGAGGAAAGAACGATTCCGCAAATGCAATTGCGGATAAATAACAACATAAAAATGCATAGCAGATGATGCAGGAGAACTGTATCGAAGGAGGAGATTATGAAGAAAAAGCTGGCAATGCTGTTGGCAGCGACCATGCTGGCCACGTTGTTTACCGGCTGTGGAGCAGGCGGGAAAGAAGATAAGGGAGAACTGAATCTCTATACCTGGGACGGCATGTTCCCCCAGGAGATTTTAGATGGTTTTGAAAAAGAGACCGGTATCCGTATCAATTATTCCAACTTTGATTATGATGAAGACATGCTGGCGAAGCTGGAAGAAACCAAGGGCGGTGATTACGATCTGGTCATTGCGGATGACTATATCATTGAGCTGGCCATTCAGGAGGGCCTGGCTCAGAAGCTGGATACTTCCAGGATCAGTACTTATGATAACCTGAATCCTGTATTTATGTCTCAGTTCTATGACCCGAAGAACGAATATACCGTGCCCTACGGAGCGGGCATACCTCTGATCGTATACGATCCGGGACTGACGGATGTGAAGATCACAGGCTATGAGGATCTGTGGAATCCGGCACTGGAAAATAACGTGGCACTGACGGCAAACTATCGTGTTATCGACGGCATCACCTTAAAGACCATGGGAGAATCCTTTAACACCGAGGATCTGGATGTGATCCGGGCAGCAGGAGAGAAGCTTCTGAGTCTGGCTCCCAATATCCGTGTGATCAATGACAATAATACGCAGGATTATCTGATCAGCGGTGAGGTGGCAGCAGCGTTCCTGTATACTTCCCAGGTATCTGCGGCACTGCAGGCGAGACCGGATCTGGAAGTGGTATATCCCAAGGAGGGACTGGGCTTCGGCATCATGGCCGGATTTATACCTTCCCAGGCACCCAATGCAGATGCGGCTTATGCATTTTTGGACTATATCAACGATCCTGAGAATGCGGCGAAATGCTATGAGTATATCGGCTACTACTGCACCAACAAAGCTGCGGAAGAGTATATTTCCGACGACATGAAGAAAATGATCGTATTGCCGGAAGATGCAGCGGAGGGCGAGATCGTGCAGAATATCTCCCAGGAGGCAGAGGATCTGCATGCGGAGATCTGGAATCAGTTCAAGAGTGCATGCAACTAAAGTTGCAGCAACTAAAGTTGCAGCAACTAATCTTCCGTTCAGCCCGCGCCATTCGCAAAGTCGCGTTGACACGCTTTCCATCACTTCGTGACTACCTTTGCTCATAAACCGGCGCTCATCTCATGAACATATTCGTTCGAAAAATCATTCAAGCATGATTTTTGCGCTCGGATATGTCCATGGCTGAACTGTTACAATAAAAAACGCTTGACAGATTTGATTTGTGCGAATATTATAAATCTAAGTTGAAAAACTATTTTGTAAATGCTATGAAAGAGACTCTTGCCAAGGGAAACGACAGGAATACAGCGTCACCGACTGAGAGCGCTGTTTGCGGAAGCTGGCGAAGGGAACACTCCGGAGCAGGTGATCTGAACTGCAGAATATCACATGCAGCTAGGATGACACGTTGCACGCGTTAAGTGACAAGAGTGGATAGGCAAAGGCGCCTGTCAATTCGGGTGGTACCACGGATTAGATGATTCGTCCCGGGATATGTTTTAACATGTCCCGGGGCTTTTTGTATTCAAAAATAAGCTGTACAGGGAGCGCACATTCGGGACACTATATAACAGGAGGTGCGATATGTACAGAGATTTAACAATGAAAGAGATCAGTGAACAGCAGATCGGACAGACTTTGCAGGTGGCAGGCTGGGTGGAGAACATCCGTGACCACGGCGGCGTATCCTTTATCGATCTGCGGGATATGTACGGTGTATTACAGGTGGTCATCCGTAAGCCGGAGCTTTTAAAGGGCATCACCAAGGAAATGTGCCTGTCCATAACCGGTCTCATGGAGCACAGAGACGAAGAAACCTACAACCCGAAGATTCCTTCCGGCACCATCGAACTGGAAGCACACAAGATCGATGTGTTGGGAAGAGTATATAAACAGCTTCCTTTCGAGATCCAGACGTCTAAAGAGATCCGGGAAGATGTGAGATTAAAATATCGTTATCTTGACCTTAGAAATGCAAAAGTAAAGGACAACATTGTATTTCGTTCCAAGGTGATCAGTTATCTGCGTCAGAAGATGACGGACATGGGATTTTTGGAGATCCAGACCCCGATCCTGTGTGCTTCTTCTCCCGAGGGCGCCAGAGACTATATTGTTCCCAGTAGAAAATTTAAAGGAAAATTCTATGCGCTGCCCCAGGCACCGCAGCAATATAAGCAGCTGCTCATGGCTTCCGGTTTTGATAAATATTTCCAGATTGCCCCCTGCTTCCGCGACGAGGATGCCAGAGCAGACAGATCTCCCGGAGAGTTCTATCAGCTGGATTTCGAGATGAGCTTCGTGACTCAGGAGGATGTCTTCAAGGTAGGCGAGGAAGTATTGCATGATACCTTTGTAAAGTTTGCTCCCGAAGGCAGCAGGATCACTGAGACACCGTTCCCTATCATCAGTTACAAACAGGCCATGCTGGAGTTCGGCTGTGACAAGCCGGATCTGCGCAATCCTTTGAGAATTATGGATGTGACGGAGTTCTTCCAGAGATGTACGTTTAAGCCGTTTATCGGCAGAACCGTCCGTGCCATCAAGGTACATGCGGAGATGTCCAAAGGCTTCCATGAGAAGCTGCTAAGCTTTGCAACTTCTCTTGGTATGGGTGGACTTGGTTATCTCGAAGTGGCAGAGGATATGAGCTACAAGGGACCCATCGATAAATTTATTCCCGAAGAGATGAAGGGAGAACTGGCAGAAATGGCAGGACTTTCTGCCGGAGATACCATCTTCTTTATTGCGGACAAAGAGGATAAGGCGAACTACTATGCCGGTCATATCCGTACTGAGCTGGGCGAGAAGCTGGATCTGATCGAGAAGAATGCTTACCGTTTCTGCTATGTGAACGATTTCCCGATGTTTGAGCTGGATCCCGAGACGAAGCAGATCGGATTCACCCACAATCCGTTCTCTATGCCCCAGGGCGGTCTGGAAGCACTGAACACCATGGATCCGCTGGAGATCCTGGCTTATCAGTACGACATCGTATGCAACGGTGTGGAACTCTCCTCCGGCGCAGTACGTAACCATGACATCGAGATCATGAAAAAAGCTTTCGCCATCGCAGGTTATGACGAAGAGACATTAAAGACCAAGTTTGGAGCACTGTATCAGGCGTTCCAGTTCGGAGCACCCCCTCATGCGGGAATGGCTCCCGGCGTGGATCGTATGATCATGCTGCTTCGGAACGAGGATAACATCCGTGAGGTGATCGCTTTCCCTATGAACGGCAATGCACAGGATCTGATGTGCGGGGCTCCCGGCGAAGTGACGGAACAGCAGCTGCGTGAGGTACACATTAAAGTGAGAGATTAGTGCGGAAAGAACAGGAAAGGAATGGAAATTAGTATGGCGAACGTGATCAGTGACGAGACCATAGAATATGTAGGCATTCTGGCAAAACTTGAGCTTTCTGATGAAGAGAAGGAAGCGGCGAAAAAGGATATGGGCAGAATGCTGGATTATATCGACAAATTGAGTGAACTGGATACAACGGGAGTGGAACCTATGTCTCATGTATTCCCGGTTCAGAATGTCTTCCGTGAGGATGTGGTGACCAATGGGGATGAGAGTGAACAGACCCTGGCCAATGCACCCGGTGAGAAGGACAACATGTTTGTGGTACCAAGGACTTTTGACTAATGTCAAAAGACTTGGACCTTCGATTAGAAATCGAGTAGAATACCGCTTTATAATCTGGTTACAGCATTTAGGCGGTAATGGTTTTCCGTCAGACATTAAAAAAGGAGAATGGATATGGATATTTTATCCCTGACAGCAGTAGAGCTGGCTAAGGCAATCCGGGAAGGTAAGACTACGTCGGTGGAAGCCACGCAGGCCGTTCTGGATAAGATCGCAGCCAGCGAAGATACCTACCACTGCTATGTGACCGTAGAACGGGAAAAGGCATTGCAGCAGGCAGCGGGAGTACAGAAAAAAATCGAAGCGGGCGAACTGACCGGGCCTCTGGCCGGGGTTCCCTTTGCTATCAAAGACAATATGTGCACCGAGGGAACCCTGACTACCTGCTCTTCTAAAATCTTAGAGAATTTTGTGCCGACCTTCAGTGCGGAAGCAGTGCTGAATCTGGAAAAGGCAGGCGCAGTGATTCTGGGCAAGACCAATATGGATGAGTTTGCCATGGGCAGCACCACGGAGACTTCTTATTACGGAGTGACAAAGAATCCCAGAAACCCGGAGCATGTGCCCGGCGGTTCCTCCGGCGGCTCTGCAGCGGCAGTGGCAGCGGAAGAATGTTTTGCAGCACTGGGTTCCGATACCGGCGGTTCCATTCGACAGCCCGCATCTTATTGCGGAGTCGTCGGCATGAAACCCACCTACGGAACGGTATCCCGTTACGGACTGATTGCTTATGGTTCTTCTCTGGACCAGATCGGACCGCTGACGAAGGACGTGACGGACTGTGCCACCGTACTGGAGGCCATCACCTCCCATGACCCTAAGGACTCCACTTCCATGAAGCGGGAGAACACAGATTTCACCTCTGCGCTGGTAGCGGATGTGAAAGGAATGAAGATCGGTATTCCCAGAGACTATTTCGGGGAAGGACTGGATCCCGAGGTCAGGGATGCGGTACTGGCAGCAGCGGAAGTGTTGAAAGCGCAGGGGGCAGAAGTGGAGGAGTTCGACTTAAGTCTGGTAGACTATGCGATCCCCACTTATTATACGATCGCGGCTGCAGAGGCAAGTTCCAATCTCGAGCGTTTCGACGGTGTAAAATACGGTTACCGTGCACAGGATGCGGAGGACCTGCACACCATGTACAAGAGAAGTCGTTCGCAGGGCTTTGGACCCGAGGTGAAGCGTCGTATCATGCTGGGCTCCTTTGTATTAAGCTCCGGTTATTATGATGCTTATTACCTGAAGGCACTCCGTGTGAAAGCATTGATCAAGAAGGCTTTTGACGAAGCTTTTGCAAAATACGATGTGATCTTAGGACCGGTGGCACCCACTACCGCACCGAAGCTGGGCAGCAGTCTGGCGGATCCCATCAAGATGTATTTGGGAGACATCTACACCATCTCCATCAACCTGGCGGGACTGCCCGGTATCAGCGTTCCCTGCGGTACGGATTCCCAAGGCCTGCCTATCGGCATGCAGCTGATCGGTGACTGCTTCAAAGAGAAGACACTGATCCGTGCAGCATATACCTATGAGCAGAGCGTGAAGTAGAACAACGGAAATATATACACATATGCATAGAAGCAATGCAGATACGGAAAGGTATTTAGCCCTTATCGCAGAATCAAATTTGAAATTTGATTTGCGATTCCTTCGATGAAAGGAAACGTCTGCGGAATGGAGATTACTATGGCAAAACAATATGAAACCGTCATTGGTCTGGAAGTTCATGTAGAGCTTGCCACGAAGACGAAAATATTCTGCGGCTGTTCCACAGCGTTCGGTGGCAGACCCAATACCCACACCTGTCCGGTATGTACCGGTATGCCGGGCTCTCTTCCTGTGCTGAACAAACAGGTGGTGGAATATGCGGTGGCAGTAGGACTTGCGACGAATTGTACCATCACACAGTATTGCAAATTTGATAGAAAAAATTATTTCTATCCCGATAACCCTCAAAACTATCAGATCTCCCAGTTGTATCTGCCCATCTGCAGGAATGGCTCGGTTGAAATCGAGGTAGCGGGAGAGAACGGCAACGCTTACACGAAGCCGGTGCGTATCCACGAGATCCACATGGAGGAGGATGCCGGTAAACTGGTGCATGACGACTGGGAAGATTGCACACTGGTGGACTACAACCGTTCCGGTGTGCCTCTGATCGAGATCGTATCCGAGCCGGATATGCGCAGCGCGGAGGAGGTCATTGCCTATTTGGAAAAATTACGTCTGCTGATCCAGTATCTGGGAGCGTCCGACTGTAAGCTTCAGGAAGGCTCCATGCGTGCCGATGTCAATCTGTCCGTGAGAGAAGTGGGAGCGGAAAAGTTCGGAACCCGTACCGAGATGAAGAACCTGAATTCCTTCAAGGCCATCGCCAGAGCCATTCAGGGGGAGCGGGAGCGACAGATCGATCTGCTGGAGGCCGGCAAAGAGGTCATTCAGGAGACCAGACGCTGGGATGATAATAAGGAATATTCCTATGCGATGCGTTCCAAGGAGGATGCGCAGGATTATCGTTATTTTCCGGATCCCGACCTGGTACCGGTCTATATCAGCGATGAGTGGCTGGATAGCATCCGCAGCAGACAGCCGGAATTCCGCACCGAGAAGATGAAGCGTTACAAGGAAGAATACGATATTCCGGAATATGATATCGATATCATCACCGGCTCCAAGCATCTGGCAGATATCTTTGAAGCTTCCGTGGCACTGGGAAGCCAGCCCAAGAAGGTGTCCAACTGGCTGATGGTGGAGACTATGCGCCTGTTAAAAGAAAAAGAGATGGAGCCAGAGGACATCCGGTTCTCCCCGGAGCATCTGAGCAGGCTGATCGCTCTGGTGGATGGCAAAGTGATCAATTCCTCCGTGGCGAAGGAAGTTTTCCAGGTGATGTTTGAGGAAGATGTAGATCCCGAACAGTATGTGGAGGAGAAGGGACTGAAGACCGTCAATGACGAAAGTGCATTGCGTAAAGTCGTGGAGGAAGTCATTGCCGCTAATTCCCAGTCTGTCGAGGATTACCACAACGGCAAGGAGAAAGCCATCGGCTTCCTGGTAGGCCAGACCATGAAGGCCATGAAAGGCAAGGCAGACCCCGCCAGCGTCAACCAGATGCTGAAGGAACTGCTGTAACTGGAAAGTTAGTGAAATACATTGGCAAAATCCACGAACTCCCGGAGCATGCGATACACATGTCTCGATGTAAGGTCTCCGGATGTGAATTTTCTACGAAAAGTGATGAGTAGTTCTCGTCATGACGGGGCCGCCTACAGTCGACATCCATGTCGACAATCGGCTGACGCGGACATCGTGTCCGCTTTCCCCCTGCCTTTCAGCACTTTTCTAGAAAATATCAACATCCTCCGACAAACATCTTCGACATGGCACCGCATACGCCGGGAGTTCTGCGTTTTGGAAAGTTTAAAAAAAACAGTAGCCCCGGCTGGGTATAAGAATAAGCAGTGCCGTAAGCAGACGTCGGTACTTAGCGGTCGTACTGTGACCGCTTATGTACCGCTACGCTCTGCGACAGAGCGCGAGCGTGCCGCGTTTCTTATACCCTGCCAAGGGCTACGGGGATATTTCGCTAACTTTCTATTTATTCAACAGATACTCCGCCAGATCCACCGCGGTCTGCACATGTTCCGCATTGGCATAGATGCCCATGACGATGCCGTCACCACGGAAGTAATAAGTATCAGTCAGATCCTTGCAGTCTGTGAGGCAGATGCCTACCGGTACGGGATCCTGCATGTCCTCCGGGTGGAGGGGATCGGGATAGTCTGGGGTATAATCGGTATTCATATCATCGTTGGCTGCTTCGATGGCCAGTACCACTTCTCTGTCTACGTAATAGAAATAAGGCTCCAGTGCCTGTACCTGCTCTTCAGTAAGAATATCCCGCAGATCATGAAACATGCTGCTGTTGGCATATTTCTGGAAAGAAGTGAAATCTGTGATCATACAGTCCAATTCATTGGCTGCCACATACACCATCAGCTTCTGGGAAGAAGTGATAGAAGTTTCATCCATGCTGTCTTCCACGATACGGATGGAAGTATCAAAAGTGATATCGCTGGTGTTCAGATCAATGCCCTCTTTTTCTGCAAAATCCGTAACAAAATCCGGCTGTTCCGAGGTCATCTGATCTAAGAGGCTGGCATTCAGCATTACGGCATAAAAAGCGGGATCCTTCCGGTCTGTAAGCTGTTTTACAAAACTGACGATCATAATGATCACCACCAGGGCAATGATCACATGCCACTTGTAATAATACCAGAAATACGCCAGTTTCTGCTTTGGCGTACCGTTTTTCAATGCCTCTCGTTCTTCTTTGAATTCATCCATTACTGCCATGGGGAGATCCGCCTTTCTGTTGCCGAAATATGGCAGAACGCCACATTCCGGGTAACTTTCTTCGCAATATACTAATGATAAAGGTTCGCTATCTGAAAGTCAATGAACGAAGTGTGAGGGGAATCTAAAAAAACAATTAAATCGATGGGAAAATCCGGGCATGCCTTGCAAGTTTTGTGAGGATGATATATCATAATAGAAAACGATTGTCAGGAGAAAACAGAATCCGGACAGCCGTAAACAGAGATTTCCCCAAAGAAAGGTGCGGGCGGTTTCAGAACCGGCCCGAAATAGAAGACCTTCCTTAAGAGGGGACAGACTCTGTCATAAAATAAACGAAGAGAAAAGGAAACAAAAAATGAGTGATTCTTACGTAGAATGTCTGGTAAAAGCAAAACAGCCTGCATGGGCAAAGATTTTAAAGGTATTATTGATCACACTGACGGTATTGAGCTGTCTGGTGATGTTCGTGTTTATCATTTTCCTGCCGGTGGCACTGGCAGCAGGTGTGGGAGCATATTTCCTGAATATGTACACTGACCTGGAATATGAATATCTCTATCTGGACAAGGAACTGTCCGTGGACAAGATCATGGCTAAGAGCAAGAGAAAGCGTGTCGGTACTTACAGCCTTGACCGCATGGAAGTATTTGCACCGGTTTACTCCTATCATCTGGATAACTTCAAAAACCGTCAGGTGAAGGAAAAGGATTATAGTATCGGCGAGGTATTGCAGCCAGACGGACGTTATGCTATGTACTATGAAGGTGGCGAGAAGATCCTCTTAAGCCCTAATGAGGAGCTGGTCAAGGTGCTCAAAAACATGGCACCCCGCAAAGTGTTCAGCGAATAATATTTCGCAACAGTCCGGTGCAGGGAACAGCATCAAAGCAGTTGAATGCCTGGCGAGTCAAAAATATAGGTCTGGTGTACATGATACGCCGGACCTTCTTTATTGCAGAAACAGAAATAAACGCAGTAATATGATTGCTAAATGATAAAAAATATAAGATATCCGGTTGACAGTCCTACGAAACTCTGCTAAACTCATGAAAATGCTATAAGTACAACGAATATGTAATATAATTACAACTTATAGCACAACAAGATATCATTCACAAATCTTATCAAATGAACACAGGAGGAAAGAAAATGGGACAGATTATTGGTGAAGGCATTACCTTTGATGACGTACTGCTCGTACCGTCTTACTCTCAGGTAGTCCCTAATCAGGTGGATTTGACCACATGGCTGACAAAGAAGATCAAGCTGAACATTCCTATGATGAGCGCAGGAATGGATACTGTTACCGAACATCGTATGGCGATTGCCATGGCTAGACAGGGTGGTATCGGTATCATTCACAAGAATATGTCTATCGAGGCACAGGCAGAAGAGGTAGATAAGGTAAAGCGTTCCGAGAATGGTGTCATCACCGATCCGTTTTCTCTGTCTCCTGAACATACTCTGGCAGATGCAGATGCTCTGATGGCTAAGTTCCGTATCTCCGGCGTACCTATCACCGAGGGCAGAAAATTAGTCGGCATCATCACCAACCGTGATCTGAAGTTCGAGACCGACTTCACCAAGAAGATCAAAGAGTCCATGACCAGCGAGGGCCTGATCACCGCTCCCGAAGGTATCACTCTGGAAGAGGCAAAGAAGATCCTGGCCAAGGCAAGAAAAGAGAAGCTGCCTATCGTAGATAAGGACTTCAACTTAAAGGGTCTGATCACCATCAAAGATATTGAGAAGACCATCAAATATCCTCTGGCAGCCAAGGATTCCCAGGGCAGACTGCTCTGCGGCGCCGGTGTAGGTATCACCGCCAACGTACTGGATCGTGTGGCAGCTCTGGTAGCAGCCAAGGTCGATGTTGTGGTACTGGATTCCGCACATGGTCATTCCCAGAACGTATTAAACTGCCTGAAGATGATCAAGGAAAAATATCCTGATCTGCAGGTTATCGCAGGTAACGTGGCTACTGGCGATGCTACCCGTGCCCTGATCGAGGCCGGCGCAGATGCGGTTAAGGTAGGCATCGGCCCCGGTTCCATCTGTACCACCCGTGTCGTTGCAGGCATCGGTGTTCCTCAGGTATCCGCTATCATGGATTGCTACAGCGTGGCAAAGGAATATGGTATTCCCATCATTGCTGATGGTGGTATTAAGTATTCCGGAGATATCACCAAGGCTATTGCAGCCGGTGGTAACGTATGTATGATGGGTTCCATGTTTGCAGGATGTGAGGAGAGCCCGGGAGAATACGAGCTGTTCCAGGGTAGAAAATACAAGGTATACCGTGGCATGGGTTCCATCGCAGCCATGGAGAACGGCAGTAAGGATCGTTACTTCCAGGAGAATGCGAAGAAACTGGTTCCCGAAGGTGTTGAAGGCCGTGTGGCTTACAAGGGCAGCGTGGAAGATACCGTATTCCAGCTGCTGGGCGGTCTCCGCTCCGGTATGGGTTACTGTGGTGCGCAGGATATCGAGACTTTGAAGGAGACCGGCAGATTCGTGAAGATCTCTGCAGCATCCCTGAAGGAGAGCCATCCTCATGATATCCATATCACCAAGGAAGCTCCGAACTACAGCGTGGATGATAAATAAGTTGTGAAAATAAGGCTATAATGAAAGAGGCGATTGTAAGTCTGACTTGCAACCGCCTCTTTATGGAAAAAGAAATCATTTGAATCTCAAAATATTTGCAATAATTGACAAAAACTTTGCAATTTTTCAAGCAATTTAACGAATATGGCAAAAAATGTAAAATAATATCTTGTATGAATTTCCCGTCACATGGTAAAATATATTTGTTCGGGTGCCGAGGAAGGGCGTATTCCCCGAATATTTAAAAGAGAAGCAGGGGAGCAAAAAAGTGGCTGAAATTTCATTTCGAGAATTGATCGATCCCAGACGTCTGCAGCATTTGCAGAATGAATTCTGCAAGGTGACAGGCGTGGCAGCTGTCTGCCTGGACAGTGAGAATCAGGTGGTGACGGAGCCGTATGTGGACAAGACATGGAAGAGACTGGATGGGGAAGACCCGATCAGTACGGAATATCGCAGGAAAGCAGCACAGGCACTGGACAGAGTGCAGGCCGGTTCGTTGGAGGAACAGGTGGTGGAAGAACTGCCGGACGGCGGACATGTGGCAGCAGTGGCTGTCAGTGTGGAGAACAACACGATCCTGTACTGGCAGGTGTATGATCTGAAGAAGATCGACACCATTTCCTTTTATCAGATATTGGATCTGCTGCGGGATACCAGCGTAGATATTTACAGAGATCGTATGTCCTGCTTCAGCGCGGAGGCAGAGAGCAGAAGGAGCCGTTCCGCTGAGGAAGAGATGAGTCGGAATCTCCATACTATTGAGGCAACCACGGAGATCGTCCAGCTCTTAGACAGTGATGAACAGATTGAACTTGCCATGAATAAGTGGCTGAAGATCCTGTCAGAGCATATCTGTGTAGATACTGCGGATATTTTTCAACTGCATTCCGACACGGATACCATGAACGTGGTCTGTGAATGGCGTGCCCCGGGACAGATTTCTTATTTTGACAAGATAAACGGAGTGGAAGTATATTCCTTCCTTCATGCTGAGAAACCACTGGTGGTATCCACGGACAGCCTGGGCAATGCCGGCTCGAAGGAAATCGAGGAGATCGGCATGAAGGCCGTGATGATCTTCCCGATCCTGAAGCAGGAGAGCGGAAATATGGTGCTGTCTCTGAATCATAGAACCCAGGGGCATGTGTGGAGCATGGCGGAGATCAAGTTCACAGCGGATGCAGTGAAGATCCTGCAGAGCATCCTCACCAGAAGGATCCAGAAGAATTCCCTGGCCGGTTCCTACGCAGCATTGGAGGAGATTCTGGACAACGTGGGCTGTGCCATTTATGTGACAGACCAGACCACAGGACGGATGCTGTTTGCCAACCAGATCCTGAAAAATACCTTTGCCAAGGAACTGCTGGATCACAATTTTGATGCTTTGTTACAGAGCAGTGTCCGCAAGGAAAAAACCAAGTCAGTCAGTGTAGTCTACCATGCGGAGAAGGAGACCTGGTACGATCTGCTGTGCAAGGAGATTGCCTGGGTGGACGGTAAAAAGGCCAATCTGTACTCTTTGTATGACATTACAGATAAAAAACTGTACCAGCGCCGCATCGAGCAGCAGGCCTATACGGATTTTCTGACGGGACTGTATAATCGTATGTGCTGTGAGAGGGATCTGGCAAGACAGATCGATCAGGCGAAGAAGACCGGCGGCGAAGGTGCTCTGCTGTATCTGGATCTGGATGATTTCAAGCATATCAACGACGGACTGGGGCACCAGTACGGAGATGTGCTGTTAAAATCCATTTCCCATGCATTAAAACGGATCAACGGCATCGAGAATACCTGTTACCGCATGGGCGGCGATGAATTTGTCATCGTGATCCCGCCCGACAGCTATTCCCGGTTTGAAAATATTGTGGAAGATATTAAAAAGATCTTCAGCAAGCCCTGGTTTTTGAAGGACGCGGACTATTACTGTACCATGAGTATGGGTATCGTCACTTTCCCGGATGCCGGGGATTCCGTGGCTGATCTGATCAAAAAAGCGGATATTGCCATGTACGAAGCAAAAAAGACCGGTAAGAACCGGGTGGCAACCTACCGCGAGGGCATTGATTCCGTATCGGGACGCCGCCTGGATATGGAAAAGAACATGCGTGATGCCACGGTGGAGGGCTACCGGGAGTTCGAGGTCTATTATCAGCCCATCATTGATATTCAGGGCGGCAGGGATGTCTGCGCCGGAGCTGAGGCACTGATCCGCTGGAACAGTGCAAAGCTGGGATTTATCTCCCCGGCGGAATTCATCCCGTTGGCAGAGTATCTGGGACTAATCAATCCCATCGGCAATTATGTGCTGACCGAGGCCTGCACCCGCTGCAAACGCTGGAACGAATCCGGTTATTCGAATTATAAAGTGAACGTAAATCTTTCCGTAGTACAGCTCCTACAGCCGGACATCGTGGAGACGGTGGAAAAGGCGCTTGCGGACACCGGTCTGTCCCCGAAGAATCTGACCCTGGAAGTGACAGAGAGCCTCGCCATCAACGATATGGAGCGCATGAAGGAGATCCTGAACCGGATCAAATCTCTGGGTGTTTCGCTGGCGCTGGATGATTTCGGTACCGGCTACTCCTCCCTGAATCATATCCGGGAGATTCCCATTGATGTCATCAAGGTGGATCAGAGCTTTGTCAAAGATCTGGCGGAGGATGCCTACTCCCAGTCCTTTATCAAAATGGTGGCGGAGCTGGCGGAGACCATCGGCGTCAGCGTCTGCGTGGAAGGTATCGAGACCCCGGAGCAGTTCAGAGTATTGCAGGGCATGAAGGTCAAATACATTCAGGGCTATTATTTCGACCGCCCTATGGAGAGACATGCCTTTGAGGCAAAATATGTGAAGTAACAGTTCAGCCATAGAATAGTAAAAGCGATGATCGGGTGCTTGCACACGGAGCATCGCTTTTGCTATTCTATGAGCGGAGCGCCCAAAACATGAATAAAAGATGAGCTGCATAGCAGCGACGGCTGCGCAGCAGACGCTTTTATGAATGTTTTGGGGCAGAACTGTTACGGAAGCAACAAAATTATCAAAATCCCTCTTGTCAAGTATCGGGGAACCATGCTACTATTAAAACAGCTACACGACTGGCGGAGCGCAGCTTGCTGCAGTGGAGATACCCACGGGGAGTGTAGAATAGTGAAAGCCGACCGCCTGGGCACCGTCTATTTCTGGTGCTTAGGCGGTTTTTTGTAACTATTCAGAGCCATAAAATATTGACAGGTGTTCGTCGAATGCTGACATTCGTAAGAACATTCGGCAATATTTTATGGTTCTGAATAGTTACGCGATATATAGTAAACGGAGGAAAAACTATGTTACAACTGGAACAGGAATTGAAAAGCAATGCTTATCCCGGCAGAGGTATCGTGATCGGACGTTCTGCTAACGGTAAATATGCCGTGACCGCTTATTTCATCATGGGAAGAAGCGCCAACAGCCGCAATCGTGTGTTCGTAGCAGAAGGAGAGGGAATCCGTACCCAGGCTTTCGATCCTTCCAAACTGGAAGATCCCAGTCTGATCATCTACGCACCCGTACGTGTCCTTGGTAACAAGACCATCGTGACCAACGGTGACCAGACAGATACTATCTACGAGGGAATGGACAAACAGCTGACCTTTGAGCAGTCCCTGCGCAGCAGAGAATTCGAGCCGGACGGCCCCAACTATACACCGAGAATTTCCGGTATCATGCACATCGAGAACGGCAAGTACAATTACGCTATGTCCATTCTGAAGAGTGACAACGGCAATCCTGATTCCTGTCTGCGTTTCACTTATGCTTATGAGAATCCTCTTCCCGGAGAGGGACGTTTCATTCACACTTATATGCACGACGGCAATCCGCTGCCCAGCTTCCAGGGCGAGCCGAAACTGGTAGAGATCCCCGATGATATGGATGCTTTTACCGATATGCTGTGGAACAGCCTGAATGAGGATAACAAGGTCTCTCTGTTCGTACGTTTCATTGATATCGAGACCGGTAAATATGAGACAAAGATCGTGAATAAGAATATGTAAAGTAGGTTGTGAAGACGCGTTTTGCGAATGCAGGTTCTGAATAGTTAATATCGTAGAATAGAATAGGAGAAAAATAAGATGAACGAGATTCAGTTAAAATACGGATGTAACCCGAACCAGAAGCCTTCCAGAATCTTCATGGAAGACGGCAGTGATCTGCCGGTGACCGTGCTGAACGGCAAGCCCGGATATATCAATTTCCTGGATGCTTTCAACGGCTGGCAGCTGGTAAAAGAGCTGAAGGAAGCTACAGGACTTCCCGCAGCCACTTCTTTCAAACATGTGTCTCCGGCCGGTGCTGCGGTAGGACTTCCTCTGAGTGATACTCTGGCGAAGATCTACTGGGTGGATGATCTGGGAGAGCTTTCTCCCCTGGCATGTGCTTATGCGAGAGCACGTGGTGCAGACAGAATGTCCTCCTTCGGTGACTTCATTGCATTGTCTGATATCTGCGATACCGATACCGCCCGCCTGATCAAGAGAGAGGTATCCGACGGTGTCATCGCTCCCGGCTACACCGACGAAGCACTGGAACTGCTGAAGCAGAAGAAAAAAGGCGCCTACAACATCATCCAGATCGATCCTTCCTATCAGCCTGCTCCTATCGAGCGCAAGCAGGTATACGGCATCACCTTCGAGCAGGGGCGTAACGAACTGGATATCAACGGCGATCTGCTGTCCAATATCGTGACTGTGAACAAGGAGATCCCGGAGAGTGCCCTGATCGATATGAAGATCGCTCTGATCACCTTAAAATATACCCAGTCCAATTCCGTATGTTATGTCAAGGATGGTCAGGCTATCGGTATCGGTGCAGGACAGCAGTCTCGTATCCACTGCACCAGACTGGCAGGCAGCAAGGCAGACAACTGGTTCTTACGCCAGTCTCCGCAGGTACTGGGCCTGCAGTTTGTAGACAGCCTGGGCAGAGCCAACCGTGACAATGCCATTGATGTCTACATGGGCGATGAGTACATGGACGTGCTGGCGGACGGTACCTGGGAAGGCATCTTCAAGGTAAAGCCCCCTGTATTTACCAGAGAAGAAAAGAGAGCATGGCTGGATCAGATGCAGGATGTGACTCTGGGAAGCGATGCATTCTTCCCCTTCTCCGATAACATCGAGAGAGCACATAAGAGCGGCGTAAAATACATCGCACAGCCAGGTGGATCCGTGCGTGACAGCGATGTTATTGCATGCTGCGACAAATATGATATGGTGATGGCATTTACGGGCATCCGTCTGTTCCACCACTAAGACAGATAGTTACAGGCAGGGCTGCGTTCAGGACCTGCCTGTAACTATTCAGAGCCATGAAAAGGCATTTTTGCGAATGTGGTTCTGAATAGTTATGGAATTTTTATGAGGAAGAAGAGGAAAGCGTAGTTATGGACAGACGAGGGGATGCAAAGAGCAGAGAAATGATGCTGGATGAATTATTGGGCTATGACCACGTGACGATCCAGTGCCACGACAATCCGGATGCGGATGCCATAGCCTCCGGCTATGGGCTGTACTGTTTTTTCCGGGACAAGGGAAAGGATACCAGGCTGCTGTATTCCGGACGGAATAAAGTCAGAAAGGCCAACCTGATGCTGATGGTGGAGAAACTGCACATTCCGCTGGAGTACCAGCCTCAGATGGAAGATACAGTAGACGGACTGCTGATCACTGTGGATTGTCAGTATGGCGCGGGTAATGTGACGGAGCTGCCGGCGGAGGAGATCGCTGTCATCGACCATCATCCACTAGAAGTCATCTGTACCGAGCGGATGCGTCTGCAGCCCAATATGGGAAGCTGTGCAACCCTGGTGTGGACAATGCTGCAGGAAATGCATTATCCCGTGGGAAAAAACAGAGATCTGGGAACTGCGCTGTATTACGGGCTGTATATGGATACCAACCAGTTCTCCGAACTGTCGAACCCGGTGGACATGGATATGCGTGAGAGTCTGAATTTTGATAAGAACCAGATATCCCTGTTCCGTAATTCCAATATTTCCCTGAGAGAGCTGGAAATTGCCGGTGTGGCAATGCTGCGCTGCAATTATAACGACGATTACCAGTTCGCCGTGATCCATTCCCAACCCTGTGATCCCAATGTACTTGGCCTGATCAGCGACTTCCTCCTGCAGGTGGCGGGCGTCAATACCTGCGTGGTCTATAATGAGGACAGCGGCGGATACAAATTTTCCGTCAGAAGCTGTATCCGGGAGGTCAATGCCAGCGAACTGTCGGATTATCTTTCGGAGGGCATCGGTTCCGGCGGCGGACATTACGAGAAGGCCGGCGGCTACATCAGTATGAAATTATATGAGGAAAAATATCCAACACTGCATTCCGAAGCGTATTTCAATAACCGCATGACGCAGTATTTCGATACGTTCCGGATCCTCTACGCCAAAGACCGGGCATTCCCGGTAAGTGAGGGCACAAGATATCAGAGAAAGAAAATCCCTCTGGCCTGTGTGAGGGCCTCTGATCTGGCGGAGCTTGGCAGGGTGGTGTCCGTCCGCACCCAGAACGGCACCATGGACATCGATACCAGACAGAATATCTGCTACACGCTGGAGAGAAACGGTGAACTTCACAGGGTGGCGGGAGAGCGGTTCCACAGGATCCTGGAACTGTCCGACGCTCCGGTGTCCGAGGACTACTGCAGGAATATGACATACGTTCCCAGGGTCAAGGACGGTACGGACGGCAGAAATCATCTGATCACGGAATATGTGCGCATGTGCATGCCGAAGGATGAGTTCCGCATCTATGCCATCCGGGTGACACAGGGGGTAAAAGTGTTCCCGGTATGGGATGAGGACGGCTATATGACCGGAAGGGCCGGAGATTATCTGGCGGCCAGTGAGGATGATCTGCACAATATCTTCATCGAGACGGAGCAGAATTTGCTGAATTATTTTGAAGAGAAGGGTTTATAAAAGTTTTCTTGTGTGGTAAGATAAAGGATACGAAAACAGTATTAAGTAAACGAAAGGCAAGGACATTACCATGAGCGAGATCGAAAAGGAAATCGTAGATTCCGCAGAAGTAAAGGAATCGAAGAATTTTATAGAGCAGATCATTGAGAAAGATCTGGCGGAGGGCGTATACGATACTGTACACACCCGTTTCCCTCCGGAACCCAACGGATATCTTCATATCGGACATGCCAAGAGTATTCTGCTGAACTACGGCCTGTCCCAGAAATACAACGGCAAATTCAATCTGCGTTTTGACGATACCAACCCCACCAAGGAGAAGGCAGAGTTCGTAGAGTCTATCAAGGCTGATGTAAAGTGGCTGGGAGCAGACTGGGAGGACAGACTCTTTTTCGCATCCAACTATTTTGACCAAATGTATGAAGCAGCCGTAAAGCTGATCAAAAAAGGCAAGGCATATGTCTCTGACTTAAGTGCGGAGCAGATCCGTGAATACAGAGGAAGCCTGACCGAGCCCGGCAAGGAAGATCCCGGCAGCACCAGAAGCGTAGAAGAGAATCTGACACTGTTCGAGGATATGAAGGCCGGCAAATACGAGGACGGCACTAAGGTACTGCGTGCCCGCATCGATATGGCCTCTCCCAACATCAACATGAGAGATCCCGTCATCTATCGTGTGGCACATATGTCTCACCAGAATACCGGTGACAAATGGTGCATTTACCCTATGTACGATTTCGCGCATCCCATCGAGGATGCTATTGAAGGCGTGACCCATTCCATCTGTACGCTGGAATTTGAGGATCACAGACCCTTATATGACTGGGTGGTAAGAGAACTGGAATATCCTCATCCTCCCAAGCAGATCGAATTCGCAAAGCTGTACCTGACCAATGTGGTGACCGGTAAGCGTTATATCAAGAAGCTGGTAGAACAGGGCATCGTGGACGGCTGGGATGATCCCAGACTGGTATCCATCGCAGCACTGCGCAGAAGAGGATTCACACCGGAATCCATCAAGAAGTTCGTAGAATTGTGCGGTATCTCCAAGGCACAGTCTTCCGCAGATTATGCAATGCTGGAGTATTGTATCCGTGAGGATCTGAAGGCAAAGGCACCCCGTATGATGGCTATTCTGGATCCTGTGAAACTGGTAATTGATAACTATCCCGAAGGACAGACGGAGATGCTGCCTGTAGTCAACAATCCGGAAAACGAAGCTCTGGGCAGCCGCGAGGTTCCCTTCGGCAAAGAACTGTATATTGAGAGAGAGGACTTCATGGAAGAGCCTCCCAAGAAATATTTCCGTATGTTCCCCGGCAACGAAGTGCGCCTGATGAGTGCTTATTTCGTAAAATGCACCGGCTGTGTCAAGGACGAGAACGGAAAAGTCGTGGAAGTACATTGTACCTATGATCCGGAGAGCCGCGGAGGCAACAGCCCCGATGGACGTAAAGTAAAGGGAACGATCCACTGGGTAAATGCAGAGCAGTCTGTAAAAGCACAGGTGCGCCTGTATGAGAATATCATCGATGAAGAGAAGGGTGTATACAATGAAGACGGAAGTCTGAATCTGAACCCCAATTCTTTGACCACACTGACAGAGTGCCGTCTGGAGCCTGCATTTGCACAGGCACAGGCGTATGACCGCTTCCAGTTCGTAAGACAGGGCTTCTTCTGCGTGGACTACAAGGATACCAAGCCGGGAGAACTGGTATTTAACCGTATCGTATCTCTGAAGAGTTCTTATGTACTGCCTAAGTAAGCAGTAGGACAACCGATAAGGGGAATTGGGAAAGTTGTATTCGTATTGTCACCGGGAATGGACAGTACAAAAGAAAAGGAGAGACATATGTCGGACAAATTGTTTGGACTGGCCGGTCTGGGTCTGGATGACCTGGAGAACATGAACATTTACGGACAGGATAAAAAAGAAGAGAAGGCAGCAGCCGAGGCCCAAAAAATAGAAGAAAAGGATCTGATCTTTGACAAGACATTTACCTGTCCTGTCTGCGGAGAAGATTTCCCGGCGAAGATCATGAAGACCGGAAAGGCAAGACTTTTAAGTACCGATCAGGATCTTCGTGCAAAATACGAAGGCATTGATGCGGTGAAATATGATGTTATTCTGTGTCCGCATTGCGGCTATGCAGCACTGAACCGGTATTTCAACAGCCTGAATAAGGTTTATATAAAGCTGATCAAGGAAAATATCAGCAGTAAAGTGCAGCTGCATACCTACGATGACGATATTTACAGCTATGAAGAAGCCATTGAGCGCTATAAGCTCTGCCTGGCCAACGCTGTGGTAAAACGGGCCCATGCCAGTGAAAAGGCTTATATCTGTCTGAAGAGCGGATGGCTGATGCGTGGTTATCAGGAGCATCTGGAAGAGTCCGGGGATACGGATATGGCCAGACTCCGGGAAGTGAAGACCATGGAGGAGACTTATCTGAAGAACGCTTACACTGGTTTTACGGAGGCCCTGCAGACCGAAGGATTCCCCATGTGCGGTATGGATGAGATCACGGTAGAATTTCTGATTGCGGTACTTGCTGCCAGATTCCAGAAATATGATGTGGCCAGCCGTATGGTAGCCACGATCCTGACGTCCCCTTCCGCCAATGCCCGGACTAAGGACAAGGCAAGAGAGTTAAAAGACCAGATTCTGGAAGAACTGAAGAACCAGAAAAAGTAGGATAACCGTATGTATGATATGACGATCCGGCTGCGTACAGACAGTGACAAATGTCTGTACCAGCAGATATATGAGCATATACGACAGGAAATCAGGGAAGGGAAGCTTCTGGCAGGAGAGAGGCTTCCCTCCACGCGTTCTCTGGCAGAATATCTGCAGGTGGCGAGAAGCACTGTGGACTATGCCTACGACCAGCTGTTAAGCGAGGGATATATCGAGGCACGACCTTATAAGGGCTATTTTGTCTGCCGTCTGGAAGGGATATTTGCCATGGAACCGCGGGAAGAGAACGAACCGGAGCCGGACACTTCAGGAGAAGAATCTGTTCCGGAAGAGGGATGCATTGATTTTTCTCCTTATGGTATTGATATGAACGGTTTCCCTGTGGGCGTATGGAAGCGGATCACGAAGAATATTCTGAATGACAACAACAGTGACCTGTTTGCGCAGGGAGAACCTCAGGGAGATTATGATCTGCGGCTGACCATCAGCCGGTATCTGCATTCTTCCCGGGGGGTGAACTGCCGCCCGGAACAGATCATTGTAGGAGCAGGAAACGATTATCTGCTGTTGCTATTGGAGAAAATACTGGGCAGACATGTGGGCATTGCCATGGAGAATCCCACGTACAAGCGGGCATACCGCATCTTTGAATCTTTTGCCTATCGCATTCACACGGTAGACATGGATGATAAGGGAATGCGGGCGGACAGACTTTCGGGACTGCCTGTCAGAGTGGCCTATGTGATGCCTTCCCACCAGTATCCCACCGGTGCGGTCATGACCATCGGCAGGAGAGCAGAACTGCTTCGCTGGGCAGAAAGGGAGCCGGATCGTTATCTGATCGAGGACGATTACGACAGTGAATTCCGGTATCGGGGCAAGCCTATTCCTTCCCTGCAATCTTCCGATGAAAAGGGAAAAGTGATCTACATCGGTACATTTTCCAAGGCTATTGCACCGGCAATCCGTGTCAGCTATATGGTATTGCCGGGGGATCTGCTGGATATCTACCGCAGGGATTGCTCTTTTTATTCCTGCACGGTGTCCAGAATCGACCAGCGGATCCTGAATGAATTTATCCGGGACGGGTATTTCGAGCGGCATCTGAATAAAATGCGGATGCGCTACCGGGCCAAACATGACCTGCTGCTGGCCGGGCTGGAACCGTTTAAGAAGCAGTTTGTGATCTCCGGGGAGGATGCGGGACTGCATCTTCTGTTGACAGCGAAAGGGAATGTCACGGAACAGGAACTGTTGGAGAGAGCAGCGGCGGAGAAAGTGAAAGCCTATGGGATGTCAGAGAATATGGTGGAAGCCACAATGCGGAAAGCTACCGTGCTGTTGGGCTTTGGAAGTATTGATGAGGCGGAAATGCAGGAAGGTCTCAGACGCTTGCAAAAAGCATGGCTCTGAGACCTTCGAAATAGAACGATTATTCTTCATTTACGGGAGGCTCTTCGTCCTCGGCATCTTCTTCATCGAAGAACTCTTCCACGTCTTCGACGGTCTCGCCCTCTTCGCCGGACAATCCGGTAGCCTGATCGGTGAGCGGTGTGAAATCAGATGCCTCTGCGGAAGCGGGTGCCGCCTCTTCGGAAGCCGGTGTGGACTCTGTGCCTGTCTCTTCCTTCGGGGCAGAGGTCTGCACGGGTGTATTCAGAGGAACATAATTGCGGGAGAACTCGGTACTCTTGTCCAGATCCTCGTGGAAATCATCATAATCATCATCTGCATCGGAAGATTCCTTCAGCTGAGAATCTTTCTGTTGCATATAGTAGTAAGCAGCTGCGGCTGCGGTACCTACTGCTGCGGTAAACAGCAGAAATTTGCCAAATTTTTTAGCCATAGGGTTGCTCCTTCCATGTTGTAGTGTATGTAACTGGTCTGAATTTCATGCATATGCCCATACAGTTACATAATAAACCTTATTGATGAAAATGAAAAGGGATATGTTGCGATATGAATGAGAAATTTTTTGATTTAAAAAAAGAAAAACAGGACCGGATGATCAATGCAGCTCTGAAGGTATTTGCCCTGAACGGTTACCGTCATGCCAGTACGGATGATATCGTGCGGGAGGCAGCCATCAGTAAGGGATTATTATTTCATTATTTTGAGAACAAGCTGGGAGTCTATGCTTTTGTCTATGACTACAGTGTGCGGTATCTGTTGCTGGAATTTTCCACAGCGGTAGATGCGAAGGAGACGGATCTGTTCACTCTGATGCAGCAGGTGGAGACCGGGAAAATGCATGCCATGTGTGGCTATCCTTATCTGCAGCCGTTCCTGAACCGGGCACAGGCAGAGAATGTCAATGAGGCACTGGTGGCGGTAGAAGAGCGAAAACAGCAGATGGAAGAGGCTTATGAGAATATTTATGCCAGAGCGGATCTGGGAAAATATGCGGCTGCGGAAGACGTGATGAAACTTCGTAAGATGATGGAACTGACCATTAAGGGATTGATGAACGAGAGAATCCTGGAAGATGCCTTTCAGCCGGAGATGCTGTATGAGGAAATTCTGGAGTATCTGCAATTAAGCAGAAGACTGGCGGAACGGTCCGGACAGCCCTCTGACGAAGAAATTACGGAAAAATAGCATCATAATTGCATCGTATTTTTGAATAAAATTTTGCGGCTATTTAGACATCTTATAGGCGGGATCTGCGGGATATCCGCCTTTTAATTTCTGCATACCGCGCTGGATGGCATCCCTGGAGCTCTTCCAGTCGGCGTCTTTGTTGCGATAGTCGAATTTTTCCACCAGCCAGGAGACGTCTTCGGAAATGCGCTGCATGTTGGATTCCATGACCGGCAGCAACTGATCGTAAAAGTCCTGTTTTTCCTTATCGGAAAGTTTGCGGTCAGCGGCTTCGCAGAGATCGCCGAAGTGGGGCAGGCAGAAGCCTTTGCCGTTTATGACTTTATTGCGGAAGTTTTCATCATTTTTCCACAGGTAGAAAAAGGTGTCCAGATATCTGGCGTAGGTATCTTTATACTGGGAACAGATATAGCAGGAATCCTCTTTTGCACGAACCCACATGCCGATGGTATTTTCATTGCCTTCGGCTTTTTTGAATTTACCCAGGAGAGAGCTTTTGCCGGGGCGGAAGGAGGCAAATTCCTGCTGCATTTCCCGGATCATGCGCTGGTAGTGGGTCTTTAAGATCCAGGCATTGCCCAGAGTATTGCCGTAGTCGAACATTTTCTGAAAATGATACCGGCAGAAGCCTGCTTTGTCGGTTTGTTCGCGGATGTCCGCTTCCATATAAGAGGAACCGGAGCCTAACACGAAATCCAGAAGATCCTGTTCAATACTGCGGTGGATAAAGCAGAAAGGGCATTCGTCCTGTGCATTTACGGCATCGTTTAAAGGGATGGTATATAACTGTTCTTTCATGGAAAATATCCTTTCTCGGGCGCAGCCCTGTGGTGTTAAAACTATTGTAAACGATGCGGTGAAAAATTGCAAAAAGATTAAGCAGTTGTAAAATTCTGTCATTTAAAATTAAGAATTGTTTTGTTGTAATAGAAACGGTTTCAAGCTACTATGATAGTAAGACAGATAAACAGAAATAGAAAGATGTGATTTTTTTGATATTCAGCAGTATTGAATTTCTGCTGTGGTTCCTGCCGATCTTTCTGATCGTCTACGGGATCACACCTCGCAAATACAGGAACCTGACACTGCTCGTGGGAAGCATTGTTTTTTATGCCAGGGGAGACGTCAGGTATCTTCCCCTTTTAATGATATCTATATTGTGCAATTATTTTCTGGGTCTTCATCTGGCAAAACGCAGTCCTAAGACGTTGTGGCGGAAAAAGCTTCTGCTGATCCTGACACTTGGCGCGAATCTGGCGGTACTGCTCTGGTTCAAGGACTGGGGAGGCTCTGCGGGGCTGCCGCTGGGGATCAGCTTTTACACCTTCCAGATATTGTCTTATCAGATCGATGTGTACCGGGGAGAGGTGAGCAGGGAGTATTCTTTTTTGAAGTTTGCTACTTATGTGATCATGTTCCCGAAACTGATCTCCGGACCGATCACAAGATATGGCGATATCTCGGACAGCCTGACGGAGCGCACTTTCACGGTGCGGGGGCTGGAAGACGGTATGAAGCTGTTTATTCTGGGACTGGCGGCCAAGGTGCTACTGGCAGACCGGGTGGGAATCTTGTGGCACGAGGTGCAGGTGACCGGATTTGAAAGCATCTCGACACCGTTAGCATGGCTGGCAGCCATCGCCTATTCCATGGAGATCTATTTTGATTTCTGGGGCTATTCCCTGATGGCCATGGGACTGGGCCGGATGATGGGGATCGAACTGCCGGCCAACTTCCGCAGACCCTATATGGCCAGAAGTGTCCGGGATTTTTACCGCAGATGGCATATGACGTTGGGACAGTGGTTCTGCCGATATGTGTATATTCCGTTAGGCGGCAGCAGACAGGGAGAGCTTCGCACGATTTTTAACCTCCTGGTGGTATGGATGCTGACCGCTTTCTGGCATGGTGCCGGCTGGAACTTCTTCTGCTGGGGCGGACTGCTCTGGATCTGCATCGTACTGGAACGGCAGTTGGGCAGATTAAAATTTGTACATAAAATGAAGGTATTGCCGCACATTTATCTGTGGCTGGTCATCCCAATGAGCTGGATGTGCTTTGCTATCACGGACCTGTCACAGTTACAGGTCTATCTGGATAAGATGCTGTGGCTGGTACCGGGCTTCAGCGGCGGTTACGAGGATGCCTGGAAGGCACTCAGTACCTATGGAGGACTGCTTCTGGTCTCCGGACTGGCCTGCACACCGGTCATTGAGAAGCTGTACCATAAGTGGCAGGATAAGCTGCCGGTGAAGGTGCTTCTGTCGGGGCTCTTCTGGTATTGCATCTGGAGACTTTTATTAGAAGGAAATAATCCTTTTATGTATTTTAGCTTTTAGGAAAAGGTCATTATGCAATGAATCATGCAGAAAATAAAAATATTTGGTCGAAAATGAAGGAAAAATTGCATAAATACTCCTTTTTGGGATGTCTTTTGCTGGCGGGAATTGTATTCTTTACCTGGACGGATAACTGGCAGGTATATACGGAACCGCTGCAGGAGACCTATACGAAAGGAGTGCTTCTGGCGGAGCAGCTGGTGGAAGGAAAATGGCCGGGAATATCCGGGGAACAGAGTGATGCAACGGGATCCGTATCCGGCAATGTGCCGGGGGAAAACGTAAAGACCGGAGATACAGTGAGTGACGGGAACCAGACGGATCAGACGATGGGGACGGTGCAGAGTCCAGCTACGGGAGAAGAGGCCGCAATGCCGGAGACCACCGGAACAGAGACGCAGGATCCCGCCGCGACGGTTCCTGTGGAAGAGATACCGCAGGAAGTGGTCTATCACACGGTGGATGACAGTTATTTTGATGATGCGGTATTTATCGGGGATTCCCGGACGGTAGGCATGTATGAGTACGGCGGACTGGAGGAGACATCCACGTTTTATGCTTCCACCGGACTGACAGTCTACAAGATGTTCGACAGTGCCATTGTATCGGTGCCTGGACAGAAGAAAAAGATCACGGTGGAGGAAGCCTTGTCGGAGAAGCAGTTTGCCAAGATCTATCTGATGATCGGTATCAACGAAATGGGTACCGGTACGGTGGAATCTTTTATGAAGGCCTATGGGGAAGCGGTTCAGCATTTGCAGGAACTGCAGCCGGATGCGGTGATCTATCTGCAGGCCATCATGAAAGTAACAACGGAACGCTCCGAACAGGGGGACTATATCACCAACGAAGGAATCGAAGCCAGAAATGCAGAAATCGCAAAGCTGGCGGATGATCAGAAGATATTTTTTCTGGATGTGAATCCGCTGATCTGCGATGAGACCGGAGGGATGGTGGCTTCCTATACTTACGACGGGGTGCACCTGAAGGCACAGTATATTCCTATCTGGCTGGATTTCCTGAAAGAGCATGCGGTGGAGTGATTTTCCTCTTGACTGTAGAACGGTGAAAAGCTATCATGTAACTAATAGGGTCACATAGGTGTGGGCAGATAGAGGTCTATCTGCCCGAATTTATGCGACGAAAAATAGTTACATGTTCACATGTCTATGACACAGGAGGAAAAAAATGAGCGAGAAGACTACACTCGGCGAAAACGGCATTTACGATGCCAGATCCTTGGGCGTGCCCAAGATGCTTCTGTTGGGACTTCAGCACATGTTCGCAATGTTTGGTGCCACTATTCTGGTACCCATGCTGACAGGTCTGGATGTTTCCACAACACTGTTATTTGCAGGTCTGGGAACTTTACTGTTCCATCTGCTGACCAAGAGAAAGGTACCCGCATTCCTGGGTTCTTCCTTTGCATTCTTAGGCGGTTATGCCGCGATTGCCCCTATGGCAGACGGAGCGGACAATTCCGCACTGCTTCCTTATGCCTGCTTCGGCGTGGCCTGCTCAGGTCTGCTGTATCTGGTATTATCCCTGTTAATCAAGATATTCGGTACCGGCAAGGTAATGCGTTTCTTCCCGCCCATCGTAACCGGCCCCATCATCATTGCCATCGGTCTGACCCTGTCCCAGTCCGCTATCAACAACTGTTCCGCAGACTGGCTGATCGCAGTGGTTGCTATCGCACTGGTAGTGATCTGCAATATCTGGGGTAAGGGAATGGTGAAGATCGTTCCTATTATCATCGGTGTTATCGGTTCTTATGTGGTGGCAGCCATCCTTGGCCGTGTGGATTTCACACCGGTAGCGGAAGCTGCATGGATCGGACTTCCCATTCACTGGAATGAGACCGCCTTCTGGGCACTGTCCGACGGCAACACTTCCCTGCTGATCACTTCCGTGATCACCATCATGCCTATCGCACTGGCTACCATGGTAGAGCATATCGGAGATATCTCCGCTATTTCTTCCACCGTCGGTGTGAACTATATCAAGGATCCCGGACTGCACCGCACTCTGTTAGGTGATGGTCTGGCTACCATTATCGCGTCCCTGTTCGGTGCTCCTGCGAATACCACTTACGGTGAGAACACCGGTGTACTGTCTCTGACCAAGGTATTTGATCCCAGAGTTATCCGTATTGCAGCAGGCTTTGCTGTACTGTTCTCCTTCTCCCCGAAGGTAGCAGCATTGATCGGTTGTATGCCTACCGCTACCTGCGGTGGTGTATCCCTGGTACTGTATGGTATGATCTCCGCAGTCGGTGTTCGTAATATCGTTGAGACTCAGGTAGATTTCACCAAGAGTCGTAACGTTATCATCGCCGCTCTGATTCTGGTACTGTCCATCGGTATCAACTATAGTGCAGCAGGTGCTATCGCATTCCACATCGGTGAGATCACCATCAGCCTGTCCGGACTGGCAGTCGGCGCGCTGGCCGGCATTATCCTGAACGCTATCCTGCCCGGCAAGGACTACAAGTTTGATGAGGATAAGCCCGACGATACCGGCGTATGCTTCGCAGTCAAGGGTGAAGAGAACTAAGGTATTTTTTGCTGACAACAGCATAAATTGAACAAAGAAAGTAAGAGGGAGTATTCATGGCAGGAACATAGAGCTGTGGATGCTCTCTTTTTCATAGGGGATCAGGAGAAAACATGAAGATCATAGATATGCATTGCGACACCATATCCGAACTGGCGGATCGGGGCGGGGAACTTTGGAAAAACAGCGGCCATCTGGATCTTAAGCGGATGCAGGAGAGCGGATATCTGTTGCAGAATTTCGCCCTGTTTGTGGATATCGGAAAGTGCACACCGACACCCTGGGAGCGGGTGTGTGCTCTGTATGAGGTCTACCGGACGGAGCTGGAGAAAAACAAGAACCGGATTGTCCCGGTACTGTGCTATGAAGATATTTTGAAAAATGAAGCCTGTGGGAAACTGTCGGCACTTTTGACGGTGGAAGAAGGGGCGGTCTGCGGCGGAAGTCTGGAGAGGCTACGGGAACTGTATGACATGGGGGTGCGGATGCTGACGTTAACCTGGAATTATCGGAATGAACTGGGGTGGCCAGCCACGCGTCGGTGTCTGGGGCAGAGCAGGGGCGACGTAGATGGGAGACTAACGGAGAAATCTGTTCAGGAGAAAATACCGGGAACCGGGAGGAGCAGCTGTGCGGGGGAAAATCCGACAACGGCGATAGAGACGGAGAAAGGTGAGACTGGGATACGTGGATCCGATGGCAGGGATGCGGCGTGTGGTCTGACGGAAACCGGCCGCGATTTTGTCACAGAGATGGAGCGTCTCGGAATGATCCCGGACGTCTCCCATCTGTCGGATGCCGGCTTTGACGATGTATGGGAATGTACGAAGAAGCCCTTCGTGGCAAGCCATTCCAACGCAAGGGCTGTATGTCCGTCCCTCCGGAATCTGACGGATGACCGGGTCCGCAGACTGGCGGAGCGGGGCGGCTGTATGGGACTGAACTATTATGATAAATTTCTGGTGGATGGCGGAAGCAAAGATCCAGAGGTGCTGTGGGAAGCACTGATACGGCAGGCAAGACATATCACTGATGTCGGCGGTATGGAAATACTGGGTCTGGGCAGTGACTTCGACGGCATCCCCACAAATCCGGCTCTTCCCGGTGCGGAGGCAATGCCGGTATTGTGGGACAGACTAAAAACAGCCGGCTTTACGGAAAACCAGCTGGATGGGATTTTCTGGGGAAATGTGATGCGGGTATATCGGGATGCTTTGTGAATTGTACGTGAAAAAGGAGCCCACGCATGGGCTCCCCTGGCTGTGTACCTCGCAAGCAACACAGCGCAGCCACTTATAGTTTATGTGAGTACGGATGATTCTATTCCTACATTTCGATTATCTTCGCAATCACCTGATCCAGTACTTCAAAATAGTTCTCGAAAGTTTTGCGGCAGCATCCGGGATCGTCGATCACGATACCTTCGGCCCGGAGCCCGGTCAGGGCAAAGCCCATGGCCATGCGGTGATCATCGTAGGTCGCTACGGAGCAGGGGTGCGGCATGCCGGGATAGATAGTGATGCTGTCCTGTGTCTCTTCGCAGTGGATGCCCATGCGGGTCAGTTCCGTGCAGATGGCATGGATACGGTCACTTTCCTGGAAACGGATGTGACCGATGCCTGTAATACAGGTGGGACTGTCAGCAAAAGGCGCAATAGCTGCCAGAGTGATGGCCTGATCGGAGCAGGAAGACATGTCCACGGTGATGCCATGGAAGGCAGGAACCTGCGTTCCGGTATCCGTCTGCCCTGCGGGAGGCAGCAGGAGTACCCCATTTTCCGTCTCCTGTGCGGTGCAGCCCATTTTCTCTAAAATATGTAAGAATTCCACATCTCCCTGCAGACTTTCAAAGTGCACATGCTCCACACATACGGGAATACCCAGTAACGGTGTCATTGCATAAAAATAGCAGGCGGCGGAGACGTCCGGTTCAATCTGATAATCCAGTGCACGATACTTTTGACCGGTGCAGATACGGAACTGATCTGCGGCGGGATGTTCCACCCTGACACCGAACTGCTCCATCATTTTCCGTGTCATTTCGATATAAGCCATACCGTGGGTACCCTCTACCTGAATCATAAAATCTTCCGAAGACAAAGTCGAAGCAATCAGCAGCGCACTCAGAAACTGACTGCTGTGCCCGATATCGATGGAGATATGATCCTGTCCGAACCCATGAGCGGTCAGCGTAAAAGGAAAATGCCCATCTTCTCCTTCACAGCGGACCTCACACCCCAATTCTGCCAGAGAGGACAGAAGCGGATCCATGGGGCGCCTCTTCATCTGCTCCGAAGAATCCATGTGAAAAACACCTTCCGAGACACCTAACGTAGCTGTCAGAAAACGCGCTGCCGTTCCTGCACTTCCCACATTTAACGTAGCCTCTTCACAGGGAAGCTTTCCTCCCAGTCCTTCTACCGTGACGATATAGCTCTCCTCATCCACCGTCGTCTCAAATCCCAGATCCTGCACACACTTAAGAAAATGTCTCGAATCATCCGAGAACAACACTCCACGCAGCGTGGACTTCCCCTCCGCCAGCATCGCCAGAAGGAGACTGCGGTTCGTGATACTCTTAGAACCCGGTACCCGGACTGAGAGAGGTTCAGTCGTTTTTTTGATATCACTATATATAGTAGGAACGCGGTAAATGTTATTTGCCATGGATGGTGTTTCCTTCCTGATTAATGAATAACCCAGTAGTCACGACAGCAAGTAAAAATAAGCAGGCCGTAAGCAGACGTCGGTACCATAGCGTCCTAAGGGACGCATTGCGGTCGTACTGTGACCGCTTATGTACCGCTACGCTCTGCGACATGAGCGCATCGTACTAAAGTACGAGCGTGCCGCGTTTCTTACTTGCTGTTGGGACTACGGATTAATTACCTAAATCATACCATTTTCCGTTCCACGGCACAACTCTCAAAAATTTTAAAAAATAATGGTTGACATTCCTAGCGGAATAGTATAGTATAAAATCATAACATCCCTATCAGATAAGTAGGAAATAGAAAACGAACACAATTTTCAAGTATAAGGAGGATTTCATTATGAGTAAGATTTACACATCCGCAACCCAGCTGATCGGACATACACCCCTTTTAAAAGTAAACAATTACTTGAAAGACCAGAACATTGAAGGCGTAGAACTGTTGGCAAAGCTGGAGTACTTCAATCCCGCAGGAAGCGTTAAGGACAGAATCGCACTGGCAATGATCGAAGATGCCGAGAAGAAGGGTATTTTAAAAGAAGGCTCCACCATCATCGAACCCACCTCCGGCAACACCGGTATCGGCCTGGCAAGTGTGGCTGCAGCCAAGGGCTACAGAACCATTCTTACTCTTCCCGAGACCATGAGTGTGGAGCGCCGTAACCTCCTGAAGGCATACGGTGCAGAGCTGGTACTGACCGAAGGCTCCAAGGGCATGAAGGGAGCTATCGCCAAGGCAGAAGAGCTGGAGAAGTCCATCCCGGGAGCCGTGATCCTCGGACAGTTTGATAACCCCGCGAACCCCGCTGCACATGCAGCTACCACCGGTCCCGAGATCTGGGAAGACACCGATGGCAAGGTAGACATCTTCGTAGCAGGCGTAGGTACCGGCGGAACCGTGACCGGTATCGGCACATACTTAAAATCCAAGAACCCCAATGTGAAGGTCGTAGCAGTAGAACCTGCGGATTCTCCCGTACTTTCCGGCGGACAGCCCGGACCCCACAAGCTGCAGGGTATCGGTGCCGGATTTGTTCCTTCCGTTCTGAACACCGGTATTTACGATGAGATCTTTACCGTTACCACAGACCAGGCATTTACCACCGGCCGCCTCATCGCTCATAAGGAAGGTATCCTGGTAGGAATCACCTCCGGCGCAGCTCTGTACGCAGCAGCACAGATCGCAAAACGCCCTGAAAATGCAGGCAAAACAGTCGTAGCATTGCTTCCCGATTCCGGTGACAGATACCTGTCCACCCCTATGTTTGCAGAAGCTTAAGACGAAATTTGCAGAACTGGACAGACTTGCATTCTTGTGTTAGAATGTATGGCATGGTACTAGGAATTCAAGGAATTTGCGCTTTTCTCCCCTTAAAAGTGCGAACCTGGAATGGAGGAACTTATGGAACCGATCATTCAGATCAAGAATGTAACAAAAACTTTTATAGGTAAGGATAATCAGGTAGAGGCCCTGAAGGGCATCAGCCTGGATATCAACAAGGGAGATATCTATGGCATCATCGGTATGAGTGGTGCCGGAAAGTCTACCCTGGTGCGTTGCCTGAACTACCTGGAGAAGCCCACCACCGGAACTGTTGTGGTAGAGGATCAGGATCTTTCGACCTTGACAGAGGCGGAACTTCGTAAGGTTCGTACAGGCATTGCGATGATCTTTCAGCATTTTAATCTGCTCATGCAGAGAAGTGTTCTGGACAATGTATGCTTCCCCATGGAGATCGTGGGTGTGAAGAAGCAGGCGGCCAGAAAGCGTGCTATGGAACTGCTCGAGATCGTAGGACTGAAGGAAAAAGCAGACGCTTATCCTTCCCAACTCTCCGGTGGACAGAAGCAGCGTGTGGCAATCGCAAGAGCTCTTGCCAATACGCCGAAGATTCTGCTGTGTGATGAGGCGACCAGTGCGCTGGATCCCACGACGACCAAGGAGATCCTGAAATTATTACAGGACATCAACAAACAGTACGGCATCACCATCGTGATCATCACTCATGAGATGGCTGTGGTACAGGAGATCTGTTCCCATGTAGCCATTATCGATGCCGGAGAACTGGCAGAGCACGGTACTGTGGAGGAGGTATTCTCCAGACCCCAGTCCGCAGCCGCAAGAAAGCTGGTGTTCATGGTGGATCCCAAGGCAAAGGAAATGTCCGGCAAACGCTGCATCCGCATTGTTTTCACTGAGAATTCTTCTTTTGAACCTGTGATCGCCAATATGGTGCTGGAGTGCAAGGCTCCCGTTAATATCCTGTTAGCGGATACCAAGGACATCGGCGGTATCGCCCATGGACAGATGATCCTGCAACTGCCGGAGGATGAACTGGCAGCGAACAAGATGATCCATTATTTGCAGGAGAGAAAACTGGAAGTGGAGGAGTTGAGAGACTATGTGGGATAATGCAACGACTATGATGGTGGTGGAAGGCATCTTTGTTACTTTGTACATGACGTTGGCAACAACGTTTATGGGGTATGTGCTCGGACTGCCGATGGGAATTGCCCTGGTAATTACCGCACCGAAGGGACTTCGACCGAATAAGATTATTTATAAGGTATTAGATGTGGTCGTGAATGTTGTTCGAAGCTTTCCGTTTTTGATTTTGCTGATCGTGATTCAGCCGTTGACACGGATCATCGTAGGAAAAAGCTATGGACCGACCGCAACGATCGTTCCGTTGACACTGTCAGCGGCACCGTTTATAGCCAGAATGGTAGAGTCCTCTCTGTTGGAAGTGGATCACGGCGTTATTGAGGCGGCACAGAGCATGGGAGCGAACCTCTGGACCATCATCTGGAAAGTAATGATCGGAGAGGCAAAGACTTCCCTGATCGTCAATGTAACGATTGCCCTGGGTACGATTCTGGGATACTCCGCTATGGCGGGTATCGTCGGCGGTGGCGGACTGGGTGATATCGCAATCCGTTACGGTTACTACCGTTACGATAGCAGCATCATGTGGGTGACTGTGGTATTGCTGATAGTGCTGGTACAGCTGATGCAATATATCGGAATGACGATTTCCAAGAAATTGGATAAGAGAACCCGTTAGGGAAAACGAAAAGATTGAGGCAGATGTAAGGCATCTGATTCAATAGACTAAAATTTTTTACCAAAAGATTTAGGAGGAGAATTATGAAAAAGAAAGTGATTGCTTTGATTGCAGTTGCAGCATTGTCTGTGAGCGCACTGACCGGCTGCGGCAGCAACGAAACAGCTGCGCAGACCAGCGAGGCAGCTGCAACAACAGCTAACCAGGAAACCGCTGCCCAGACTACCGAGGCAACAGAAAGCAAGGAAGTAGCTGACACTGATACCACTATCAAGGTAGCTGCAAGTGCAGTACCTCATGCAGAGATCCTGGAGGCAGCAAAGCCTCTGTTAGCGGAGCAGGGTTATACTCTGGAGATTCAGATTTTTGATGACTATGTACAGCCTAATTTAGTAGTAGAGTCCGGTGATTTCGATGCAAACTACTTCCAGCATATTCCTTATCTGGAGAGCTTCAACGAGGAGAAAGGTACCCATCTGGTAAATGCCGGCGGTATCCATTACGAGCCCTTCGGGCTGTATCCCGGAACTGAGACCAGCTTAGACAACATTGACAATGCAACTATCGCAGTACCCAACGATACCACCAATGAGGCACGTGCTCTGTTACTGTTACAGGATAACGGTTACATCACCCTGAAGGATGGTGTAGGTCTGACCGCTACTACCAAGGATATTGTAGAGAATCCTCACAACATCACCTTCGTAGAGCTGGAGGCAGCACAGGTTCCAAGAACCCTTCCCGAGGTATCCTTCGGTGTCCTGAATGGTAACTACGCTATGGAAGCAGGCCTGACTGTTGCAGATGATGCTCTGTTATTCGAGAGTGCTGATTCTGAGGCAGCAGCTACTTATGTAAACGTTATCGCTGTAAAGGAAGGCAACGAGAATCTGCCTAAGATCAAGGCACTGGTAGATACTCTGAAGTCTGATGAGATCAAGCAGTATATCAATGACAATTATAATGGTGGCGTTATCCCTTACAAGTAAGATGAAGCGACAGTAAAGTAATGCGAAATCCGGAGAGCATTCCATCAAGTAGCATTCATGGGTGCTCTCCTGATTTTTCTGTTGTTTCCACAAATCCTATATGAACTCTGGGAAAAGAGAAAAGAAGATAGAATCTGTGGAAACCGTGGAAAATTTGGAGCAGTTCAGAATCGCTTTGGTATAAGCCGGCGGACATTAAAAGTGAAACAGAGCAGGAAGATGCTCGGAAATGAGGATAGGATGAAAATTTCAACCAAAGGAAGATATGCAGTACGTGTCATGCTGGATCTGGCATTGAACAACAACGGAGAGTGTATCAAGGTAAAAGAAATTGCTGCCAGACAGGGGATTTCCGAAAAGTATCTGGAGCAGATCATTGCTGTTTTGAACAAGGCAGGTTATGTAAAAAGCGTCCGTGGTGCCCAGGGTGGTTATCGTATTGCCAAGGATCCGGCAGATTTTACTGTAGGAATGATCTTACGACTGACGGAAGGCTCACTGGCTCCGGTGGCATGTCTGGAGGAAGGCGCTGATATCTGCGAACGATGTGATACCTGTGAGACTCTGGAGGTATGGCAGGAATTGTATGATGCAGTGAACAAGGTAGTGGACGGAGTCACCATTGCGGATCTGGTGGAACGACGGAACAAGCGCCTGGAGAATCTGGATTACTCCATATAAAGATAGGAATAATAGAAGACAATAACGCAGCCCGACAGGAGATCCTGCCGGGCTGTTTTTTGGGTTTGCAGAGAATGAAAGGGGGTCATTCCTGCAGAAAATGTTAACTGGGGGAATGAATGGTTAACAACTCAAGTATATCGAGAGAACTGCCCATTGTCAACGAATGTTGTATGTTGGTTGACAAACTTTCATCGACAAATATCGCGTAATTCGGATTTTCCATACATATAGTAATAAAAACTACATAAAACAACATAAAACACCACGAAATGAAATATAATAACAAAAACTCATTGCTTTTTACTCCACAACGTGGTAAGCTAAACTCTGCAAACAAGTAGAAAGGTGTATGCGATAATGAGCGAAGCATTTCATATTATATCAGACGGTTCCTGTGATCTTCCCATGGAGCTGACCAAAGAAAAAGACATTACGGTAGTTCCCTTTTATGTATCTTTTGAAGAGGGGAAATACCAGAAGGAAATGATAGAGATCGGTGTCCGTGAGTTCTATCAGGAAATGGTGGATCACCCGGATGTATATCCGAAGTCTTCCATGCCTTCCGTGCAGGATTATGTAGATGCATTTCTTCCTTTTGTCAAGGCGGGAACTCCCATCATCTGCATCTGTATCACCACCAAGTTCAGCGGCTCCATGCAGTCTGCTCTGAATGCAAAAGCGATCCTGGAAGAGGAATATCCCAATGCACAGATTTATGTCTGCGACTCTACTGTGAATACCGTATTGCAGGGCATCTATGTATTGGAAGCGGTACGCCTTAGAGATGCGGGGAAGAGTTACCAGGAGAGTATCGATCGCCTGAATGAGATCAAGATCTCCGGCAGAATCTTTTTCACCGTAGGAAATATGGAATATTTAAAGCACGGCGGACGTATCGGCAAAGTAGCCAGCGTGGCCGGCAGCCTGCTTGGCATCAAGCCCATCATTACCTTAAAAGAGGGAGAAATCTTCCCCTCCGGTATCGGCAGAAGCCGTCGCAAGACGGTAGATAAAAATATCGATTTGCTGTTAGCATATTTTGCAGAGGAAAAGGCAGATATTGCCAATTACAACGTCTGCGTGGGATATGGCTACGATTATGAAGAAGCCGTAGAGTTCCGCGACAGACTGGCAGGCAGACTGAAAGAAAAGGGATACGACATCGACACCATTCCCATCATCCAGATCGGTGCCACCATTGGCGTACACACCGGACCTTATCCGTTGGGAATCGGTGTCGTGAAGAGAGCTATTTAAAATTTATTTCACCCTGGCAGGCATTTAATAATTCCTGCACATTTTCAAAAGCATAGTCCGGCAGATATTGGGTATTCGGCTCCCCCTCGGGAGTCAGAATATCCTTTTTTTGTGCCTCGCCGGTGAAGAGAACACAGGTGTCCACACCACCGTTGATGCCGCAGGCAATATCGGTGTACAGACGATCGCCAACCACCAGAGTCTCCTCGGGAGTGAAGCCGGAGACTTCAAGGCAAAGCTTTACGACCTCTTTGCTGGGCTTGCCCAGATAGATGGGCTGTTTGTCTGTGGTGGCGGTGATCATGTCGCAGATGGCACCGCAATCGGGGATAAAGCCGAAGTCGATGGGGCAGCGCAGATCCGGGTTGGTGCCGTAGAAAGGAACATCCTGGGTGAATAAAATCTTGCAGACTTCGGTAAGCTTTGCATAATTTAATTCACTGTCATAGGCAACGACCACGCAGTCAATGCTGTCCTCGCAGACCTCGGTTACCCAGAGGCCATTCTTTCGCAGTTCCGCCACAAAGGAAGCGGTTCCCAGAACGAAGATTTTCTTGTCTGCATAATTCTCCTTCAAAAAACGCAGCGTCATATAGCCAGAGGTGATGAACTGATCCTCCGTGTTGTCCAGGTGAAATGCATCGTGGAATTTTTTCACATAGTCCAGTCCGCTTTTTGTGGAATTGTTGGTAATGTAATAAGCCCTGCCGCCGATGGCCTGAATGTAGCGGAAAAGATCCGCACTTCCCTCATACAAGGTATCGCCTACGGCAATGGTGCCGTCGATATCGAACAGGAAAAGCTTTTTATCTTTCAGACGAGCCAGCTTTGCGGCATCGCTGTAAATGTGCTTCGGGTCAAAAGTATCCATAATTATCCTCATTTCTAAGCATCAAACGCTCAGGTTCATGTTAGCAACGAATATCCCCACTGTCAAGGAAAAGACAGCTTCTGGAGGGAAACGTGAGTGGAATTGCGGAGGCATTTATGGTATGATAGGCATAGGCATGAGCTGTGTTGCCTGGGGCTCTTATGGAATTCGACGGATTGCATACAAGATTGCGTAAGGGACATGGGAAACAGGATGAAGCGATTTAACGACTACAATTAAAAAGGACAACATTACGGTTATGGACGAAAAGAAAGATAAAGGTTTACAGGGAAATGAGAAAATAGAGGAGGCAATTCTGGCATTACAGCAGGAGCCGACAGAAAAACTTCTGGCGCATGCCCTGACGGTGGTGCGCAGACGTATGCGGGAGCAGGGACAGCTTATCGTGGCGGTGGAACCGCCCTCAGCAGATGTGCAGGAAGCGGTGACACAGGCCGCCGGAACTGCCATGCGCCTGCAGGCGGTGCAGACCTCCGATGGGAAAAAATGGTGGTCGGCCTTCACCGGATTTGAGGAAGAATTAAAGGGAAGCGGCAGCGTAATGTCCACTTTTCTCACAGATATGGAGCAGCTGTTCCGCATGACGTTGACTGCCGATGGTATCGAGGGTGTGATCCTGAATCCCTGGAACCGGACGTTGATGTTGGACAAGCGGTTCCTGCATATTATTCTCGGAGAATAGCAAAAGAGGGAGAAGCGGAGCATGACAGAGAGCTATGAACTGCCCGTGCTTTTTACGGACGATGAATGCAAGGCTTATGCCGCATGGGGCATGAAAAAAGAAAAAGTACTGATGCCGTTTGCCCTGATCACTATACTGATCTATATGGTAGCAACCGTGCTGGTAGTGATGAAGGTCTGGGGTGTGCGGGAGAGTGACCATCTGCTGTTCCAGATGCTGTTGTGGGGTGACTGGATTCCGGAACTGACGGGAGCGCTGGCGTTTTTCATGACGATCCTGTTGCTGGGACCGTTGAACTTTATACTGGATAAATTATGGAAAAAACCGGCAGAGCCCATGTGGCTGTGTGTAGTACCGGAGGGTGGAACTGTGAAGGTCACTGCCGTGAGAGGTCTGGAAGGTAATCCCCGGACGCCGGCAGAGATCTATCTACTGACGGAACTGGAAACCTTTTTAAACCCGGCGGACAACACGATCTGCTATCAGAAGAAATGGTATCGGATCGGGGAAAATACCATAGAAAATATTTATCCGCCGGAAAAACAGCATCCATGGATGGATCACCCGGAAAATAAAGCCAGCGGCATCATCGATGTACAGAGACTTATGGAGATCCTGAAAGGGTACGAAGCGTCTCTGAAGGCTGCCCGGAAGGAATGTGAATGGATGGAAAAGCACGGCGGATAGAACGAATAGATGACAGAAAAGCGGATAAAAATTATGACCGGGATAAGATGGCATAAGACAAATCAGGAAAGAGGTAGGGAAAATATGAAACTGATCTCATGGAATGTGAACGGGCTGAGAGCCTGCATGCAGAAGGGATTTCTGGATTTCTTTCAGGAAACGGATGCAGATATTTTCTGCTTACAGGAGACAAAATTGCAGGAGGGACAGATCGCACTGGATCTGCCCGGATATCATCAGTATTGGAATTACGCAGAGAAAAAGGGCTATTCCGGCACTGCAATTTTTACAAAGGAAGAGCCCATACAGGTGACTTACGGCATCGGCGTGGAGGAACATGACCATGAGGGCCGGGTGATCACTGCAGAGTATTCGGAGTTCTATTTTGTGACAGTCTATGTACCGAACGCCCAGAGAGAGCTGACGAGACTGGAATACCGCATGCAGTGGGAAGCGGATTTCCTGGCGTATCTTAAGAAGCTGGAAGAGAAAAAGCCGGTGATCTATGCGGGAGACCTGAACGTGGCGCATCAGGAAATCGACCTGAAAAATGCGAAGACCAACCGTGGCAATGCGGGCTTCACTGATGAAGAGAGAGCCTGCTTTTCGAAGGTACTGGAGAACGGATTTATCGATACGTTCCGCTATTTTTATCCGGACCTGACCGGGGTGTATTCCTGGTGGTCTTATATGTTCCAGGCGAGAGCAAAAAATGCCGGATGGAGAATTGATTATTTCGTGGTATCGGAGTGTCTGAAAGACCGGCTGGCGGATGCGAAGATCCACACGGAAATTTTGGGATCGGATCATTGTCCCATTGAACTGGATCTGAAATAAACGGACAGCATAACGGAGGAGACTTATGAGCTTACGTTTCTGTTTTGGCCCTTCCGGGTCGGGCAAAAGCCACAGAATCTATGAAGAGATCATGCAGCGGGCGGCAGAGGAACCGGGCAGGAATTTCCTGATCATTGTGCCGGATCAGTTCACCATGCAGACCCAGAAGGATCTGGTCATGCGCAGTGACCGGGATGGCATCCTGAATATCGATGTCCTGAGCTTCGGCCGACTCAGCCACCGCATTCTGGAGGAAGTGGGGACCAAAGAGATGCCGGTACTGGATGACACCGGCAAAAGCCTGGTGCTGCAAAAAGTGGCGGCGGATCTGAAGGAACAGCTTCCGGCCATGGGAAGTCTCCTGCACAAGCAGGGCTATATCCATGAGGTGAAAAGTGCGATCTCCGAGTTCATGCAATACGGTATCAGCACACAGGATATGGACAAGCTGATCACCAGTGCACAGAAGCGTGGCGCGCTGGCCATGAAACTGAAAGACTTAAAGACTCTGTACCGGGGCTTTCAGGATTATATCAGGGATCATTTTATCACCACCGAGGAGACACTGGATGTACTGCGCAGATCCCTGTCCAAATCAAAGATCTTAAAGGGCAGTGTAGTGGTGTTTGACGGCTTTACGGGATTTACTCCCATACAGAACCGGCTGATCCAGGAACTGATGCGCGTGTGCGCAGAGACCATCGTTACCGTGACCATTGGAGTGGGAGAGGATCCGTATAAAATGGATGGTGAACAGAAGCTGTTCCATCTGAGCAAGAAGACGGTGGCGGATCTGGAAAAGCTGGCAGCGGAGGCAGAGGTAGAGCGGGGAGAGGATCTCTTTGTCAAGGGGGGGCCCAATCGCTTTGCCAAGGCACCGGCATTACACTATCTGGAACAGAATCTGTTCCGGTATCAGTATGAACCGTATGCGGGAGAACAGCAGGAGATCCATATGTTTGAAGCCCTTTCCCCCAGAGAGGAAGTCCATCAGACAGCGCTGTACATCCGGCACCTGATCAGAGAGCAGGGGATGACCTACCGGGACATTGCCGTGGTCATCGGAGATCTGGAAGGATACGCTTCCTATGTGGAAACAGAATTCGGACAGCTGGAGATCCCATGTTTCCTGGACCGTACCAGAGGGATCGTGCTGAATCCCATGATCGAATATATCAAGAGCGCATTGCAGCTGTATATTAAGGACTTTTCCTATGATACGGTGTTTCATTTTCTGCGCAGCGGCATGGCGGATATTTCCAGAGAAGAGATTGATGAGCTGGAAAACTATGTGATCCGCACCGGAGCGAGAGGCTATCGGACCTATAGCCGTCTGTTTACCCGCAGAACGGAAGAAATGCAGGGAAATGCGGAGGGGAGCGAACAGGCGGAAGAGAAGACCATGGAGCGTCTGAACCGTATCCGGCAACAGTTCATGGATGCGGTGGAGATTCTGCACATGGGAAGCCGGGAAAAGGCTGGAGACTATGTCAGCCATTTGTACGATTTCCTGGAACAGAATCAGGTGCAGCAAAAGCTTTTGAACTATCAGCAGCAGTTTGAAAAAGAGGGAGACTTATCCAGAGCCAGAGAGTATGCACAGATTTACCGGCTGGTCATGGATCTGTTGGATCAGGTCTATGAACTGTTGGGAGAGGAAGAAATCTCCAGACAGGAATTTGCGGATATTTTAGAGGCCGGTTTCGGCGAGATCACTGTCGGTACGATCCCTCAGAGCGTGGATCGTATTGTGGTGGGCGATATGGAGCGAACCCGTCTGAAACAGGTGAAGGTATTGTTTTTCCTGGGAGTCAATGACGGAAATATTCCGAAAAATGCTTCCAAGGGCGGGATCATTTCGGATATGGATCGGGAATTCCTGATTGAATCCGGGACAGAGATGGCACCCAGCCCGAGACAGCAGATGTATATCCAGAGATTATATCTGTATCTGAATATGACCAAGCCCTCAGAACAGCTGTATCTGTCCTATGCCAAGGTAAACAGTGAAGGAAAGGGCATAAGACCTTCCTACCTGATCGATACGGTGCGGAAGCTGTTCCCGGCAATGAGCGTGGAGTATCCCCAGAACCGCAGCCGACTGGAACAGATCGAGGGCAGACAGGAAGGTGCCAGATATCTGGCGGAGGAACTGCGGGAATATGTGGAAGGAACCCTGCCGGAAGAAGAGAGGCAGGACTTCTATCTCATGTACCGTGCCTACGAGGCGGATGCGGCTGGCAGAGACCTGCTGACCCGGGCGGCATTTCGCAGATACAGGGAGAGCGGTCTATCCAGGATCGTGGCCAGAGCATTGTACGGACAGCAGCTGGAAAACAGTGTCAGCCGTCTGGAAACTTATGCTGCCTGTGCCTGCAGACACTTTTTGCAATATGGTCTTTCCCTGCAGGAACGGGAAGAATTCGGCTTCGAGGCTTCGGATATGGGTACGGTATATCATGCAGTACTGGAAAACTTTGCAGGAAAACTTGCAGAATCCAACCTGACATGGTGGGATTTTACGGAGGATTTTGCAGCCAAAGCCGTCAAAGAATCCGTGGAAGCCTATGCGGCAACCTACGGGGAGACGGTATTATACAGCTCTGCGCGGAATGAATATGCCATTACCCGCATGAGCAGGATCCTGACCCGCACAGTGCTGACCTTGCAGAAACATTTGAAACAGGGCAGTTTCCAGCCAGATGATTATGAACTTTCTTTCCGGTTTGCGGAGGATCTGGACAGCATTCATGTGGATCTGTCTGAGGACGAGAAGATGCATTTGCAGGGACGGATCGATCGTATCGATGTGTCGGAAGATACAGAGCATGTCTACGTCAAGGTCATTGATTATAAGTCCGGCAACCGGAAATTTGATCTGGCGGCCTTGTATTACGGTCTGCAGTTGCAGCTGGTGGTATATATGAATGCAGCCATGGAGATGGAGAGCCGAAAGCATCCGGACAAGGAGATCGTTCCGGCGGCACTTCTGTATTATCACATCGATGATCCCACCATAGAGACACCGGTGGAGCTCACGGATGAGCAGATCAATGAACAGATCCTTGCAAAGCTTCGTATGAACGGTGTAGTAAACAGTGATCCTGGGGTCGTGGAGCGGCTGGACCGCTATATGCAGGATAAGTCTGTGGTCATTCCGGTGGAGAAGAAAAAGGATGGAAGCTTCAGTGCCAGATCCGGTGTCTTAAGCCGGGAGGAGATGCAGCTGATATCTTCTTATGTAGATGCCAAGATCCGCAGCATCGGGCGGGAGATCCTGGACGGAAAAATAGCAGCCAATCCCTATGAGAAAGGCAATGAAGAGGCTTGTACTTATTGCGCCTATAAAAAGGTCTGCGGTTTCGATGGCAGTATTCCGGGCTATGAGAAGAGACAGCTGGAAGATCTGGATAAGCAGGCGCTGATGCAGCGGATGCAGGAGACCGTGGAAGCTTAGGGCAAAGGGTGCCCGGCGGGAGTGTGTGCCTGACAGGAAGCTCGAAGAGAAAGCACCCGCTGCCCGGAGGAACAGGACGGCAACAGGAGAAAAGAAACAGGAACAGAGGTAGCGTATGGGAATGAATTTTACCCCGGAACAGCAAAAGGTAATCGAACTGCATAACAGCAACATTCTGGTATCGGCGGCCGCGGGAAGCGGTAAGACGGCGGTACTGGTAGAGCGTATCATCCGTATGATCTGTGAGGGGGAGCATCCGGCGGACATTGACCGCCTGTTGATCGTGACTTTCACCAATGCGGCGGCTGCGGAGATGCGGGAGCGTATCGCAGCCGGGATCGCCGCCAGACTGGAAGCGGATCCGGGGAACGACCATATCCAGAAGCAGTCCGCCCTGTTACACAATGCCCAGATCACCACGATCGACAGCTTCAGCCTGTTCCTGATCCGGAATCATTTTAATGAGATCGGTCTGGATCCGGATTTCCGTGTGGCAGACGAGGGTGAGATCAAGCTGTTGCAGCAGGAGGTGCTGGGACAGCTGCTGGAGGATGCCTATGCGGGGAAATTTGTTCCGGATGATGTTCCGACGTCCCGGGAAAACCGTGACAGCGGAGCGATGATACCGGAGGAAGCGTCAGGGAATGATTTTGCGGAAGAGGTTCCGGGAAAACGTGACAGCGAGGACCCATCCCGGGAGGCACGGGAACGTTTCCACGCCTGTGTGGAATATTTCTGCCCCGGCGGCAGAGAGAGCGTGCTGGAACAGCATATCCTGAACCTGTCCCGCTATGCCGGAAGTTTTCCCTGGCCCGCAGAATGGCTGGAAGAGCGTAAAAACGATTATGCGGCGGGAGATCTGGATGCCCTGCTGCACAGTGATTACGGACAATATCTGGCAGAGCGTGTGAGCCGTGTCCTGCAAGGGTGTCTGGAAAAACTGGTGGAAGTGAAAAAGCTGTGTGAGCTGCCGGACGGTCCATATATGTATGGAGAACTGACAGAAGCGGAGAGCGAACAGCTGGAACGCCTGGCTGCCTGCAAGGATTTGAAGGAACAGGCAGCAAAGGTTCCAGCAGTGACTTTCGGCCGTCTTTCTTCCAAGAAGGATGAGAGCGTGGATCCAGCCAAACGGGAGCTGGCGAAATCCATCCGTAATAGCGTAAAAGACACGCTGGCGGATCTGACGGAACAATATTTCAAGACACCGTTAGAGTTGGTGGTGGAACAGGGAAAAGCCTGCAGAGAGCCGCTCCGGATGCTGCTTAACCTGGTGCTGGAATTCGACAGAAGGCTTCTTGCGGCCAAACAGGAGCGACATCTGATCGACTTTTCCGACATGGAGCACTATGCGTTACAGATTCTGCTAAAACGGGAAAAAGTGGAAGAGACCGGCGATGCAGGGACGGACAGCACCGGTGATACAGGAATGGATAGCACCGGTGTGAAATATGACATTGTGCCAAGTGACGTGGCATTGGAGTATCGCCAGTATTTTCAGGAGATCCTCATTGACGAATACCAGGACAGTAATCTGGTACAGGAATATCTGTTAAGTGCCATCTCCGGGGAAGTGGAGGGACATTATAACCGCTTCATGGTAGGTGATGTGAAGCAGAGTATTTATAAATTCCGTCTGGCCAGACCGGAACTTTTCCTGGAAAAATACGACACCTATCAGGAGAGTGGGGATCTGTGCCGGATCGACCTGGCGAAGAACTTCCGAAGCCGTGTGCAGGTGGTGGATGCGGTAAACGATGTGTTTTCCCGCATCATGAGCCAGGAGATCGGCGGCATTGCCTATGATGATAAGGCAGCATTGTATCCCGGGGCCACATATCCCGCCACAGAGGATCCTGCATACGGCAGTGAACTATTACTGATCCGTAAGCCGGAGAAGGGGGATGGTGCGGAAGGCGGCAGCGGAGAACAGCGTCCCGACGGGGCAAGAGGTCCCGTGGACTATGACAACGTAAGACAGCTGGAAGCACTGGCTATTGCGGCACGTATCAAGCAGCTGAAGGGCAGTCTGAAAGTCATGGAGAAGGCTACGGGAGAATTGCGCCCGGTGCGGTACTCGGATATGGTGATTTTGCTTCGTACCACCAGTGGCTGGGATGAGGAATTCAAGAAAGTACTGGAACAGCAGGGAATCCCTGTCTACATTACATCCAAGACCGGATATTTCGGGGCCCTGGAAGTACAGGAACTGCTGCAGTTTTTACGAGTGCTGGACAACCCGAGACAGGATATTCCGCTGTTCGGCGTGATGCAGTCGATCTTCGGAGGCTTTACCCAGGAAGAGATCGCCCGGATCCGCAGCGGAAGCAAAGGGCATTCCCGGAAGAGAATGACACTGTATGAGGCATTGAAAGAAGTGGCGCAGAGGGGACGGATGGCGGAAGCGGGAGAAGAGGCATCAGCGGGCGAAAGCGCCGGAGAAGAAACCGCCGGGGCCGGACAGTACTGGCAGCGCGCATTGGAAGCTGCAACAGTACCGGAGGACATGGAAGCGGAGACAGAACTTTCCCAAAAGGCAGATACTTTCTTACAACGTATTGATCATTACCGTGATCTGACTCCCTTCACCTCCATCCGCGACCTGCTGCAGCGGATCCTGGACGATTACGATTATCTGAACTATGTGACGGCACTTCCTGCTGGCAGCAAGCGCCGGGCCAACGTGGAGATGCTGCTGACGAAGGCTTCTGCTTTTGAGAAGACCAGTTATTTTGGACTGTTCCATTTCATCCGTTATATGGAACAGTTGGAAAAATACGATGTGGATTACGGTGAGGCGGATACCCTGGACGAAAATGCCGATGTGGTGCGGATCATGAGCATCCACAAGAGTAAAGGTCTGGAATTCCCCGTGGTATTTGTCTCCGGGCTGTCGAAGCGTTTCAACATGCAGGATGCGAACCAGTCCCTGATCGTGGATATGGATCTGGGAGTAGCGGTGGACTATGTGGATTCCGGCCGCCGCATTAAAAATAAGACCCTCCGCCGGGCCGTTCTGTCAGCGAAAATGAAGGAGGACAATCTGGCGGAGGAACTGCGTGTGCTTTACGTGGCACTGACCCGTGCCAGAGAAAAACTGATCCTGACAGCGGTGTTGGATAAGGCGGAGGAAAAATGGGAGCTGTCCCGGATGACAGGACAGGAGAAGCTGACCTATCTGGATTTCTGTGAGGCGGGGAGCTATATGGATTTTCTGCTGCCGATCCTGCCTAAGACAGGAATTGCAGTAACAACGCTGGGAACAGAAGATCTGGCGGCAGAGGAGATCAGGGAACAACTGCGCATGGGAGACCGCAGGGAACTGTTGCAGCGTGTGACGGACGGCGAGACTCCTTTGCCTGGGGACCCGGAGGAGAACGAACGAAAGCTTGCGAAACTGCGGGAGCGATTTGCCTATGCCTATCCGTATCCCGGCCTGCAGAAGCTCTATACCAAGACCACGGTATCGGAACTGAAGATTGCGGCCATGGCGGAGAAGGATGAAGTGGCATTTCATACCTTCGAAGAAAAAGAAGTGGTGCCTTATATCCCGGCTTTCCGCAGAGAACAGGAAAAGGTCAGCGGAGCCGTCCGCGGTAACGCGTTCCACCGGACCATGGAACTGTTGGACTTTTCTTATCTGTTTATGGAATCCGGACTATTTGCCGGATGCCCTGGGACTTATGAGGAATACCGTCAGGGTCTGGATACGGACCGGTTACAGGTACGTCTGAAGGAATTCCTGCAGCGGGAGACAGCTTCCCTACGACTGACAGAAGAGTATGCGCAGGCCGTAAGCCTTCCCAAAATCCGGCATTTTCTGGAACAGGAGCTGGCCTACCGCATGTGGAGAGCTTTCGAACAAGGCCTTTTGTACAGAGAGCAGCCCTTCGTGCTGGGCATTGATGCGAAGCGCCTGGATCAGGACCTTCCTGAAGGGGAAAAGGTTCTCATTCAGGGTATCATCGATGTCTTCTTTATAGAAAACGGAGAGATCGTCCTGCTGGACTACAAGACCGATGTGATCGATTCCCTGCAAGCCCTCTGGAACCGCTACAGCGTCCAGATCCAATACTATGAGGAGGCATTGACGAAGCTGATGCAGCTGCCCGTGAAGGAGAGGATCCTGTATTCCTTCTATCTGGAAAAATACGAGTAAAAAGCCGGAGTAAATGGAGGTTTCATATGAGTCAATATTTTGATTTATCAATAAGAAGGATTGAGATAAGGAAACCAAAAAGAGACTTGAAACCTGTTATTAAATTACAGGATGAAGTTAATAAGACTTTGCTGCATGATGAATATTATTATCCTACAGATGAAAGAACTATACAGGAATGTTTGGATGGTGATTATATCTTATTAGGCGTATATAATAAAGATAAGCTTATTGCAGCAAGCTTTGCATTTGAAGGTGGTTTGTTCTTCTCTAAGCCTATTACTGATTGGATGGAAATTCCTGGCAATAAAATTATGTGTCATGAATTCGTTGTGGTTGATATGGAATATAGAGGTAATGGTATACAGAAGAGATTCATGGATGCTACTATAAGAGAAGCTAGACAGATGGGTTATGATACTATTTGGTGTTGTGCTCATCCTAATAATACTCCGTCTGTATGTAGCATAGAGAGTACAGGCTATAAATTTGCCGATCAGTTTGTTGTAGATGGCTGGCCTAGGAATGTTTATTACAGAAGTACATCTATACAGAGATAGCAGTTATTTAGAGGGAGAGTATAAGTTAAGTATGGCATGGTATGCAGAACGAAAAAGAAAATGTTGGTATTGTATCTGTGGTGTAGAAATGAAGTAGGATGACAAGGTGGGAATCCGGTTTCGTGTGAGGGATAACGGTATCGGAATGAGTCCGGAGTTCCTGCCGCACCTGTACGATCCGTTCTCCCAGGAGCGTTCCGAGGAAAACATCACGGAGAATCTGATGGATGCCAGAATTTTACTGGTGGAAGATAACGAGATCAACATTTATGTGGCCCAGCTGATCCTGGAAAAAGACGGATGTGTGGTGGAGATTGCAAACGGTACCTATCATTGCCATGACAGCGGATGCTTTTGAAGAGGAGAAGAAAAAGACGCTGGAGGCCGGAATGAACTATCACCTGTCCAAGCCCATCAACCCGAAGACATTGTATAATATCCTGTCGAACCATCTGACCGGAAAAGAGGCATAGAGATCAGAGATATAGAACCCAGAGATATTAGAATCATGACATGTAAAAAGGAGGTATCCGTGGCGGATATCTCCTTTTGTGTTGCCTTAACTGCTTACGATATAAAATTAAGCGGTGATCACGGTGCCGGCCTTGCCCCTGATGGCATCCTTGACGTGATCCATGGAAGTGATCAGGACCTTTCCTGCTGGAACCTTCTCCAGATAAGCAATGGCTGCCTCGATCTTGGGAAGCATGGTGCCTTCCTCGAACTGACCCTCTGCCATCAGTGTCTTGGCTTCCGCAACGGTGAGAGTCTCCAATGCAGTCTGATCCTCTTTGCTGTAATTTTTATAAACGCAGGGAACACTGGTCAGGATGATCAGCTCATCACAGCTTAAATCGGAAGCAAGCTTACCTGCAATGGCATCCTTCTCAATCACAGCGGAGGCACCCTTCAGCGCATGCTTCTGCTCAATGACGGGAATTCCGCCGCCACCGCAGGCAATAACGACCTGATCTGCGGCTGCCAGAGCACGGATGGCTTCGATCTCCACGATGTCGATGGGCTTGGGAGCAGCAACGACACGACGGAAGCCTTTACCGGGATCTTCCTTGACATAATTGCCCTTTTTCACTTCGATCTCGGCGTCCTCTTTGGACATGTAACGGCCAATGACCTTGGTGGGCTCATAGAAAGCCTCGTCATAAGGGTCTACGGTTACCTGGGTGAGGATGGTGCTGACCGGCTTGGAGATACCGCGGTCCAGCAGCTCTGCCCGGAGAGAGTTCTGGATATCGTAGCCCACATAACCCTGACTCATAGCGGAGCAGACACACATAGGTGCGGGGGTATAATCGATGTAGACACGACGCAGCTCTGTCATGGCCTTGTGGATCATGCTGACCTGAGGACCGTTACTGTGGGTGATGGTCAGCTGATAATCAGCCTCCACCAGATCTGCCAGTGCTTTTGCGGTTACTTTTACCGCATCCCACTGCTCGGTAGTGGTATAGCCCAGGGCATCATGTCCCAGAGATACAACAACTCTTTTTTTGCTCATAAGATTACCTCTCTATATGTATTTTTCCTAAAAATTTCTTTGTCAGAAGATGTAATCAGTATAACATATTTTCTATGGAGTGTATAGCAATTTCTATCCTTTACATCCCGTGCCGCAAAGTAATATAATGATACAGAGTCAAAGGTCATAACTCGTTCCTGCCTGAAGGAAGAGAGCTATGCCTTATTGACCCGAATGGGTGTAGAATCAATGGCAGGAAGGAACAGGAGCATTATGCAGAAAAAAGAACGTATGGCAAATCTGGAGGTATTGCGCTGTGTGGCAATGATGATGGTGGTCGTGTTGCACTATCTGGGCAAGGGAGGATTGCTGCCGGATCTGACGGCGCCTTTATCGGTGCAGGATATGGTAGCCTGGCTGTTGGAAGCATTCTGCATTGTAGCTGTGAATGTGTATATGATGATCAGCGGATACTTTTTATGCGAAAGCTCTTTTAAACTGAGCAGACTGCTCACGCTGTGGGTACAGCTGTGGCTGTATTCTGTGGGAATCGGTGTGCTGGCGGCGGTGACTGGGATCGTTCCCGCAGCGGAAGTCAGCACTCACTATTACCTGACCCTGTTGTTCCCGGTGACTATGGGACATTACTGGTTCCTGACAGCGTATCTTTTCTTATATATATTGCTCCCCTTTGTGGGAATGGGACTGCGGCGGATGACGAAGCAGCAGTTTCAGGTGGCATTAGTACTGCTGTTTGTCACCTTCTGCCTGTTAAAATCTGTTCTGCCCTTCCGGCTGGAAGAAGACGGTAAAGGCTATGATTGTCTCTGGTATCTGTGTGTATTTTGCGCGGCGGCTTACCTGCGCCGATTTGGAATCCCGTTTTTACAGAAAAAATCCCGGGCATTATTGTTGTATCTGATCGGTATCTTCGGAACCTTTGGAGAAGCCATGCTTTTGCACCTGTTTTATTTGAAAACAGGCAGTCTGGAGCTGATCCTGAAGATTCCGTATGAGTATAACCATATTTTCCCGTTTCTGGCTTCACTGGGGCTGTTCTGCCTGTTTTTGGACAGCAGCATACAGGGAAAGATCGGCAGTGTGGCGGTGAGGATCGCGCCCTATACGCTGGGAGTGTATCTGCTGCATGAAAATCTGGGTGTGCGCTATGCCTGGCAGAAGTGGCTTGGTGTGGAGCAAATCGACGGTGTACTGCCGTTGCTGTTGTGGACGGTACTTGTTGTGGTGGTAGTATTTGTACTGGGAATTCTGGTGGATTTTGTGCGGAAAGCTATCTGCGACGGACTGCATAAGATATTCCTGCATATCCGTCCCTATCGCAGTCTGACAGAGAAAATACGGGACGTAGATACTATGTTCAAAAGAGAGGTAATGGAGTGACAGAGATAATAAAAAATAAAAAAGCGGGTATTGACAGTCAGAGACGTCTCTGGGAATTTGTATTCGTGGCAATCCTGGTGCTGTATCCTCTGCGGCATATTGCCTGGGGACTGGATCTGTGGGATACCGGTTACGGCTATGCGAACTTTGAATATATGGGGACGCAGCATATGGATCCCATGTGGCTGTTTTCCACTTATCTGACCACAGCCATCGGACATTTTTTCAGTTTGCTGCCCGGGGCCGGGACTTTGATCGGCATGAACTTTTATACCGGACTGAGTATCAGTCTGCTGGCGGTGCTTGGGTATTATTTCTGCACGAAAGTACTGAAGATCCCGGCACTTCTGGTATTCCTGGGAGAATTTACGGCGGTGAGCTTCTGCTGGTGCCCCACGGGCTCTTTTTACAATTATGTGACCTACGTGTTCTATCTGGTATCGGTGGTCTGTCTGTATCTGGGCCTTGCCCGGGGGAAAAAGGGGTGGCTGTTTGCCGCCGGAGTAGCGCTGGGCTGTAATGTGCTGTCCCGATTCTCCAATCTGCCGGAGGCGGCCATGATCGTGGGCGTGTGGGCTTACGGAATCATCTGCTGGCTGGAAGCGCGCAAAGAGATTGGAAAGAGTCTCGGTCAGGCTGGGGAGACGACAGAAACTGCGGAAAAAATAAAAGCGCGGAAAAAGGCAGCGGGGGTGAAAATCCGTAAGAAATTATTACAGGATACCGGCATGTGTCTGGCAGGGTATCTGACGGCACTGCTGGTATTATTCGGTTATATCCAGATCCGCTACGGCATGGATGAATATGTGAAGGGCATTCTGCGACTGTTTTCCATGACGGAGGTGGCAACGGACTATACGGCTGCATCCATGATCATGGGCATGTTCGACTGGTATTTTCAGAATCTGTACTGGGAGATCCGGATGTGCGTGTTCCTTGTAGTGGGGATTGTCGCTGTGGGAGTATTGGAACTCATCGGCTCCTACGTGAGAAAAGATACAGTAACAAAGGTTCTGCGGATCCTGGAATGGGCGGGAAGTATCGCACTGGCGGCTGTGATGGTGTTCTGGCTGTACCGCCAGGGCTTCTGTGCCAGAGAATATACGAATTACGGTGCCATTATCTGGCCCGGAGTGACGTTTTTGACATTGACTCTGCTGGTGACCCTGTGGCGGATCTTTACGCCCTCCGCGCCGAGGGAAGAAAAGCTGATCAGCGGACTGATCTTCCTGATCGTATGGATCACTTCCCTGGGCAGTAACAACAAGCTATACCCCAGCATGAACAATCTGTTTCTGGCATTGCCCTATATGTACTGGCAGTTCTACAGGTTCTGCAAATATGTTGGCAGCTTTCGGTGGAAGCGGATCACCATATCTGCTATGCCGGTAAAATGTCTCTTGGGCGGTTTCTTTCTGTTGTTCTTTGTCCAGGTAGGACTGTTCGGCAGAAACTTTGCATTTGCCGAAGGTACCGGCATACAGGATATCGATGCGCAGGTGACGAATAATGAGACATTAAAAGGTGTGTGGATGAGCGAGGAACGGGCCGGATGGATGCAGGGGATCTCAGAGTATGTGAATGAACGGGGACTTGCCGGAAGAGATGTACTGATCTACGGACAGATCCCGGCGCTGTCTTATTATTTACAGATGCCTGCAGCGTTCAATCCTTGGCCGGATCTGGATTCCTACCAGAGCGGACAACTGGAACAGGATATGCTTAAGATGCAGGAGCGGATGGATGCGGATGCTTCTTATCGCCCGGTGGTACTGTTGGAGAAGAAATATGCCGTGTATCTGGAAGCCGGAGAGAATGCACTGGAGGCCTTGCAGCCCACGGAAAAAGAGCGCAGCCTGATCGTGGACAATGCCAAGCTTTTGTTGATCGGTGAGTTCATGGATGCATATGGATACGAGAAAACCTTTGAAAATGAGAAATTTGTGATTTTTGAATAAAAACAGAAAACAGATCCCCGGGAGATTTTCATCTTCCGGGGATTTTGAAGTCTGAATGGAAATGTCTTATAACAACTGTAAGCCGTTCTCTTTTGCAGTCTCCATCACTTCATCGGACCACAGGGAACACTGTACTTCGCCGATATGAGCTTTTCTTAAGAAGAACATACAGATACGGGACTGACCGATACCACCGCCGATGGTAAGAGGAAGCTCACCGTTAATGACTGCCTTGTGGTAAGGAAGTTCGGCACGCTCGGGGCAGCCAGCCTTCTGTAGCTGGTCTAACAGAGCCTTCTTGTCTACACGGATACCCATGCTGGACAGCTCCAGAGCAATGTCCAGAACCGGATAATATACCACGATATCGGCATTCAGCGACCAGTCATCGTAGTCCGGTGCACGGCCATCGTGAGGCTTGCCATTCTCTAAGGTCTCACCGATCTGCATGATGCAGACAGCGCCTTTTGCCTTGGCAATGTAGTATTCCCGCTCCTTCGGGGAGTAGTCGGGGAACATCTCTGCCAGCTCACTGGTAGTTACAAAGAAGATGTCATGAGGAAGGATTTCTTCGATGTAGTCGTAATGGATGGACATATACTTCTCGGTCTTGCGAAGAACCTTGTATACGGTGCGGACGGTCTCTTTCAGAGTCTCCAGATTCCGCTCTTCCTTCGTGATGATCTTTTCCCAGTCCCACTGATCCACATAGATGGAATGGATGTTGTCGGTCTCCTCATCCTGACGGATGGCACTCATATCGGTGTAGAGACCTTCGCCGGGCTGAAAACCGTATTTCTGCAAGGCATAACGCTTCCATTTGGCCAGAGACTGTACGATCTCTGCTTCACGGTCTCCCTGTGCTGCAATATGGAAATTCACGGGACGCTCCACACCGTTCAGATTATCGTTCAGTCCGGATGTAGGATCCACAAATAAGGGAGCAGATACACGCAGCAGGTGCAGACGCTCTGCTAACAATCCCTGGAAAAAGTCCTTCACTGTCTTAATGGCAACCTGTGTCTCGTACAGGTTCAGCTGAGACTTATAATTTTTAGGTATGACAATATCTGACATACTGACCTCTCATTCTGCCGCCGGGCGGCTTGTGTTACAAAATACTCCTATATTATTTAACTGCGAAACGCATGATTTTGCAAGCCTTTTTTCGGAAAAAATAACCACTTGCAAAAATCGAACATATGTGCTAACTTGAATATACACAAGAACAAACGTTCTGATTCTGTAAATTTTCGGTAAAAGGCGGTGATAATGTGGAATATCTTATACAAAACGGGGAATTGTCCATCATGCAGAAGCTGGAGATCCTGACCGATGCAGCCAAATATGATGTGGCCTGTACTTCCAGTGGGGTGGAACGTAAGGGCGACGGGAAGCACATGGGGAACTGCACGAAGGCCGGGATCTGTCACAGCTTTTCTTCGGATGGCAGATGCATTTCTTTGTTGAAGATTCTGATGACCAATGAATGTATCTTCGACTGTAAATATTGTCTGAATCGAAAGTCCAATGATGTTCCCAGAGCCACCTTTACCCCTGAGGAGATCTGTACACTGACTATGGAGTTTTACCGGCGTAATTATATCGAGGGACTGTTTTTAAGCTCCGGTATCATACAGGATCCTACTTTTACCATGGAATTGTTGTATCGGACCATATGGCTGCTACGGAATCAATACCATTTTAGCGGCTATGTCCATGTAAAAGCGATTCCGGGAGCGGATCCCGAGCTGGTGGAGCGGATGGGGTATCTGGCAGACCGTATGAGCGTGAACCTGGAGCTGCCCACGGCGGAGGGGCTGCGGACACTGGCACCGAACAAGCACCGGAAAAATATTCTGACGCCCATGCGGCAGATCCAGAACGGAATTCATGCGAATAAGGAGGAACTGATCCTGTACCGCAAGAGCCCTGTTTTCGTGAGTGGCGGGCAGTCTACCCAGATGATCATAGGGGCAACCCCGGAGACGGATTATCAGATTTTAAATGTAGCAGAGAATCTGTATCAGAAGTTTGAGTTAAAGCGTGTGTTCTATTCCGCTTTTGTAAAGGTCAATGAGGACAAGAGCCTGCCGGCGCTTCCCGGGGGGCCGCCGCTTCTGCGGGAGCATCGTCTGTATCAGGCAGACTGGCTGTTGCGGTTTTATGGGTTTAAGGCGGAGGAACTGTTGGACGAGAAAAGACCGTTTTTTAATGTGATGCTGGATCCCAAGGAGGACTGGGCGGTGCGGCATCTGGAATGTTTCCCGGTGGAGATCAACCGGGCACCTTATGCAGATCTGCTTCGGGTGCCGGGGATCGGCGTGAAAAGCGCCAGACGGATCCTTAGTGCCAGGAGGAGCACAAAGCTTACGTTTCAGGATCTGAAGAAGCTGGGCGTGGTGATGAAACGGGCTGTTTATTTTATTACCTGTGGTGGCAGGATGATGTATCCCACGAAGCTGGAGGAGGACTATATCGTGCGGAATCTGACGGATCCGAAGGAACGGATCCGGTTCGGCAGCGATGGCATGAGTTACCGGCAGATGACCTTGTTTGATGATGGGATGTTCCCGAACGGGGTACGGCAGGAGGAAGTGCTGCCTGCAGCAGTGGGAGAACTGTAGCGAACAGCGTACAGGGAAGCATTTCCTGACTGCCTGCATTGGCAGGTAAACGTAAGGTCCTGTACCGGTAGATGACGGCCATTTGCAGAAGCAAGGCAATGCAAAATGATAGGTTGACAGCGGCAGAAGGGGAAGAGAACAGAAACAGCGGGAGGTGAAACTTATTATATGAAAATATATCATTGCGAGGATTCGTTAGAAGGGATATTCACTGCCATTTATAATACTTATGAAGATCATTCTCCCGTTCGGGACACCATGGTCACGACCATCGCGGAGAATCTGTTGTTCTCTGAGTCTGTGGAGGTGGTGCCGGATCCGGAGAAGACGGTGAAGGTGATCCGGACATTGAAACGCAGATTTGGGGAGGAAGATTATGAGAGCCTGTGTCTGGCTCTTTCATCCCCGAAGCCGGAAAAGGCCCAGGCGGTATACCGTACCATTGCAAAGGGGCTTTCCGAGAAGTGTCCGCCGGGACATCTGCTGGATGCCATGGCAGACACGTATGTAAACCAGACCTTCAGCCTGGCCAGAGGCGCCGGAAATGAGTATCACCATCTGAAAGGATTTACGCGGTTTGAAGAATTGGAGAATACAATCCTCTATTCGAAGATCGCGCCGAAGAATAATATTCTGACCTTTCTGATGGTGCATTTTGCAGACCGCTTTCCCATGGAAGACTTTCTGGTGTTCGATGCAGGTCGGTATCTGTTCGGAATACATCCGGCGGGAAAGCCCTGGTATACGCTGCAAGGGAAGGATGCCTGGGAGAAAGTAAGATCTGAGACGGAGAAACTGTCCGCTGCGGAACAGCACTACCGGGAACTTTTCCGTTCCTTCTGTCATACAATAGCCATAAAAGAACGTGAAAACAGGGATCTGCAACGAAATATGCTTCCGCTGAGGTTCCAAGAATATATGGTGGAATTTCGGTAGATTTCGCCAAATTGGGATTTATATTTTACCGCGGTAACGCAACAAATATACAAAACGCCGAAAAGGTTTTCCATACGGCGAACATATATTGTGAAAATGATAACAGAGTGGTAAAAATGCCCAAAATGTGCGTTTTCTGGAAGAAAAAAACCGCTTTACATTTGGGGATGGTTGGCTATAATAGTAATGATTTCAGATGTGAGGGGAAAGTACCCGGTGTATTATTTTATTTACGATCGAACTTACTATTGAAAGGAAGGAACAAGAAATGTTAAAGACGATCCGTTTGACACCTGAAGACGTGAAACATTTTGTTGATGTAGCTTCAAAGTGTGATTTTGATATTGATATATGCTATAACAGATACGTAATCGATGCCAAATCATTCCTTGGAGTGTACGGATTGGATTTCACGAAGCCGTTGACCGTGTCCTATGACGGCTACAATGATAAATTCGAAGAGATGCTGAAGCAGTGTGCGATTGCATGTTAATGCACTGACAGGTCAGTATTTCTCAACAACAGAATGTCATTTGACTACCCAGGTAAGATAGAGTACTATTTACCTGGGTAGTTTTATTATATGATGCCAGGGGACAAAGGTCTAAATCCACTTGAGCTTGCTCATAAGTGGATGAAAGACCTTTAGCCCCACCCCAACGATATGCGAATAGTGGGGAGGCTTGTGAGAGTGCGCAGCACGGAACAAGCCGTAGGCATCTGGGTATCGTAGGGACTTGTTTGAGGGAGGTGAAGTCACATGGCAGGAGAAGTCAGAATATCGGTACGTAATCTTGTAGAGTTCATCCTGCGCAGTGGCGACATCGACGACAGGAGGCAGGGATCCCCGGAGAATGCCATGCAGGAGGGCAGCCGGATCCACCGTATGATCCAGCGCCGTATGGGTGCGGAGTATCAGGCAGAAGTGGCATTAAAATACACCCATCCCACGGAGGACTATGTCATCATCGTGGAAGGGCGGGCCGACGGCATCATCGAGCAGAATGGAGAGACCACCATCGATGAGATCAAGGGAACCTATAGAGATCTGTCGAAGCTGAAGGCACCCTTGCCTTTACATATTGCCCAGGCGAAATGCTACGCCTATATGTACAGCCTGCAAAAGGAGCTGCCCTATATCCGGGTGCGGCTGACCTATTGCAATATAGAGACGGAAGATATCCGCTATTTTTATGAAGATTATGAATTCGTCAGACTGGAAGCCTGGTTCCAGCAGCTGATCAGTGATTACCGCAAATGGGCGGACTATACCTGGCAGTGGAGAGAATTGCGGCAGCAGTCCATTGCTGAGCTGCAGTTTCCCTTCGACTATCGGGATGGACAGAAAGAGCTGGTCAGCTATGTGTACCAGACCATTTATCATAAGAGAAAATTATTTATTGAAGCTCCTACGGGAGTCGGTAAGACCATATCCACGATCTTTCCCACGGTAAAGGCCATGGGAAAGGATATGGGAGACAAGCTGTTCTATCTTACCGCCAAGACCATCACCCGGACGGTGGCGGAGGACACCTTTTCTTTGCTCAGGCAGAAGGGACTGCGCTTTAAGAGCATTATCCTGACAGCCAAGGAGAAGATCTGTTTTCAGGGTCATACGGAGTGCAATCCGGAGCAGTGCCCTTATGCAAAGGGGCATTTTGACCGTGTCAATGAGGCTATCTATGATCTTCTGACCCACGAAGAGAGCTTTACCAGAAGCAAAATAGAAGAATATGCCCTGAAATATCGGGTATGCCCTTTTGAATTCGGACTGGATTTAAGTCTGTTTGCAGATGGAATTATCGGAGATTATAATTACCTCTTTGATCCCCATGTGTATCTGAAGAGATTTTTCGGGGACGGCAGTCAGGGGAATTATGTATTTCTGATCGATGAGGCACATAACCTCTTAGAGCGGGGCCGGGAGATGTACAGTGCACCGCTACGGAAGGAAAATCTGTTGGAACTCAAGCGGGAGATCAAACAGACAATCACGTCGGAAATGGAAGAAGCAGCCCAGAAAAAGCGTGATAAAGACGGGATTTCCGGGCAGATGACATTAGAAATGACAGGCATGTCAAAACAACTGCCACAGGAGATTACCCTGGAGGAAACAGACGGTACCGATTCCCTCTATGTAAGGGGACACAAAGGGAAAAAGTCTGACGGAAAGAGTACCTTTGTGCGGGAAGGCTATGCGGAACGGATCAGCCAGCTGCTGGAGAAGTGTAACGCACAGCTGCTGTCCATGAAGCGGGACTGTGACGGGTACCGGCTGGTGGATGATATTGACATGCTGGTGCAGCCCTTGACCAGACTGCACGCTGTGATCAGTGATTATCTGGAGGAGCAGGAGAAGGTCAGCCTGGAAGTACGGGAGAATCTGCTGGACTTCTATTTCAAGCTCAGTCATTTTCTGGATATTTACGAGAGACAAGATGAAAACTATGTGAAATATACCAGATTGTGTGAGGATGGCAGCTTTGAACTGAAGCTGTTCTGCGTGAATCCCAGAGAAAACCTGAAGGAATGCATGCTCAGAGGACGCAGTACGATCCTTTTTTCCGCTACCTTCCTGCCCATCCAGTATTACAAGAACCTGCTGGGCGGTGAGAAGGAGGATTACGAGGTGTATGCCCACTCGGTGTTTGATCCCGAGAAGCGTACCATACTGATCGCCGGGGATGTGACTAGCAAGTTCAGCAGAAGATCCCAGGAAGAATACTACAATATTGCCCGTTACATTCACGAAGTGGTGAAGAACCGGCACGGCAATTACATGATATTTTTCCCGTCCTATTCCTTTATGAATCATATTTACGAGATCTATGAACAGTATTTTATGACAGAGGAAGAAGAATGTCTCGTCCAACAGGAATCCATGAATGAGGAAGAGCGTGAATACTTCCTGAATCGCTTCCGGGGCAATGAGGAATGTGACCTGCAAAGTCTCATCGGTATGGAGATCGAGGAGGAAGAGGAGCAGACGCTGATCGGCTTCTGCGTGCTAGGGGGAATCTTCGGAGAGGGCATCGATCTGAAGAAGGACAGTCTGATCGGAGTCATTGTAGTAGGAACCGGACTGCCCCAGGTAGGCTGTGAGCGGGAGATCCTCAAGGGCTATTTTGATGAGGACGGAGAGAACGGCTTCGATTATTCCTACCGCTATCCGGGAATGAATAAAGTATTGCAGGCGGCAGGCCGCGTGATCCGGACGGCGGAGGATGTGGGTATCATTGTTCTGCTGGATGATCGGTTTCAGCAGTATTCCTACCGGAGATTATTCCCCAGAGAGTGGGAACAGGTGCAGCCTGTGACCGTGGATACGGTAGCCAAAAAGGTGGAGCGCTTCTGGGATGCCTGGTTGTGGCAAAAGGGATGATTTTCAATGTGATACACGAGTTGATATCCGATATGACAATCCACATAACCACATATGACACATGTGTATATGTGGATAAGTCGGTGGATTTTGTGGATTATTTGTGGTTTTACACAGAAAAAACGACAGACGGTTCAAAAATGGTGTATAATAGCAAAAGAACCGTTGTGGATAAAAAAACAAAACGGTACTGGATCAGTCAATGAAAGGTATGGTGACTAATATGTGGGCGTATGAAAGTGTTTTTTATCAGATCTATCCCATGGGATTCTGCGGAGTTCCTTTTGAAAATGACGGAGTACAGAGACATGAGATCAAACATGTGGAGGACTGGATCCCCCATATGCAGAAGCTGGGAGTGAACGCGGTATATTTCTCCCCGGTATTCGAATCGGATACTCATGGTTACAATACCAGAGATTATCGTAAGATCGATGTGAGACTGGGAACCAACGAAGATTTTAAGGAGGTCTGCGACGCATTGCACAGGGCCGGGATCCGGGTCGTGCTGGACGGTGTGCTCAATCATGTGGGCAGAGGCTTTGCCCAGTTCCAGGATGTGATCCGCAACCGGGAGAATTCACCGTATGTGAACTGGTTCTACCGGATCGACTTCGGTGGCAATTCCAATTACAACGACGGACTCTGGTATGAGGGCTGGGAAGGCTGCTTTGATCTGGTGAAGCTGAACCTGCAGAATCCCGATGTGGTGAACTATCTGCTGGACAGTGTCAAGGGATGGATCGATGAATTCGGTATTGACGGTCTGCGACTGGATGTGGCTTACAGTCTGGATGAAAATTTCGTCAGAAGACTGCGGGAAGTAACCAGCGCTTACAAACAGGATTTCTTCTTATTGGGAGAGATGCTTCACGGAGACTACAACCGTCTGATGAACGATCAGATGCTGCATTCCGCAACGAACTACGAGTGCTACAAGGGACTTTACAGCAGTTTCAACAGTATGAATATGTTCGAGATCGTACATTCCCTGTTACGTCAGTTCGGACCGGAGAACTGGACCCTGTATAAGGGCAAGCATCTGCTGTCCTTTGTGGACAACCACGATGTGACCCGTGTGGCAAGTATTTTGAACAACGAGAATCATCTGCCGCTGATCTATGCCATGGCATTCGGTATGCCGGGCATTCCCTGTGTCTATTACGGAAGTGAATGGGGCTTCAAGGCCCGCAAGGAAGACGGCGATCCCGCTCTGCGTCCCTACTTTGATAAGCCGGAGTGGAATGGTCTGTGTGACTGGATCAGCAAGCTGACAGAGGCAAAGAAGCATTCGGAAGCATTGAATTACGGTGCTTTCCGTTCAGTACTGCTGACCAATAAGCAATGCATTTTCGAAAGAAAGTCGGAGCATGAGAGAGTCATGGTGGCTATCAATGCGGATGGAGCGGATTTCATGGCGCATTTTGATGCCGGCTGCGGCACGGCGGTGGATCTGATCACCGGAGAGAAACATGACTTTGGCGGCGGTAGTCTTCTGCCGGCGTACAGTGCATATTTCTGGCTGATGGAAAACTAACAGAGCATCCCCGGTCATGATGGCAAAGCCATTGTGGAATCTTTGGAAAGTCTTTAGAATTTCTTACGGTTTCTCTATATTGACGCATGATATTATATGCCGTATAGTATAGCCACAGAGCAATACTATACGGCATATAATATTGTAAGGAAAGGCGGATAGCCGCAAATTTCAGAGAGGAGCGATAGGATGCTTTTTAATACAGGAGCAGCTCTGCTGGATGCTATCGTGCTGGCGGTGGTCGCCCGGGAACCGGAAGGAACCTATGGGTACAAGATCACCCAGGAGGTCCGGCAGGTGATCGAATTGTCGGAATCCACCCTGTATCCCGTGCTTCGGCGATTACAGAAGGACGAATGTCTGGAAGTCTATGACCGGGAATGCAGTGGCAGAACGAGGCGTTATTACAAAGTCACCAGCAGAGGCTGGGCGCAGCTTCATTTATATGAAAGTGAGTGGCGCAGCTACAGCGATAAGATCACGGGATTGTTTGAAGGAAAACTAAGTGACAGGTCAGAGGCGTAAACAGGCGCAGATGGGAGAACATAGTAGAATGAATAGAACGGAGTTTATGAGGCAGCTGGAAAGTCTGTTGCAGAATATTTCCGCTACAGAGCGGGAGGAAGCATTACAATACTATAATGAATATTTTAATGATGCGGGTCCGGAAAATGAACAGAACGTTATTGAGGCTTTGGGAAATCCTGCCAAGGTGGCGGAAAACATCAAAAAGGACATTTTCGGGAACGGTTATGGAGAGAATATTTACCAGAAGATCAATGCGGACAACCGTGCGGTGATCACTTATCCGGCGGATTCCGGCGCGGAGAGCGGTGCCGGAGAGGCAGGCTTTGGGCAGGAAAATGAAGCACAGGCAGCTGGAGCAGTGTCCTCTCGGAAAAAAGAAGGAATGTCCACCGGTATGATCGTGCTGATCGTCATTTTGTGTATTTTGGCATCCCCGGTGATCCTGGGAGCAGCTTCCGCCGGTATCGGCGTGGCGGCAGGGCTGATCGCCACATGGTTCGGACTGATCATCGGTTTCGGGGCAACGGCAGCAGCACTGATACTGCTTCTGATCGCACTGGTGGCAGTAGGGATCATCAGTCTGTTTACGCATCCCTTTGTGGGAATGTGCCTGATCGGTGCCGGACTGATCTGCGGAGGTGTCGGACTTCTGTTCCTGATGCTGACCGTGGCCATGGCGGGAATCGCCACACCGGCGATCTGTTGTTGGATCGGAGGATTATTCCAGAAAAGAGGTAAAGCAGAAGCATGAGAAAATTTATGAAGGGCTGTGCCATCACAGCGTTGATATTAATATTATTGGGACTAATCCTGGGAGTGAGCGGAAGCCTGGGGAATGGCTCCACGCATGTTTCGCCGGGGGAGATCCTGTCAGCGGTTACCCTGGGAAGAATCTCCGGAGAAGAGGTGGATGACTGGAGCAACGGTGTGACGGAGCAGATCCGGGAAAATATGGGCGATGTGCACTATGATCTGGAGGACAATGTGGATTATGACTCAGATTATGAAGTTAGGTCGGGAAAGATAGAGCTGTATGTTCTGGGGGATGACAGTCAGGGCATCACGGATCTACAGGTGCAGGCCGGTGGCTGTGTCATGAAGATTCAGGTGTCAGAGGATAACTGCTTCCGGGTAGAAGCCGATGGAATGCGAAAGTTCCAGGGATATGTGGAAGGCGGTACGATGGAGATCCGCGGAACCTCAAAAGTAAGCAGCAACAGTGAAGGTAATCTGGGCGGTTCCATCTGCCTGTATGTGCCTGAGGGATATTATTTTGAAAATACCTCTTTGGATCTGGGCGCCGGAAGCCTCAGTGTAGAGGAATTGCAGACGGGGGCGCTGGAAGCCAATGTGGGTGCCGGCAAGATGACGTTTGAAAAACTGGAGGCTGACCAGGTAGAGTTAGACTGTGGTGCCGGTCAGATGACAGTAGAAGAACTGAGCAGCCGCGTGGCAGAGGTGTCAGTAGGAATGGGATCCGTCCATCTGAACGGAGATGTGACCGAACGATTGGACGGAGAGTGCTCCATGGGAGAACTGAAACTGACACTGGCAGGAACGCAGACAGATTTCAACTACGACTTAAGCTGCGGCATGGGTGAACTGAAAGTCGGTGATGACAGTTACAACGGCCTGGCACAGGAGAAACAGATCAACAACAACGCTTCTAAAAATATGGAGCTGGAATGTGCTATGGGCAGCGTTGTGGTGGAGTTTAAATAAAATATTTCTTGGTATTACCGCCTGAGTGGAGTTGTGATTCCCTCAGGCGGTAATGTTAGAATTCTTTTTCCGGTTTGTGCCATTCATCCAAAACAGCTTCTACCTGTGCGATGAGTTGTTCCTTATTTGGAATATAAGAAACATAACGTGAAGCAAAGATATTGTTGGACAGACCTCCGAGAGCATATTCAGCAGCTACACTGTCTTTGTCTGTACAAAGGATAATACCGATGGGGGGATTATCATGTTCATCATTTACTTCTGCGGCGTAGTAGTTCAGATACATATTAAGTTGCCCGGCGGCTTCCGGTGTGAGCTTGGTTGTCTTTAATTCAATCAGCACATACGCCCGGAGAATTTTATTATAGAAAACCATATCCACATAGTAGTGAGTATTGTTCAACGTAATGCGTTGCTGCGTCCCGACGAACATGAAACCGCGACCTAATTCCAACAGGAATTTTTCAATCTGCGCGACCAGTGCTTTTTCAAGATCACTTTCCAGCAGGGGCTTGTTTTCCGGCACACCCAAAAATTCAAACACATAGGGGTCTTTGATAATGTCGCTTGGCGTAGTCATTTCAATACCTTTTTCCGCGAGGGCAAGTACCGTTTCCTTGTTTGTCTTTCCTTCTGACAGTAATAATCGTTCATAGAGAGAAGTGGAAATCTGCCGCTTTAATTCTCGGATCGACCACCCGGAGTTGATGGTTTCCTTTTCATAAAAACTGCGTTTGTCTGGATCCGAAATCGTCAACAGCTCACAATAATGCGACCACGACAATTTTCCAGACACTGTCTGGAATTTTTGATGGTGCATATAGAACAGGCGCATATTGTATAGATTGGAAACAGAAAATCCCTTTCCAAATTCTTTTGTCAATCCTTTAGAAAGTTCCTTTAAGGTCTGCTTTCCGTAATCTGCCCGATCTTTGCTTTCCTGCTCATACTCAACAATGATCTTTCCTACATTCCAGTAGGTAGACAGCAATTCCGTATTTACCTGTACCGCCACGCGCTGACGTGCATTTAATAACAATTCTCTGATTTCATTCATCATAGAATCAGTATGTGTCAAATTACTCAATTTTAATGCCCCCTTTCCAGATGGAGGATAGCCAGTATAATATAAAAAAAGAATCGCAGCACACCGTTTAAGCATTTGCTATACGGGATCTCATTCTTGAGAACAACCACAATTCCTTTTCTATATAAAATATAAAAGAGATGAAATGAAAAGTCAACTAAATCATTGAGCTTTAATATTCTTACAACAGCGCCGCCAGATACTTCTCAAACACCACGCCCTCCTGCACCGGCGTTCCGGCCTTTTCGCTTCCGGCGATGCACAGTCCTACGAAGTTCGCAGCCTTCTGCACGGAGGTTAGTAGTGTCTCCCCGCGGACGGCATCGGCAGCGAGGATGGAGGCGAAGATGTCTCCGGTGCCGGGGCGGGAGGCTCCGGCGATGGGGGTGGCAACGGTGGTATAGACACCGTCATCCCACAGGAAATTTACCAGAGAATCGCCCTGACGGATCCCGGTGATGACGATGGATGCACCGGCGGAGCCATTGGAGACAGCGCCAACGGACCCCCCGTCAGAACCACTGGCAGTAGTGCCCGTGGAGGCTTCGTCGGATGTAATGGAAGCTGTTTGACAAATGTCAGCCAGCCGTTCACATAATCCGGACAGCTCCTGCAGCGTCCATTCCCCATCCTTCCAGGGAGTCCCGGTCAGCAGGCAGGACTCCGTGATATTCGGCGTGATAATATCCGCCAGAGGCAGCAGCTCCTTCATCTTCTGAACATGGGTCTCTGTAATGGAGGAGTAGGCTCTGCCGTGGTCTCCCATGACCGGATCCAGCAAAAACAGGGGCGGCCGGAACATTTCCACGAATTCCCGTACAATGTCGATCTGCTCTTCATTTCCTAAGAATCCACAGTATAACCCATCGAAGGTAAGTCCCAGTTCGCCCCACACTTTTATATAATCTCGCATATGAGAGGTATAGTCATCAAAATGGCAGAGAGGAAATCCTAAATGGTTCGATAAAACAGAAGTAGGCACAGGGCATACCTGTACCTTCATTACGCTGATCACGGGCAGGGACACGGTGGTGGAGCAGCGTCCGAAACCGGCAATATCGTTGATCATAGCAAGGCGGGGAACGAAATCCCCGCCTTTTTGTGCATTTCTATCAGAAGTATCGAAATTAGATGTCATGGAATAATCCTGCTTTCTTCAGTGCCGGACGAAGTGCCAGATAGAATACGGAAGCACAGATCACAGCAACGATGGCGTTGACACCGGTAGTTACGGTGCTGATCTTGGCAAGAGCCTTGGAAATATCCTGAGGCACACCCAGCAGATACATTTTATAGAAGTAACCAACCAGTGGATCCGCTACCACGTTAAATGCCATACCGCAGGCAGAAGCAAGAATCGTTACGCCGGTCACATATTTTACGGAATGCTCTTTGCTCAGATGGAAGATCTTGTGAGCAACCAGTCCTACGATCAGACCGATGCACAATTTTAATAAGAAGGTCTTGGGGGCACTGGTTACATAAGCGGTGGTCAGATCGGCGATGGTCATGCCGATGGCACCGGCAAGTCCGCCCCAGTAACCGCCCAGCAGCAGAGCTGCCAGTACGCAGAATACATTGCCCAGATGGAATGCGGTCTTCTCGGGACCCACGGGAATGTCGATCTTGAAGAAAGCAAATCCGATATAGCACAGAGCTGCTAACAGACCTGCCTGCGCCAGCTTCTTCACATCCGCCTTCTGTGCGGGAATTACGCCTGCGATGGCATTGTACAATCCCTTGGCAGTTAACAGGATAGCGAAGAATACCAGAACCAGGCTGTAGGAGTAAGGACGCTCTGCGGACAGCTTCTGGTCGGACAGAGTGGACTTCTGAGCGGACAATTCATCCTTCTGCGCATTCAGGGCATCCAGATCACCGTCTGTTGTGCCGCCGGTGACTGCCTCGATGGAAGCTTCTACTTCTTCCAGCTGTGCCTTGACATCGCTTAACTGGCTGCCATAAGCAACGGATTCCTGATAACTGTTATTGTGGGTAATGACTGCCAGGACGATTCCCAGGATCAGGAGAATGGCTCCCGCAATCAATACACCGTATGATTTTTTCTTTTCCATAATGATGATCTCCTCTTTTAATTTCTTTTTCATAATTCCCATTTGTTCGGTGGGATATGTTAGGATTCAGTGTATAGAAAAAGTGGCTTGCTTAAAAGAGCCAGAATGTGTTTTTTTTATCATACCAGTTTTGGACGTTGATAATACGATCTGCAGGAAAACAAGATTTTCTTGACAAAGGATTGCTTCCTGTACTATATTTCTTATTAGTAGTTTTTATGAGATCAAAGGCAATGACGAAGAGGAGTACACATTTCCCCTTACCAGAGAGAGCGGCTGCATGTATGCGCTGGAAGGCTGCTTCAAGACAGGAATGTGGAAGGTAGCTTCCAAGCCGGAGAGCCGAGACCGGATATTCCGGGCGTAAGTTCTCACGAGTTATCCCCGTTACCGGATAGGACTTTGTAAGAAGTCACGAGGCAGCGCAAGCTGTGAACAAAGGTGGTACCGCGTTACTGACGCCCTTTGCTGACGAGAGTCAGCAGAGGGCTTCTTTAGTTTCAGGAGAATTTAAGGAGGAAGCAATGAGCAAAGAATTAGCCAAAACCTATGACCCAAACGGCATAGAAGACAGACTGTATCAGAAGTGGCTTGACAAAAAGTATTTCCATGCGGAGGTAGATCACAGTAAGACTCCCTTCACTATCGTGATCCCGCCCCCAAATATCACAGGACAGCTCCACATGGGACATGCATTGGACAACACCATGCAGGATATCCTGATCCGTTATAAGAGAATGCAGGGCTACAATGCACTGTGGCAGCCCGGCACCGACCATGCAAGTATCGCTACCGAGGTCAAGATCATCCAGAAGCTGAAGGAAGAAGGCATCGACAAGCACAATCTGGGACGTGAAAAGTTCTTAGAGAGAGCCTGGGAGTGGAAGAAGGAATACGGCGGACGTATTATTAGTCAGCTGAAAAAGCTGGGCTCTTCCTGCGACTGGGACAGAGAGCGTTTCACCATGGATGAGGGCTGCAACAAGGCTGTGACCGAAGTGTTCGTGAAGATGCACGAAAAAGGCTACATCTACAAGGGTGCCCGTATCGTTAACTGGTGTCCCGTATGTAATACCTCCATCTCCGATGCAGAGGTAGAATATCAGGAGCAGGCAGGACATTTCTGGCACATCAAGTATCCGCTGATGAACGAGGACGGAACGCCCAGCACCACAGAGTTTCTGACCTTTGCCACTACCCGTCCCGAGACCATGTTAGGTGATACCGCAGTAGCCATTCATCCCGATGATGAGCGTTACACCCATCTGCATGGCAGAAAGGTACTGCTTCCTATCGTAAACCGTGTGATTCCCATCGTTGAGGATGCTTATGTAGACAGAGAGTTCGGTACCGGTGTCGTTAAGATCACCCCCGCTCATGACCCCAATGACTTTGAGGTGGGCAAGCGTCATGATCTGCCTGTGATCAATATCCTGAACGATGATGCCACCATCAATAAAAACGGCGGCAAGTTCGAGGGCATGGACCGCTATGAGGCGAGAAAAGCCATCGTGGAAGAACTGGATCAGATGGGCCTGTTAGTAAAGATCGAAGATCATGTACACAACGTAGGTACCCATGACCGTTGTAAGACCACCATCGAGCCTATGGTAAAAGACCAGTGGTTCGTTAAGATGGATGAATTGATCAAACCTGCAAGAGAAGCAGTGAAAAATGGTGAGATCAAGCTGATCCCCGAGCGTATGGAGAAGAACTATTTCAACTGGACGGATAACATCCGCGACTGGTGTATCAGCCGTCAGCTGTGGTGGGGACACAGGATTCCCGCATATTACTGCGATGACTGCGGTGAAGTAGTCGTAGCCAAGGAGATGCCGAAGGTATGTCCCAAGTGCGGCTGCACCCACTTTACACAGGATCCCGATACGCTGGATACCTGGTTCTCCTCCGCACTGTGGCCTTTTGAGACCCTGGGCTGGCCGGAGCAGACCGAGGATCTGAAGTATTTCTATCCTACCGATGTCCTGGTAACCGGTTATGATATCATCTTCTTCTGGGTGATCCGTATGATCTTCTCCGGATACGAGCAGATGGGAGAGAAGCCTTTCAAGACCGTATTGTTCCACGGACTGGTACGTGACAGTCAGGGACGGAAGATGTCCAAATCTCTGGGCAATGGTATCGATCCCTTGGAGATCATCAGCCAGTACGGTGCCGATGCACTGCGTCTGACTCTGATCACCGGCAACGCACCTGGCAACGATATGCGTTTCTATTATGAGAGAGTAGAGAACAGCCGTAACTTCGCCAACAAGGTATGGAATGCTTCCCGCTTCATTATGATGAACATGGAGCAGGCACTGGAGAAGACCGGAAAAGATATCACCACCCCTGCGGCAGCAGATTTACAGCCCGTAGACAAGTGGATCCTGTCCAAGTTAAACACTCTGGTAAAAGATGTGACCGACAACATGGATCACTTCGAGCTTGGTATTGCCGTACAGAAGGTATATGATTTTATCTGGGATGAATTCTGTGACTGGTACATTGAGATGGTAAAACCCCGTCTGTACAGCACCGACGATGCAGTCAGCCAGAATGCGGCACTGTGGACGCTGAAGACTGTCCTGATCGACGCCCTGAAGCTGTTACATCCTTACATGCCGTTCATCACTGAGGAGATCTTCTGCACCATTCAGAATGAAGAAGAGTCCATCATGATCAGCAAGTGGCCGGAGTACAGCGAGGATCGTGCATTCCCCGCAGAGGAGAAGGCCATCGAAACGATTAAGGAAGCCGTTCGCGGTATCCGCAACATCCGTACTGAGATGAACGTAGCACCCAGCCGTAAGGCAAGTGTGTATGTAGTCAGCGAAAATGACGAGATCCGCAGGATTTTTGAGGAGGGTAAGCTGTTCTTCGCAAGCCTTGCTTATGCGAATGAGATCATGATCCAGGCTGACAAGACCGGAATCGCAGAGGATGCGGTATCCGTAGTGATCCCTGGTGCAACCCTGTACATTCCGTTTGCAGAGCTGGTAGACATCGCACAGGAGATCGAGCGACTGAAGAAGGAGCAGAAGAGACTGGAAGGCGAGCTGTCACGTTCCAGGGGAATGCTGTCCAATGAGAGATTCCTGTCCAAGGCTCCCGAAGCGAAGATCGCAGAGGAGAAGGAAAAGCTGGCAAAATACGAGCAGATGATGGAACAGGTGACAAAGCGCTTAGAACAGCTGGCATGATCTGCAACGAAATGTACAGAATAAAAAGAACGTAAAGCATAAGGAATACGATGAGATTCGGTAATGACATGATAACGTTTGAAGAAGCGGTGGCATATCTGAAGGATATGCCCCGCTTTACTGTTAAAAAAAATCCTGCGGACAGCAGGGACCTTAAATGGTTTTTAAAAAAACTCGGAAATCCGGAGAAGGATCTGCGGATCATTCATGTGGCGGGCACCAATGGAAAAGGCTCCGTCTGTGCCTACATGAGTTCGATCCTGCGGGAAGCAGGCTATCGCACGGCTGTATTCACTTCACCTCATCTGGTGGATATGCGGGAGCGTTTTGCCGTGAACGGTGAAATAATCTCAGAGGAAGCTTTTTTACAGGGGTTTCTTGCGGTATGGGACGCTTTGCAGGAGACCAATTCTGCTAATACTGGGGACGGACAGCGAGGGGAAGAAGCGCCACAGGAATTCGTTCTCAACTTTTATGAATACCTATTCTGCATGGCATTACTCTGTTTTGCAGAAGAAAAGCCGGATTATTGCATCATTGAGACCGGCCTGGGGGGCAGACTGGATGCCACGAATTATGTGGACAATAAGCTCCTGACCGTCATTACGCGGATCAGTCTGGATCATGTACAGTATCTGGGAGACACCACAGCGAAGATCGCTGCGGAAAAGGCAGGGATCCTGCGCCCCGGTGTTCCGGTGGTGTATCTGGACGGGGATGCGGATGCCAGTGCGGTAATTTGCCGCAAAGCGTCAGAACTTGGTGCGATACAGATACCGGTGTCGAAAAAGGACTATACTTTCCTTGGATTTCGGAAGAAATACATTGATTTTTCCTTGCGCTCTGAGTATTATAATTATATTAGTCTTACTTTGCATACCATTGCACGCTACCAGATGGAAAATGCGGCATTGGCAGTGCGGGCCGTGGAAGTGCTGTTTCGCAGTACGGACATGCCTGACGGCAGAATGTGTGCAGCATCCGGGTGTCCCACTGTGGAAGAGATCCGACAGGGAATCCTTGGCTGCTTCTGGCAGGGACGCATGGAAGAAGTACTTCCGGAGGTGTACGTGGATGGTGCGCATAATGATGACGGCATCCGGGCTTTTCTGGATACCGTGGAACAGGACGGCTGCACGGAGGGCAGGAGACTGTTATTTGGTGTGGCGGCGGATAAGGATTGCAGGCATATGATACAGAGGGTGATCACGTCGGGATTATTCGACCGGATCGCTTTTACGCATATGCGGACGGCGAGGTCGCTTTCGCTGGAAGAACTGAAAGGTTTATTGGCAGCTTATCCGGAAGACCGGTTTACTATGTATACGGAAGCGGATACGGCACTGCGGACGGAAGTCTCGGGCAGACAGCCAGGAGAACGGCTCTATATCGCGGGAAGCCTGTATCTTGTCGGGGAAATAAAGGAGTCTTTGGACCATGATCAATTTTGAAGAAGAACTGAAGAAATTTCATCCCAGTCTGGAAGTGGAAGACGCTGAGGAAGCTATCTACAATCAGGATCTGACCGATGCGGCGGATCTGTTGGTGAAAATGATAAAAGAATCCGAAGAAAAAGAAGAGAAATAAGGAGGGAGAGCATGTTTTGTTATAACTGCGGCTGCCATCTGTCAGAGCACGATTTCTGTACGTCCTGCGGAGCAGATGTATCCCTCTACAAGAAGATCATGTGTATGTCCAACCGTTTCTACAATGACGGTCTGGAGAAAGCAGGAGTACGGGATCTCACAGGTGCGATCAACAGCTTACGGCAGAGCCTGAAATTTAATAAGAACAATATCGAAGCCAGAAATCTGCTGGGACTGGTGTATTTTGAGACCGGAGAGGTCGTTGCGGCACTGAGCGAATGGGTCATCAGCAAAAATATGCGGCCTGAGAAAAATATCGCGGACGATTACATCAATATGCTGCAGTCCAATGCGGCCCGCCTGGATGCCATTAACCAGACCATCAAGAAATACAATCAGGCACTGGTCTATTGTAATCAGGACAGCAAGGATCTGGCTATCATCCAGCTGAAAAAGGTACTGTCCCTGAACCCGAAGTTCATCCGGGCACACCAGCTGTTAGCCCTGCTTTATATGGACAGTGAACAGTGGGACAGAGCGGAGAGAGAACTGCGTAAGTGCATGGACATCGACCGCAACAATACGCTGACCCTGCGGTATCTGAAGGAAGTTGAGATGCAGCTGACTCCGGACGAGAATAGCAAGCAGACCGGACGCCGGAAGAAGGATGATGCGGTTCGCTACCAGAGTGACAATGAGATCATCATTCAGCCTTTGAATGTGAAGGAGCAGAAGAGTGCAGGTCTCTCTTCCCTGATCAATATTGCCATCGGTTTGATCATTGGTCTGGCCGTGATGTATTTTCTGGTGGTTCCGGCAGCGGTATCCAATGCCAACAATGAGGCCCAGAAGACCATCACCGACATCGGCAATCAGTTAGACACCAAGACCTCCCGGATCCAGGAACTGGAGACCCAGATGCAGGCACTGCAGACAGAGAATGATACGCTGAATCAGGAACTGCAGGGGTATGTGGGAACCGACGGTACGCTACAGACCATCGACAGCCTGTTAGCGGCAGCCACCACATATCTGGAGACGCAGGATATTACCCAGACGGCGGCTAACCTGGAAAGCATTTCGGCATCTGTGGATGTGGACAGTACTTCCGAAGCATTCCAGAAGCTGTACAAGACGTTGCTTGGCCTGATCGGGCCGCAGCTGTCCGCACAGTATTATGAGACAGGCTACAATGCTTACCGCAGCGAGGATTACGCGACGGCTATCGAGAACCTGTCCAAGGCAGTCATTTACGATGAGACCAACAAGGATGCCTGGCTGAGCCTGGGCAACTCTTACCGTAAGAGTGACGATGCCCAGAATGCCATCACCACCTATGACAAGATCATAGAGCTGTTCCCGGATACGGAAACGGCCAGAAGTGCCCAGAGATATCGTTCCCAGCTGGCAGAGAATACGGCACAGTAGGGAAGAACAACATACCATCAGACAATGACACACAACACACGAAAGAGAACTTGCGTAAAGTAAAGCGCGGGTTCTCTTTTCTTTTGAGTAAAAATGCTGGAAAACAGCGGAATGTGAGGAAATATGGAAGACTTTCAGATCATTGATAACTGCCTGATGGTGCGCATGCCGGAGGAAGTGGACCACCACAGAGCCTCCTATATCTGCGAAGGGGCGGACAGGCTCTTGGTCAGGGAAAACGTGGAAAATGTAGTGTTTGATTTTGAGGATACCCGGTTCATGGATTCTTCCGGGATCGGGATCATCATGGGGCGGTACCGCAAGATTTCCTGCTTCGGCGGACATGTCTATGCGATCCATGCAGACCGGCAGATCCAGCGGATCTTCCGTATGTCCGGGCTTCACAAGATCGTCGAGATCCTGCCGGGTTAAACGGTGGAAGGAAGATTCTGTCGAAAATGAAAGAAATTATTCAAAAAAATATGAAAAACAGTGCAATAATAGGCGCAGAAATGAGGAGAAGATGGTAGCAGAGAGGGAAAACATTCAGGTGACGGAAGAAAAAGAACTTTTGCAGCAGAGAACGCAGGGCAGCCGGAATGAGATGGAGATCGTATTTGACGCGGTCTCCTGTAATGAAAGCTTTGCCAGAGTGGCGGTGGCGGCTTTCATTACCCATCTGAATCCCACACTGGAAGAACTGGCGGATATCAAGACCGCAGTATCGGAGGCAGTAACCAATGCCATTATCCATGGATACGAGAATCTGTCCGGTTATACGAAGCATGGGGAGATGCGCCCGGCGTACAGCATTATCCATCCGGGAAAGGTAAGACTGCACTGCATTCTTGAGAACGATACGCTTTCCATCGAGGTATCGGATCAGGGAAAAGGCATCAAGGATGTGGCCAGAGCCATGGAACCGTTATTTACCACGAAGCCGGAACTGGAACGGTCCGGCATGGGATTTGCCTTTATGGAAGCCTTCATGGATGAGCTGGAAGTGGAGAGCATCCCGGGCAAGGGCACAAGAGTACATATGTGGAAGAAAATGCGCTGCGGAGACTGGATCGGAAAAGAGGACTGAGGCATGGAAGAAGTATCAGTACTCATCGGAAAGTCACAAAGCGGAGATAAAGAAGCGAGAGAAGTACTGATCGAGAAAAATCTGGGACTGGTGCATCACATTGTGAAAAGATTTCTGGGCAGAGGATATGACCCGGAGGATCTGTTCCAGATCGGCGTGATCGGCCTGATGAAAGCCATCGATAAATTTGACCTGAAGCTGGAGGTACGGTTTTCCACCTATGCCGTCCCCATGATCACCGGGGAGATCAAACGGTTTCTGCGGGATGACGGTCTGTTAAAGGTATCCCGTACCATCAAGGAGGATGGGCTGAAGGTCAGACTGGCAAGACAGCGTTTACAGAGCAGACTGCACAGGGAGCCCACCTTACAAGAATTGTCCGCGGAGGCACAGCTGGACAGAGAAGATGTGATTCTGGCCATGGAGGCCGGAGCGGAGGTGGAATCCCTCTATAGCAGCAGCGGGCAGGAGGACGGCAGCGAGCTGTGTCTGGCGGACCGGGTGGTGGCCGCGGCCCACGGCTGTGTGGGAGCCAGCATGGGAAGCAGCGGTGCGGTGGAAAATGATGTGGAGAAGGACAGGCTGCTGGATCAGATGCTGTTGGCACAGCTGCTTGGGGAGCTTCCGGAGAGAGACCGGGAGTTGATCCGTATGCGCTATTTTCAGAATAAGACCCAGACGGAGATCGCCGGGATCCTGGGGATCAGTCAGGTGCAGGTCAGCCGCCTGGAGAAAAAGATATTGCGGGAAATGCGGGAGATGGCCGGATAAGGGCCAATTCATTAATAATTCATAAAACAAATTTTTTCCTCTTCCTTTCCGTCGGAAATTCGATTATATTATATGAAGGAACTATTCAGCCCGCATTCGCAAAACCGCTCTTTCAGAGCTTGCTTTTTGCTTATGTGGTTATTTCGCCGTATAAATTATGTCAAATGTTCTTACGAATGCAAGCATTCGACGTACATATTGCCATAACTTGCACGGCTCTGAATAGTTATATATAATCTTATAGACCGCAATGCTGCATAGTTATAGAGAGACAGCATGAAAAAGGAGAGCAGGGGTACTTATGAAAAAACAAAATGAAAACGGACGGATCCCCGAGGATCGTCTGAGCAGAGCAAATAAGCGTAAGAAAAACAACACCATAGCATCCATTCTGGTCATGACCGGATGCCTGTTGGTGTTAGTACTGGTAACGTATGTTGCGGGAATCCTGTATTCCTGGATCGACAGCAAGTTCCAGAATAATGCCAACGATCTGGCGGCAGCAGCGGAAGCCGGAAGCCAGACGGAAGAGAGCACACAGGAAGTGGTGAAGACCTATACGCAGGAGGAAGTGGATGCCCTGATCGCTGAAGCAAAGCAGCAGGCTGAGGACGAGGAAGAGAACAAGATCCTCTCCGGGATCCGTGATGGTCTGACCTCCGGCACTACCATGGTAGAGACCCTGCGTCCTTACTATCCCAATGAACTGGTCGTTGTGAGCAACGGAACCTTTAATTTCGTACCCATTCGTGATGATTTGCAGAAAAATGATTATGTATTGGAGAACCTGAACATTCTCGAGGACGGAGAAGTGCAGTATATGCAGGACGGTCAGGTAGTATCCCACAAGGGAATCGACGTCTCCAAGCATCAGGGCAATATCGACTGGACCAAGGTAGCCGCAGACGGTGTGGAATTCGCATTCATCCGTGTAGGCCTCAGAGGCTACGGCACTGAGGGTAAGCTGGTGGAGGACGAATACTTTGAGCAGAATGTCAAGGGAGCATTACAGGCAGGAATCAAAGTAGGTGTCTACTTCTACTCTCAGGCCATCACAGACGAGGAACTGTTGGAAGAAGCCAATCTGGTACTGGAAAAGGTAAAACCTTATAACATCGAACTGCCCATCGTCTTCGACGTGGAAAAAGTCAGCGGCGGCAAGGGCCGTGCCAATGAACTGAGCGTGGAAGAGAGAACCCGCCTGACGGCCCTGTTCTGCCAGACCATCCAGGACGCCGGCTACAAGCCCATGATCTATCATAACATGGAGATGGGAACACTGATGCTGGATCTGGGACAGCTGGAACAGTATGATAAGTGGTTCGCTTACTATAATGATGATCTGTATTATCCGTATGCCTATAAGGTTTGGCAGTACAGCGAAAAAGGCGCTGTGGACGGTATTAATGAGGAAGTGGATCTGAATATCTGGTTCGGGGACTTCTAAAGGGTGATTACGATGAAAGAGAAGATCTAGATGAAAGACTGTAGAAGGACATTACTGGACGAATTTGTGAAGCTGTCGAAGGATTGGGACAACAATAATATGTTATATAATTCTCTTATGTTTTCTAAATTATATCCTGGAGATGTTGAAAATAGCGTAGCAGATGCTTCACTGATGCCGAAGCAGAGTGATGAAAAGATGAGAAATGATATCATGACAAGCTGGTGGACTCCGACTAAAATCTTTTTATTGGGAAATAAGAAGGAGTTAATGCAAAAATCAAGGAAAGAATTGGAGGAAGTCTTATTGGAACGGATTCCTATGGGGAAGGATGAAGAGCAACTCCGAGAAAGCTTATCAAAAATTCGGCATGAAAAAACAGGGGAAAAAATAGAAAAAGACGTTATAGATGCATTTATGGGGTTCCTTGGATCAGTTTATGCCGTGGGCAATATGACAAGTGCAGCGGTGACATCCAGGGGTGGTGCCTTGGATAATTGGGATGCAAAACTGAAAAACATACATGAGAAGTATATAAAAGAAGAAAAAGCGTGGGTTGATTATGTAAAGACCAATAAATTTGAGTGTTATTTTGTGGATAAGGATCCGCGTAAGGAAATAATCCCATTTTGGAGTTATCGTCCCAGTAAATTAGCAAACGCAACGGATAAGGATTGGAAGGAATATTTCGAAAACGCAAAAAGAATGATTGAAGAAAGAGACAAATTGAAAGCCTGAATAGATATTCATTCACTTGCGAATATAGCTCCTATAATACAAATAATGATACTTTTTAAAAGTAAGACTTTAAATGAGACGGTTGCGGCCGTCTCGTTTTATGTAGCCAGAAATTTTTTATTGATTTGATAGACGCAAAACCTTTTATAAGTCCTCACAAATGTTTATAAACCAATGTGAAAATGGCTTAAAATCAAGGTTTTCCGCATATCTTCATTTTTCTTGTCATATCTCCGCATAAGGTGTTTTTGTAAGACCGGGCACCATTTTAGCACCACAGAATATAAGGAGGACGACATGAAAAACGAACTTTTGACTAAGGGTATTATACTTCCGTCCGGCGAAATCGGCAAGGATAAGATAAACCTTGTCGCCGGGGCAATCACGCAGCCGTTCGCGGAAATGGTATGGGTAACGACAGGCGGCGACATGGAAACAATCAACCGCCTTACCAACGTACTTGTAACCATGAACAACCCCACCGACCGGGGCAAGCTGTTCAAAATCATCAAACTGCTTTATGGGCTAATGGGCTTGCCTTTTTCAGAGGAAGCCGAGCCTATGGACGCAGACCCCGACGTTTTGGAATACTTCATCTTTTCTTTCATGGCAGACTTTGGAGAAGTCATGCAAGAACTGATAGCAGAAGAAATGAAATAGCGACCCGCACAGCGGCGTTTCTCACTCTCTCACTGGGAGAACAGGAACGCCGCTATTTTTATGCCCTCATGTTACGCAGTAGGGGCAAAAAAAGCCTTGATTTATCGGGCTTACAGAACGCAAAACAGAGGAAGCAAGGAAAAGATACCTTACCCCTCAAAATCCGCGTTCTACTGCGCAACAAATCTAAAGCAAAGGAGTGATGAAGCTATGGCAGTTTTCCGTGTGGAACGCAACACAGGCTACACCGTAATGAGCAACCACCACTTACGCAATAAGGAGCTTTCCTTAAAGGCAAAGGGGCTGTTATCTCAAATGCTGTCCCTGCCGGAGGATTGGGATTATACCCTTTCGGGGCTGTCCTACATCAACCGGGAAAGTATCGACGCTATCCGTACCGCCGTTTGGGAGCTTGAAAAAGCCGGATATATCACAAGGCGGCAGGGACGCGACGAGAAAGGCAAAATGACCGCTATCGAGTACACCATTTACGAACAGCCGCAGCCGCCGGAATTGGATTGCCCGGTATTGGAAAATCCAACAGCGGATAACCCGATATTGGAAAATCCGACAACGGATAATCCGACGTCGGAAAATCCAACGCAATTAAATAAAGATATACAAAGAACTAACTTACCAAAAAAAGAAAAATCAAATACGGATTTATCAAGTACCCATTCCATTCCTATCCATTCCCTAAATCCCTTGCCTTATGGCGAGGACGAAACGGCACAGCCGCCGGAACGGAAAAGAACGGAAAGGAACGACGCTTACAGAGTGTATGAGGAAATTATCAAAGACAATATCGCCTATGACATTCTCTTACAGGACAGAAGCCATGACCGCGACCGTCTGAATGAAATTGTTGACCTCATGCTTGAAACCGTCTGTACGGCAAGAAAGAAAATCCGTATTGCCGGGGACGATTACCCCGCCGAGCTTGTGAAGTCAAAGTTTATGAAGCTGAACAGCGAACATATTCGCTTTGTGCTTGACTGTATGCAGGAGAACACCACGAAAATCCGCAACATCAAGCAGTACCTAAAGGCGGTGCTTTTCAATGCCCCGTCTACCATTGACAGCTACTATACTTCCCTTGTCGCTCACGATATGGCAAGCGGCGCGCTTGCACCGAGAAAGCCAAAGTACGGCGACCTGGACTATTACACCTACAACGAGGGCGAAAGCCTGTAAACGAAAAAAGGAGGATTTACCACATGGCACAGAAAACAGGAGCTTTGATTTTTGATGAAACCGCTGACCGCTACGACATTCGCTTTGACATTGCCGACTATTACGGCGGCTTACACACATCATAGTATGGATAGAAATAGAGCATATCATGTACTTGCTATTATTCGGTTATCCGAGTATAATTATATTGATAATGTTTGAAGAAAGGACGGTTACGATATGGAATATATGTCTTGTCCCGAAGCAGCGGAAAAATGGGGTATTTCTGAACGGCGTGTGCAGATACTTTGTAAAGAAAATCGAATACCTGGTGTTTCAAAAATCGGTTATATGTGGTTGATACCCAAGAGCGCAGTAAAACCATTTGATAAAAGGATAAAAAGGAGTGTAGACAATGAATGAAAAAATTTTAGTTGTAGATGATGAAAAAGAGATAGCAGATTTACTTGAAGTTTATCTTAAAAACGATAATTATATAGTACACAAATATTACAATGGAATTGAAGCATTGGAATGTATTCAGAAAACGGAAATTGATTTGGCGATATTGGACGTTATGCTTCCTGATATAGACGGATTCCGTATTTGCCAAAAAATTAGAGAAAATTATTATTTCCCTGTTATTATGCTTACAGCTAAAATTGATGATGGCGATAAAATAATGGGGCTAACAATAGGTGCCGATGATTATATAACAAAACCTTTTAATCCCCTTGAAGTCATTGCAAGAGTGAAAACACAGTTAAGACGCTATCAGAAGTACAACAATCCAACAAAAAAGCAGTTTTTTCCAAAAAGTGAATATGACATTAGAGGATTGATTATCAATAAGGACACGCATAAATGCTTTTTGTTCGGAAAAGAAATATCTTTAACTCCTATCGAGTTTTCAATCCTTTGGTATTTATGTGAACATCAAGGCAAAGTTGTTTCAACTGAGGAACTATTTGAAAATATCTGGAAAGAAAAATATTTAGATAATAACAACACCGTAATGGCACATATAGGGCGGCTTAGAGAAAAATTAAATGAACCCGCCAAAAATCCAAAATTTATCAAAACAGTTTGGGGGGTAGGTTATGAAATTGAATAAAAATGAACAAAATTATCTGCTTACAATCCTGTTTAAAAGTTATATCTTACAGAGTGTAATTTGTTCGGGAATTATCTTAGTGTGTACGGTTTCGTTAGATATGGGACTTACTTGGGTACTGGATAGATATGTGGAACATTACTACCTGATATATAGGGGACTTTATGTTTATATGGTAGGGCTTATATTATGGGTAGTTTGCATTTTGTATTTGACTTATAAACTTTTGAAAAAGGTTGTTAATTATGTCTACGAGTTACAAGCTGCAACAGGAAAACTATTTGATAAATCAGTAGATTATATTGAACTCTCACCGGAACTAAGCGAAATTGCTATCAACATAAATCGCTTAAAGCAAGAAGCAGAAAACAATGCGCGACTTGCACAGGAAAATGAACAGCGCAAGAATGATTTGATTATGTACCTTGCACATGATTTGAAAACGCCGCTTTCTTCCGTCATTGGCTATCTAACACTACTGCATGATGATGAACAACAAATATCACAGGAGTTAAGAGAAAAGTATCTTTCTATTTCTCTTGATAAAGCAGAACGTCTTGAAGATTTGATAAACGAGTTTTTTGAAATCACACGATTTAACTTATCTAACATAACATTACAATACAGCAACATAAATTTGACCCGTTTATTAGAACAACTTATCTATGAATTTAAGCCCATATTAAAGGAAAAAAATTTGAAATGTACTCTCAATAGTACAAGCGACATTATGCTACATTGCGACGCAAACAAAATACAACGTGTGTTCGATAATCTCTTGCGTAATGCGGTAATTTACAGTTATACAGATACAGAAGTTGCAATAACCACAGAACTTCAAGAGAACACTATTGTAATTACTTTTGAAAATTTTGGGAATCCTATCGCAGAAGAAAAACTAAAACTAATATTTGAGCAGTTTTACCGAGTTGACACATCAAGAAATACTACAAGTGGTGGTGCCGGATTGGGACTTGCGATTGCGAAACATATTGTAGAACTACATAAGGGGACTATTGTTGCTCATAGTAAAGACGAGTGTATAAAATTTATAGTTACACTTCCACTTTCGTAGGAAAATCGTAAGAAATTCCGTAGCAAAAAAGAGGATTTTCTTGCGAACAATCATCAAAATTAAGGCTTTTATTTTGATATAATTATTGTATCAAGGTGAAAGCCTTTTATCTTTAAACGAAATATAATATACAATAACAAGGAGGTATGTTGGTGAAATACCAAAATCGAATTATGGCGTTACCTATGCTATGTATGATAATAATTGTGTTATCTGCCTGTTGTTTTGACGAGCAGAAAAATGAAACCAGTAACGTAAATCCAAAAGTACAATCCGTTGAAACGGTATCCGTTACTCGCGGTAATCTTACTCCAACGGTATCTGCTCACACAACTATTATTCCGGCTTTGGATTTTGTTTTATGTTCTTCTGTTGAGGGTACTTTTGAAGCCTGTTCCTCAGCCGGCAACAAAATTACTGAGGGTGGTGTGATTGGGAAAGTATCTGAAGAAGAAATAAAATCCCCAGTTGACGCAACGATTCTTTCTATTATCTCATCTAATGAGAGTGTTCCCAAAAATTATCCCTTAGCAACAGCTAAGTACACAGGTTTTGCTCTCAATATTGAAGCTGAAAATTTTTTGAAAATATTGCCGGAAAATGCAGCATTAAAAGCAAAGTTTCAAGTAGTTGATGGTGTGGGACCTACGGAAGCGATTGCAGTTGTAGTACCAGTATCAGAAAATGCAGAAAGCACATTGCAATGTTTAATTGGAAAAGATATTGATGTAAAACCCGGACAAAGTGCTACCGTTGTCATAACAGCCGAAACTAGAAAAGATGTGCTTTTGTTACCACTTTCAGTCATTGCGGGCAGACAAGGTAAGGGAATGGTAACCGTAATAAATGACGGAAAACAAATTCAAACAGAAGTTATGCTGGGTGCAACTGATGGTGCATATATAGAAATATTGTCGGGTGTAAATGAGGGCGATACAATTTCTTCTATTCCCCCAAACCTTGACCCAAGGAGTAAGGAGTAATTTGTAACATGGAAAAAACGAATGGAGGAAATTTAATTCAAATAAAAAACTTGGTAGCGACTGTTAATTTGAATAATGGTGATACCTTAGTAACTGTAAACAAAGCAAATATGGAACTAAAGCGAGGAAACAGCTATGCTATTGTAGGCAAATCGGGTTCAGGAAAAACAAGCCTTATATCAATTATAGGTTTACTCAACCACTCATATCAAGGCGAATTTCTTTATAATGGTATGTCTGTTTCCACTTTAACAGATAGCCAGCTATCTATGCTTCGAGCAAGTAATATCGGTTTTGTTTTTCAAAACTATTCTTTAATTAAACATTTAAGAGTTTGGGAAAATATTGAGCTTCCTTTACTTTATTCCAAAAAGAAAATGAATACAAGACAGCGGAAAGAAGCAATACGAAATCTTTTGCAAAGTGTTGGATTAGAAGGAAAAGAAAATGATTATCCATCTAATTTATCAGGAGGCGAACAACAAAGAGTGGCGATTGCCCGCGCACTTGCAGTATCGCCGGAAGCCATTTTATGTGATGAACCTACTGGTGCTTTAGATAAAAAAACCGGAAAACAAATTATGGACCTTTTACATCAAGTTGTGCTTAAAAATGGCATTATGCTTTTAATAGTAACTCATGACCTCGATATTGCAAAGACTTGTAATACAATTTTTGAAATGGACGGAGGGAGGCTTCAATGTGTTAAATATGATTCTTAAAGACCTTCGTATTTCTCCTCTAAGAAATATCTTAACAGGTATATCGATGTTTGTAGGAATTATTGCAATGATTAGTTCTGTCTTGGTGGGAACGCTTGGTAAAGAATATTTGATTTCTGTCAATGCACAGATGTATGGATGGAGTCCTACATATTCTTTTTCAATTACAGGATCAGATTTTCAAGATACCATTAAAATGGAGAATTTTTTTCGAGAAATTTACAATACTGATCATTTTGTGGCTGTTACCTTTTCCATGCTGGAAGAGATAACAGTTGCTCCAGTAGCGTCTGTCTCTTCTCTACAAGACATAAGTGACACTGTTTACAAAAAGACTGTACCCGTAGATGTTGTTTTTACTACAAGCACATATAACAAAATCTATAATTTGCCTATGTCATCAGGGGATTGGTTTGATTCTTCGGAAATAAATAAAACGCTGTGCATGGTAGTAAATAAAGCAGCACAGAATTATTTTGATACTTCATATGCTGTTGGAAATGTAGAAAGTAGTCTTTCATTAACACCATTTAATGTGGTAGGTACTGTGAATGACGGGACAGATATACCAACTGTATATCTTGACGCCCATTCAATAGAACTACTTGTTCCGAATATGTGGAAAGTAAAAAATGCAACTGTTCATTGGCATTCAGAAGCGGGAATTACCATGAGACAGATGTATTCGTCATTACATGACATTTTAGAAGATACAATAGGAGGAAATTTGGATATCATAGGGAAAAGTGATATTGGAGATACTTATAATTCCGTACTTTCTGTACTTCAATTAGGACTTTTGGTAACATCATTTTTATTGTTATTTGTTTCTGTATTAGGACAAATTAACATAGGGTTATCATCCTTGGAACAACGTACTCACGAATTACTAATTAGACGGGCGATTGGCGCTTCTCGTGCGAATATTGTTACTTTAGTGTTAGGCGCACAATTAACTATATCAGTGTTTGTTTGTATTGTTTCAATCCTGATATCCTTTTTCTTGGTTCAAGGCATGGGGTTATTTCTGCCTGTGGATTCTCCCGTAGCGGCACTGGAATATCCTATTCTTTCGGCAGTGGTAGCTGTTATAACATCCGTTGTTGTAGCGTTGCTTGGAGGACTATTGCCAGCGTTAAAAGCTGCAAAGCTTGAACCTGCATTGGCGCTTAGATAAAATAAATTTTATAAAATTGGAGGAAAAACATGAAAATATTATCTATGAAAACAACGATTTTTTTAGGAGCAATGCTTTCTTTATTGGTATGTCTGATGTTTACAGGTTGTTCAAATTCTGAAACAAATTCTACTTCAAGAGGACTCACGGATTTTGCACACATTGAAGAAGAATATCTTGCAACCATTGACAGTTTGAATTGGCCTGATGGCATTGCACTTCCTGATAAACTGGAAGATGAAGATACAGGAGCTTCCTTTCAGGTTGGTTATGGAGAAACGAGAGCTTCTTATTTGTGGGAATATTCATGGATGAAAGAATGGCTTGATACTTATAATACAGATCCAGAGCGAGCCGAAAAAGCATTAGAAGAATTGGAAAAAGCCTTCGACATGCCATATATGGGAATAGACCGGTGTGATGACGCAACTCGTAATTATTTGCGCGAAAATATAGATAAAGCAAAATTAGGTGACCCCTCTGGATTTACAGAAAGTATAAGAGCAAATTATGCCAATTAGATTTACCTATTAAATCTGACTGATTACTGTCGGAGGTGCAATTTATGAAAAGAAAATACAAGAGAAGGACGTCTCGTTTCGGAATATTTTTTGTTTTCCTTACTGCTGTAACGATAGCAGGTGTATTTTTCATACCGTGGGCAATGAAACCTGACAATTTTCGCAATGAGAAGAATAAAATCAACTCTTGGCTGAATGGAATTTTCTTTCAAGATTTTTATAATGCAAAATCCCTCATATTAGTTGACCTTTCTAATGACAATATATTTATTTCAAAGCGAGAAAACGAGCAACAGCTTCCTGCCAGCTTAGCCAAATTATTTGTCATTGAATACGCAGCAACACTTGCGGATTTAGATAGTATTGTTCCTGCAAATTATGAAGCAATCCAATTAACTAAACCTGGTTCATCTGTTGCGAATATAGACGCGAAAAAATATTTTCTCCACAATTTGTTTGCTGCCATGTTGGTTCCATCTGGAAATGACGCTGCTTATGTAGTCGCGGATTATTGTGGTTCTATTCTTTCACCACAAGCTAAGAATAGTCAAGAACGTATTAATGTTTTTATGGAACATCTAAATAATTACTTACAAAATCAAGGGTATGAAAACACAATTTTATATGACCCAAGCGGATATGATGTCAATGCTCTCACTACCGTTTCAGACCTAAAATCAGTATCTACTCACCTTTTAGAGAAGCAATGGTTTAGAGATATTGTTTCAAAGAGTAATTATACAGCTACTTTACCTGACGGAAGTACGCAGACATGGAGGAATACTAATACTTTTCTTGACCAAACATCAGAATATTACAATGAAAATGTTAAAGGTATCAAGACAGGTTCCTTATCTAATGACTATAATTTAGTTGTTCTTTATCAACAACATGGAAAGGAATTTTTAATATGTAGTTTAGGCTCTCAATCGGATTCTTCAAGATATGATGATGTGAATTATATTCTTAAAACAATAGATGAATCTGACTATTTAACTAAATGATTTCATCTGCCGGACGACGGCAAAAGAAAAAAAGCCGTCGCAGAGCAGACACATTTTCACGCGCCTACTCTATTTCGGCGGCTTTGATTATCAGAGCCGCCGTTTCTTTTTATCCATCTAAATTCCAACGACGACCCTCTACCATGTAAAGGCATGGCGGCTTTAGGAGGTAGCCGCCATGCACTTATCAACTTATCGACACAAATCGACATTCCCCCAATTATCAAAAAAAGTCTATCCCCTGCAACGGGGTATTTCGGGCATAAAGATGAACAATCACATCATCTAAATACTTTTTATGTTTCCTTTGCGTCTGTCTGCGCCTTGCAGATGGGCGCATTTTGCATTTTACAGAACTTTTTTCAAAGAAATTTTTGCTTTCGTCCGGCGTTTGAAAAAGTCGTCTGTATTATCACGCGAAAAGGGGAGGTACTACCACCTTTCGACAGAAAGGAGGTGAGAACATGGAACCTAATCGCAGAGAATTTCAAAAGCAATGTGCCTTTCAAAGTTTCTGTAAACGGGTGCTGCACAACGAAGCGTGCAACGCCCACGACGAAATCCGGCGACGCAGGAAACGGGAAGTATCGTTTTGCGACCTTGCCTTGCATGAGGAACGGCAGCTTTACACCGTTGACAAGTATTTTCAAGACGAAGAAGCTGAACCGCGTTATCAAATGGCAGGAAAAGAGATAACCCCGAAACTGCTGCTTGAAGCAATCCGCACTTTGCCGGAGGAAAAAAGGACTGCTATCCTGCTGTACTATTTCGAGGGCATGACCGACGTGGAAATCGGAAAGATGTTCAATACGTCGCGCAGCACGATACAGTACAGACGGACAAGCTCTTTTGAACTGTTAAAGAAATATTTGGAGGGACACGCTGATGAATGGGAAGAATGGTAAACAATCCGACTACCCGGAAATCGCCCTTGTTCCCTATCCCGTCATTGTGGCGGCGAGCAAAGGCGACCCGGACGCTATGAAAATAGTCTTGCAGCATTTCAGCGGCTACATAGCGAGCCTGTCCATGCGGAAGCTCTACGACGAGCGCGGCAATGTCTACTATGGCGTTGACGAGGACATACGGGAACGGCTGCAAGCAAGACTGATGAGGGCTATCCTCACATTTCGGGCTGATGAATAGTTGAGCATGACCGTAAAACGTCTTGTAACCCCTTTTCCGTTTTACGGCAAGCAGAACAGCCATCTTGTTCTTTGAAAAAGAAAGCGGCGCAAGAGAACGGCGACGCAGTATAGGGCAAATCGGATACGTTCCTTTTGTGCCGAGCCATACGGCGGGTGCGCCATGACTTCCCTTTCGGGAACGAGCGAACAACACTACACCGCAAAGCAAGTCAGCAGCTTGCGGGCGACGACACACAAGAGGGATAATGATACTCCCTTACAGCCACAGTCCGAGCGTTAGAAGCGTCGCAGGCAATGGGTAGGGCTGCGTGAGAACCACGCAGGAGTGAAATTCTCGTGGAGCTATGCTAATAGCCGTTCGATTAAAGCCCCTTTTATTCAAAAACATACCTTTGAGCCATTTTGAAAGGGGGTATTCCTATGGCTAAAAAGGAAACTACAAACCATGCCGCCCCTGTTTTGCCTATGCTGAAAACAGTAGAGCAAATGAGCAAGGTTAGCGGTATTGGAGAAAATAAATTACGCGAGCTTATGGATAACGGCGAACTGGAATACGTTCAAAACGGAAACCGCCGCTTGATTGCCGATACCGCTATATGGGATTGGTACGAGCGAGCGAAAACCGCCGTAAAGCCCCCGGCAGAGCAAGGGGGTTAAGTTATGGCAATCTCAACAAGACAGGTAAAAAACAAACGCGACAGCAACGGCGTACTGACCGGACGACCCGGCACAGTCTACGACGTAAACATAAAGTACACCGCCCCGGACGGAAAAAAGAAGTCGTATGCAAAAAAGGGCTTTGCCACCAAAAAGGAAGCAGCACAGCATGAAGCGGAAATGAAAACGAAGCTCCAAAATCCGGGGCAAGTTGCTTCTATTACTTCACAGAGGAAACAGACTGTCGCTGCCTATCTCAATGACTGGGTGGAAAGCTATGCAAGAGTGAACTTGCGCCCCTCTACTTATGACGGGTATAAAAAGACGATTGCAAACTATATCAATCCGTATATCGGCGGCGTTACCCTCAATCAGCTTACCCCTGCTATGGTAGACAAGATGTTTCAGCAGATTATAGACAAAGGCTTGAAGCCGTCCACCGCAGCCGGGGCAAAACGTGTTTTGAGTGTGGCGTTGAGCCATGCCCGCAAATACCGCTATATCGAAACCAACGCGGCAAAAGATACCCTTACGAAGTTTGGGAAAGGCGACAAGACCCCTGACCCTTACACGCCGGAACAGGTGAAAGCCTTAATGCAGCGCGTCGAGGGTACTGTTTGGGAAATGCCTGTTATCTTGGGCGGGCTTTACGGTATGCGCCGTTCTGAAATCTTAGGCTTGCGTTGGCGCAATGTGGATTTGGAGAACAACACCTTTGATGTTACCGAGCAGCTACCTTTCAAGGTACCGCCAAAAACAAAAGTCATTGAAGAAATGGCACCGCCGAAATCCAACGGCAGAAAGCTACCCATTACGGAGCTTGCCCGCCCGTTCTTCCTCAAACAGCTTGCCATGCAGGAAGTACAGAAAGAACAGGCAGCAAAAGACGGAAAGCCTTACTATGACAATGACCTTGTTGTAGCAAAGCCGGACGGCGCACCTATCGCCGCGTCGTGGGTGTCCTCTCAATTTGGAAAGCTGCTTGAAGATTTGGATATGCCGCACATTCGTTTTCACGATTTACGACATACGGCAGCGACCAATATGCACCAACTGACAGGCGACTTCTATACGGTTGGCGAAGTCTTGGGGCATACGCTTGCGGGTATCGGCGCGTCGCTTGGGCTTTCCATGAACTTTGAAGCTGTTACCGCCCGTTATGTGGACGTGCGGCTTGAACGAAAAAAAGAAGTTTTGGACGCTTACCATAGCGCGGTGGAAAAAGCAGCCCCGGAGAAACCAAAGGAAGCCGAGCCGAAAAAAGGAAAACGGGCAGCAAAGAAAAAACACAGCGAAATAGACCTTTAACCGCTGTATCTCTTTACTGCTCTTTACAACCTTTTATATGCCCGCGTGGAATTTGGGCACCATTTGGGCACCATTTACGGAAAAAGCACCATGAAAACAGAGGGTAAAAGAAACGCCGACAACTCACAAAAACGTAGTGTTCATGCGGGTTTTCGGCGTTTTCCTATCCCTTAACGGGCTTCTATTCATCTTGTGCGAGAGAGAAAAATTCTACTATTTTTTATAACCTTATCCATATCCCCATATCCAAAAATCATTTTATTTTCTATATATACTACCACTTATTTACAAAAATATTGCCATAGATGTTGTGGAGAAAGAGAGGAAGAGACGGGGAGGAAAGCATTATCAGGCATCTATGATGCATATGATATTCGGAGGAAATCCGGGAAGTAGCAAAAGGAGGCGTATTATTCATTGATGAAGCATATTCTCTGCAAGGCGAGATCGCTATTACGACATTGCTTCGGGAAATGGAAAACCACAGAGAGGATGTCATTGTGATATTTGCCGGGTACCCGGAACCTATGCAGGGGTTCCTTGACAGAAATCTCGGTATGCGGTCCAGAATTGCATTTCAGGTGAAATTTGAGGACTATTACAGCCAGAACTTCCCGGCAGGGAGAAATGCATAGGAATAAGCAGCGGGAACAGCATGCATAAAGCCGGTGGAGAATGTCTGACATGGGATTCTTGCGAGATTCCTGCGGAGGAAGAGGAGCGGGTGGATCCCAGAGAAAGGACCGCTTTGAATATCAGTTTTTCCGAATCCCCTGTATCTGGAGGCAGATTTTCCGGAGATGGAAGAGGTGCAGGATGAGAAGCAGAGAGCACACCGGGTTCGCGGGTGAGGCAGAAACTATATGGGACAAAGTATATTAAGGAGTCTGAATGAGTAGAAGCTATAAGCATACGCCGGTATATGAGGCGAAGGGGAACAGAAGCAAGGAGCGATCCCGCTTCCAGAAAGCTCGACAGATATCAGAAGTGCTACCGAAGGAAATGAGAAAAGGAGGAAGGATATGCATTATGTTATCGGCGACATACATAACGACCTGAAGAAACTGAAACAGATCCTAAAGCAGATCAATATCACAAGGGATGATGAACTGATCGTCCTTGGTGATGTGTTTGACCGGGGTGGAGAAACTGCGGACCCCTTCGGAGTATATTGTGCCCTTGCCGGCTTGCAGGGAAAGTGCTCCTGGATACGAGGCAACCACGATGACTGGCTGGCAAATTATACTTATGAGTACTTTAATACTCCGGAGAAAAAACGGCACAAATTAGCTCCCTATGGTTACAACAGTTTTGAACTGCTGCGACAGCGTATTACCGAAGTAGACATGCGGAACATTGCTGATCTGATCAAGGGACTGCCGCTACAGAAGGAACTGGAGCTGGAGGGAAAGAAATATCTGTTTGCCCATGCCATGACTTCCCATCCGGATGTCCGGGAAGAGGACCGATATTACATGCGGGGGACGATGGATATTGACTGCTTTTTCTTTGAAGGTATCGATGGATATATCTCCATGTGCGGTCATACGCCCACGGACAGCATTGTGTGGAAGAAGGACAGAAGATATCTGGACGAGCCGGGCAATTCCATCTGGTGCAACGACAGACATAACGTATATCTCTTAGATTGCGGATGTGGCTTTGCCGGTGGAAGACTTGCCTGTCTCTGTCTGGAGACAAAAGAGCGATTTTACGCCTGAAAACGGGACGAGGATATTTATGTACAGGAATTATTTCTACAGGGAGGATCTTAAGGTAGAACTGACACAGTTGGAAGAAGAGGATGAAAAAGAGCGGTTCCTTGAGGGAAGTAAACATAAGAGGCTGATTCCCGGTTATGTTGCGTTGGAAGTCAAAGAAAATACCTGTAAGATATCTCCGGTGCTGTATCCGGAGTTTCGTGGGAAGGGATACTGGATAGATGCAGAGAACTTTTGCTGGAAAGAATCTTTAAAGAAAGATTTTTCACAGAAGAAAACGGAAGACGTGTTCCTTACCGGATCGACCGGGTGGAGATCGTATTGTATCAGAAACCCCGAGATATTGCCCGGAGTACGGAAGGAAAGCTTTTGTTTCGGGATTTGAAACCTTATTTACAGATATTCGGATATTTTTCTGTAGTGGACAGAGACAACTGGTCCGGTGAAATGTATAAGTACAGAGATGACATACCGGAGAAATACGATGACAGGCCCGTATATGGAATCGGTATGGAGGATAATCCCGATGCGGATACATTGCCGCCAAAGCGGTTGGTGATCGTGCTTTCAGAGAATGAAAAGGAAGAATCATGAAAAAGTTTATCTCTTTTCAGATACACGAGGATTACGGAAAAATCTTCTGGATCAGAGATGACCTGTATCGGGAAAATTACCATAATGTGATCGAACCGCTGATCCATTATCCGGGAGATCGAAGATTTCTGAGTTCTCCGATCTGCGGATGCGACGAGAATCGGATTTAGAATCCTTCCTTCTTACGAACTAATCGTAACTCTCTTCTCTTAATGGCATTATCCCACTCCATGCGTTCCCCGTCGTTCTCTAAGATAAGGCCGGGAACCGGGGTGGGTTTTCCATTGTCTCCCATAGCTACCATGACAAAATAAGCCCGGTTGATAGGGTGTCTGGTACCATCCTGTTCTTCGCGGTAGGTGTCCACGCGGACTTCCATGGAAGTGTGTCCCACATGGGTGACCTTGCCGATCAGCACAATAATATCATTCAGATAAGCGCCGGATTTAAAATACAGGTTATCGATGGCTACGGTGGTGGCGTCTCTGCCGCAGTGACGTCTGGCGGTGGCACCGGCTACTTCGTCGATCCACTCTAATAGTCTTCCGCCGAACAGGCGCCCGAAACCGTTGATATCCGGATGAATGACCACATGCAGCTGATGTGTCTCGGAATCGGAGACTTTTTTCGCGGGAAGTGCACTCGTCTTTTTTTCTGTATTTTCAGTCGTATCTGCTGTATTCATAGTTGTAAAACCTCACATATATTTTGAAATCTAAAATTCTTCACTCAAAACGGCGCAAACAGTAAGTGGGGCAGCGTCTGCACATACATAAAGATAGTATAGCACATTTTGGAAAAAAGTGCCATCCGTATATGATTTTCGGTTTTGGGATATTCTATTGTGTGCAGAAAAAGATCATTTGCAGATCCTTTGATAACTGCCGGGAGCAGAACTTTGCGAAAGGGGAACGGAGATGCTGATCAGACAATTATTGCTCATAGTAACCGGGGCCAGTTACGGCCTGCTGTCGGCAGCCGGAGTGTTTACAGTGCTGGTGGCGGTGGGGCTGATCCCCCGGTTCGCAGGCAAGACCCATACCGCACGTTATGTACTTCTCTATGAGGAAATGGTCATTTTCGGGACGCTGGCGGGATGTTTTGTTACGATTTTCCCAGAGTACAGTCAGTGGGGAAATTATCTGCGGGAACACTTCCCGGAACAGATGAGGCTGTGGACGGCAGCGGGCATTGGAGCACAGGCGGTTTTCGGGCTGTTTGCCGGAATGTTCATCGGCTGTCTGGCGCTGGCCATTGCTGAGATGCTGGACAGTATTCCTATTTTTGCCAGAAGAATCTCTTTCCGCCACGGGCTGGGCGGGGCCATTCTGGGGATGGCAGCGGGAAAGATCTGCGGGTCACTGTTTTATTTTGCCACAGAACTGCATCGGACCGTGCAATAAGCAAGGAAATTCTTCCGGGGGAGCAAGCACACAAATGATATGGACAATCTGGGAAAATATGTCTATGCAGAGCAGAAACGGCAGGAAGGGACAGGGTATATGAAGCAGCAGACGGTTTATCTGAAATGTGACAGAAGTGCGGAGGTGCAGGCACAGGATGTTTTCCTGAAAGATGTGGCAGAGATTCGCTGTCAGGATCCGGTATTGCAGGCAAAACTAAAAGCCATCAAAATTTATCATTTTCCCAAGGACGGCGAAAAACGATGTGTGATCAGTTGTCTGAAACTGGTAAGTCTTATGGAAGAAATCTGTCCGGAGATCGATGTGCAGGTGGTTGGAGAGACAGATGTGCTGGTGGAATGGATCTGTGTGAACAGACACAAAGGCTGGCAGCAGTGGATCAAGGCTGCTTTTGTGTGCCTGATCAGCTTTTTCGGTACAGCCTATACGATTATGGCTTACCATAATGATGTGGGAATCAATGAGGTTTTCACGGAAGTGTACCGGATGGCCATGGGTGCTGAACCCGGAGGCTTGAATACGTTGGAAGTATTCTATTCTCTTGGGCTGGCAGCTGGCATTATCGTTTTCTTCAATCATGTCGGTGGCAGGCGCCTGACCAAGGATCCTACCCCCGTCGAAGTCTCCATCAAAAACTACGAGACCGACGTGGATAAGACCCTGATCGAACAAGCAGGAAGAGAAGGAAAAGAGCTGGAAAGCTGACCTTCCCTTATTTTAGTGGAATCATTTCGGAATAAGAGGTATTCCCCTGGGAATCCTTCATGAAGAAGATGCATACGTAATTTTCCGGGTGATCCAGCGGCTGTACCACGGTATGATAATCGCCGGTCAGATCCACATCGAAGCCCATCATCCAGCCGGATTTTTCCCAGTCGAAGAAGTTCAACAGATTACCGTTATCATCCCGGGTCACGTAGCTGCATCTTGCCACTAAGGACATAGTCTCATAGTCATCCAGATGGATCAACTGCTTGCTGGCACTCTGCAATTCCGCATCGTCATGATCCAGAGGAATCGCACTACGGATGATACCATCGGGATATTCGTCGCTGACGACGATCTGTACTTTCGCCGTCTGGGATTCCCAGTTGTCAGTATAATTCATCAGCACCGCATGTGCCAGATAACGATTCTCTGTGTCGCTGATATCGGTCTCTGTCAGGATCATGGGAATATCGGAGAGACCGTCCTGATCCTGCATGTAGACAGCGTTATTTTTGTAAGCAGCATGTAAGAAACCATTTTCATCCAGAGTCACACGGGTACTTCCCTGAATGAAGAGATACATATCATCGGCACGTTCGTCTTCCTCCGCGGTAATATAGCCTTCGTCCCTGGCTTTGCAGAGGATGTAGTAGCCGCCGGAGGCAAAGTTCGCCTGCTGTTCGGGGGTCAGCTGCACGGTAATGTCGGATTCATCGTAAGCACCGTCGTTCTGGGTGGTGACGGAAGTCTCCGCATTGGAGATCTCTCGATCTGCCAGCAGGGTGTCACCGTTTTCAATGGCGTAAAAGTCTTCCAGAAAACGGGTGTAATTGGGAGCAAAGTCCAGATAATATAACATTTCAATGCAGGCATCCCGGTAATCCGTATCCGTCTGGTAAGGATAGCAGATAGAGATTCCTCCGGCATTGTCCATGTTGGTGTCGGAATAGACGATACAGTTTTCTACGGCCTCTGTGGCAGCCTGTGCGGCTTCAGAATCATTCCCCACCAGTTCTAACAGATGCAGGACATCCACCATGCCGTAATTCATATCGGAGGAGTAAGTACCGAAGTCTCTCACCCGTGCACGGTTACGCACCAGTCTGGGGTAATTCTGCACATCCAGAGAAGTGTCCAGTTCCGCAAAATAATCGTTCAGAGCTTCTTCGGCTTCAGCATAGGCGCTCAGATCGACGCAGGAGAGCGTCAGGTCGGAATACAGATTCGGATAGATGTTGAAGACGTATTCCCCGTAATCCATGTAGGAATCCACGATATATTCCCCCATGACATCGCCCGGGATCACCTCATCGGACAGCTCTGACAGGAAATCGTAATTCCAGCCCCAACCGGGTTCGGTCTCCTGGGAGGCAATCATATAGTTGGCGTAGGGAGCCAGCACGGAAGCCACTTCCAGGGAACTCATCAGGCAGGCATCAAAGCCGATCCATTCCAGTTTTGTCATGTGTGCACCCACGGAATCTTCCAGCGCCTCGGACAGTTCATCCAGCGTCAGAAGGTCACGGAAATTCTCATCTACACCGTAGCCCAGCACTGGTCCGCCGCCGTGATCCCAGAGGATCAGGCTGTAGGAATCTGCCGGGAAGAAATCAAAACCGTAATTTAAAAAGCTGCTCAAAGTCAGGGGATCCCCCATGTTTTCCGCCGGATAGGTATCCACGGGGACGAAACCGGTGTCGGTCAACAGCAGGACGGTGCATTCGTCACTGGACAGGCCGCGGTCCTGCCATTCGGATGCACCACCGGCATAGACCAGAATATTATTGTGCGCTGTGTCCACTCCGGCCGTTTCCATCTCGTCCAGATCCAGACTGGCATTACCGTAATCGGATTCCAGATCTGAGCCTACCAGATAGACCATGATGGTCTGGACCTCACCGATAGCATCCAGCGAGTCGTAATCCATCTGGGGAATAGGGGTGGAAGACGGCTGTGATTCGGTATGGTAAGTACCATGACCGTGAGACGAGGATGCCTGCGAATTGTTTTGTCCGGCATACTCCAGGATCTGTGCAAATACGCCCATAGGCGTGGTACGGATGCGGCACCCGGTCAGAACCACGGGGACCAGCAGCAGACCCCAAAGGGCCCGTAACTTTTTCCTTGTTCTTTTTTTCATAATAATCTCCCTCATGAAATAAAATTTATACTCATCGCCCATTATCGCATGAAAAAAAGAGAGCGTCAAACAGTGTAATTGCTTACAATCTGAAAAAATACCAAAGAAAAAACAAAATTCTGGTTCTTTTTTTTCGGAAAAAGATGGGGAGCCGGAATCCGGTGGACAGTCAGAACCACAGGAAAGAAGAAAAGACTTTTTTACAGGAAAACGGTGTGAACCTCATGATCCGGGTACATGACACCGGAATCGGTATGGCCATCACGGATCAGCTGGTACAGCTCATGGGCGGAGAAACCGTCGTAGAGAGTCTGAAAGATAAGGGCTCGGATTTCACCGTGTTTTTGCAGCTGCCTCTGGCAGAGGAAGGCAGTATCGAAGAGAAAACGACAACAGAGAATCGGGAACAGAATGCGGATAACGCGTTCCGCGGCCGCAGGATCCTGCTGGGCGGAGGTCTATTTCGACGGTATTGGATGGCTTCCGGTGGATGTGACACCGGGGTATTATTATGACGCGGTGAAATTGCAGCAGATGGTGGCGACACCGGATATGGTGCACAAGACATTGGCAGAAGATCATAATCTTATGGATGCGGAACAGATCACGGATACCGGAAATGATATGGATACCGCCGTGGCAGAGATCGCGGAGCTGCTGAGAAGTCTGTTTTTATGGAAGAAAACTGTGTTAAAAGAAAATTTGTAAATAGAAGCATACATAAAAAGAGTGAAAAAGGACATTCTGTTATCAGAGAGAGCAGTCACAGAGTCTGCCTGCCGTGCAAGCGGCCGGGCGGCGGAAAGGCATGGTACATCTATGAAACAGGAAGAAACAAAACAGGGCAATCAGCAGAAGCAGGAATACGAACAGTATGTCAAATCGGTGACCCCCACCCACAATCTGTGGGCACAGATGGGAAAAGCGTTTCTGACCGGTGGGATCATCTGCTGTATTGGGCAGGGAATCCTGAACTATACCGGCAATGTGCTGGGAATGGATCCCCAGACGGCAGGCAGCTGGTGTTCCCTGATCCTGGTGTTTGCATCGGTGGTACTCACGGCACTGCATATTTATCCCAAGATCGTCAAATGGGGAGGTGCAGGAGCCTTAGTACCCATCACCGGCTTTGCCAATTCCGTGACAGCCCCGGCGGTGGAATACCAGAAAGAAGGACAGGTATTCGGTATCGGCTGCAAGATATTCACCATTGCAGGACCTGTGATCCTGTACGGAATTTTCGCCAGCTGGGCATTGGGACTGATCTGCTGGGTGCTGCAGATGTTCGGGATCCAATTGTAAGTTGAACTGAAATAGAAAACAGTGTAAAATGACTTTGTCCGGACGCGGTTTCGGGCAAAGTTTTTTTATGAAATGTTAAAGGAGAGATTACCATGCAGATAGGAAAAGAGATGGCGATCCCGTCCATCCTGAAGATCGGAAACGGGGCATTAGGTAAGATCGGTAGTTATTTAAAAACGGAAGGTCTGGATCAGGTAGTGTTATTTTTCGGTAACGGACTGATCGATATGTTCGGAGAGCTGGTCATGAATTCACTGAAGGAAGCGGACGTGAATGTTCTGGAATACAATGAATTGGATACGGTGGATATTGACGATATCATTACGCTGGCTTTCGCTATTCCCAACAAGGCAAAGGCGGTGATCTCTATCGGTGGAGGCAAGGTCATCGATGCCGGAAAATATGCGGCATTTCTGCGGAACCTTCCTTTTATCAGTGTGCCGACTTCCAGTTCAAGCGACGGCTTTTCCAGTGCCAGCGCATCCCTTCTGGTGCAGGGAAAGCGAACTTCTGTCCCTGCCAGACTGGCTTATGGCATTATCGTGGATACCCAGGTGATCCGTACCGCTCCGGAGAAGTTCATTTACTCCGGCATCGGAGATATGATTTCCAAGATCACGGCACTCTATGACTGGATTTTCGAAGAAAAGGCCGGCTGCGGTGAGGTGAATGATTTTGCAGTGATGATCGCAAAGAAAGCGGTGAACAGCTTCGTTCGTACCCCTTATGAGAGCATCAAGGACGAGCTGTTCCTAAAAGAACTGCTGGATTCTTTGGCCATGAGCGGTATTGCCAACGAGATTGCCGGCAGCAGTGCCCCTACCAGCGGAAGTGAGCACCTGATTTCCCATGCATTGGATAAGATCCTGGAAGTGCCGCAGCTTCATGGCATCCAGGTAGGTATTGCCACCTATATCATGGCAAAGGTACAGGATCACCGTTACATCCGTGTCAGCACGGTACTTAAAGATACCGGATTCTGGGATTACGTGGCAACCTTACATATGAAGAAGGCCGATTTCCTCAAAGCCATCGACATGGCTCCCACCATCAAACCCCACCGCCATACCTATCTCCACGAGGAAAAATACCGCGAAGCAGCAAAGAAACTGGTGCTGGAAGATGAAGTCCTGAACCGGGTACTGGAGGATTAAGTGAAAATTCCGGGTAGACAGGTTACGCTGCTAAGCTGACTGTCAATGACGGGCAACTATCAGGAACGAAGTGGCATGTAAATCGGGCAGAAAAGGCGATTGTGGGTCTATACAGAAAAACGTAGCCCTGAGATACTCAAGAGGGCAAATAAATTTTATAATTTGAAGCATATGGGTCTATACAGAAAAATTGCTGTCAGGGATACTTGATTTTGTAAAAATGAGTATCTGGAGGAATATTTTTTCTGTATAGACCCATTTAACAAAATAAGACAATTAAAAAGCGAAAAAAATGGAACTCAAAAGAGAAAAATTCTGTATAGACCCACGAAAATGGAAACATTGACATTTGAACAAAACAGGTAAGGAAGTCAGCGCAGGAAATAGTAATAGATCATTTTTTCCACAAGCTCCGTATTCAACGGATATGCCTGATTTTCATAGGTTGTAAGCAAGTGAACGGAAGGAAGAATGCCATGCGCAGCATAAAGCTGTTGCTTGGAAAAGGCATTTTGACGATATCCGGGAGAATCCATCAGACCAAAGTGTTCCCAATAATACAATTGTTCTGTTTTAGGATGAAGAATTGTGAAATCAGGATAAAATTTAATATCGCCGAGGTTAAGGGCACATTCGTAACGAAATGGAATTTTGTTTGTATAAAGAAGCATGGCAATGATAGCTTCTGATTTTGAACGTACGCTGATGCCGTTGACAGCTTTATAGATGAGGTTTTCCGGATTTTTGGAATTGCGGTCGTAAGTCTCCTGCATCCAGGCTGTGTGTGAGGGAGATAATTGAAAATAGGAAGCTAACAATTCGCTATATCCGAGAGAAGCATCCTGTAATAATAGGGAACTTTTTATTGCCTTTGGACGATGTCTGTCATAAAAGCTGATAGCCTTTTTCTCCTGAAGTAATTCGTCCAGCAGGGAGGTGAGATATTTGCGCAGCGCTAATTGCTCAGCAAGTGCACGATCAGATTTAGGAATATATTTTTTAGAATGACCATCACTGGAATACCATTTGATATTTTCTCCATTATGTGAAATGATCAGTTTCCCCTGAGGTAATCGCTTCAATTGCTGTTGAATATCAGAGATTTTCTGTGTAAGATCAGTTCCGGTATGAATAAAATCAGAAAAAAATAAAGACATAAGAAACTCCTCCTTTGAGAAAATATAGAAAATAAAAGAAATAGTTATAGAAGACAGATACATAATCAGATTAAAACAGATAAAGCGAGAATTGTAAAGGACTAACAGCAATTTATATAAAGTTTATACTTTTTTTCTTGCAAAGAGAAAAGATTGCGTTATAATGTTAGATGGCTAACAAAAAAAGTTAGTTATCTAACATTTTTAACGAAATAACATTGAGTGTACGTCTTTTCATGCTATGCTAAAATGCAGAAGCTGATTTCAGCAGTTTATGGGTTGAAGTGTATAGTGTATAGAAATAAAGGAGACAGAATGAACGAGAAAGATGTACTGGCGAACCGCCAGCTTGGATTTGAGCTCAAGGCCGCCAACAACATGATCCGCCGGAAGATGGAAGTGATCTTCGCCCAGCAGGATGGTTATGAACTTAACGGAATGCAGGGACCGCTTCTGGGATATCTGTATCATAAGAGCAGACAGGGAGATGTCTATCAAAAGGATGTGGAGAAGGAATTCAGAATCCGCAGATCTACGGCGACGGTAATGCTGCAGAGCCTGGAACAGAAGGGATATCTCGTCCGGGTGGCTTCGACGGAGGATGCGAGATTGAAACGAATTCTTTTAACAGAGAAAGCAATCCGGCATCATGATCTGATCGAAGAGCAGATCCGGATTTTTAACCGGGAGCTGGAGGATGGTATTACCGAAGAAGAGAAACGGGCATTCTTAACTATTTTAGATAAGATGATGCAGAATCTGGGAATGGACGGTGAGCGCGTGGAAAGTTCCAACGGACCATGCCGAAATGAGTGATGTCAGCAGTCATTCCTGACAGGCAGATCACCGAGTATTTATCAGAGCAGAAAAAGCAGAAACAGCAAAGAAGCAGCCAAGAAATAAAAAAGAAGCAGTAAAGAAATAACAAGGAAATTATATAGAACTAACAAGAAGAAAAGCAGAAAGGAAATCAGCTATGATTAAAACATTAGCCAGACAGATCAAGGAATATAAGCGTGCATCCCTTGTCACACCCATATTCATGATCCTGGAAGTAGCCATGGAAATGGTGATTCCGCTCCTGATGGCATCCATCATTGATGACGGTGTGCAGGCGGGAGATATGAAACATATTTTTGCCATCGGTTGTTACATGATCCTGGCAGCTATTGTCGGATTGTTCGCCGGTGTCATGGGTGGTAAATACGGTGCGAAAGCATCCACCGGTTTTGCCAGAAATTTAAGAGAGGCCATGTATGAGAACATTCAGACCTTCTCTTTCTCCAACATTGATAAGTTCTCCACGGCAGGACTGGTCACCCGTATGACCACGGATGTTACCAATATCCAGAACGCTTACCAGATGCTCTTACGTATGTGCTTCCGCGCACCGGTCAGCCTGATCTGTGCTATGCTGATGGCGTTCCTGATTAATGCAAGAGTGGCAAGTATTTATCTGGTGGCGGTAGTGTTCCTTGGAATCGTTATCATTTTTATTATGAGAGCAGTGTCCAAGTATTTCAGTGAAGTATTCAAGAAATACGATGATTTAAATGCCAGCGTACAGGAGAACGTAGCCGCACAGCGTGTGGTAAAGGCTTATGTGCGTGAGGACTATGAGATCGACAAGTTCCATAAGGCCAGCTACAACATCTACAAGATGTTCAAAAAAGCAGAATGTACCATGACTTATGTATGGCCGGTAATGCAGTTTACCGTATACGGCTGTATCCTTGGAATCAGCTGGCTTGGCGCTCACATGATCGTTGCCAGCCAGTTGACTACCGGTGAACTGATGAGCCTGCTGACCTATTGTATGACGATTCTGATGAACCTGATGATGTTAGCCATGATCTTCGTTATGATGACCATGAGCGCTGCCAGCGGAAAGCGTATCGCGGAAGTATTAAATGAAAAGGCGGACATCACCAACCCCGAACAACCTGACTACGATGTGACAGACGGTAGTATCCGTTTTGATCATGTGACCTTCCGCTATAACAAACAGAGTGAGAAGCCGGTACTGGATGATTTGAACTTTGAGATCAAAGCCGGAGAGACCATCGGTATTCTGGGTGGTACCGGTAGTTCCAAGACCAGTCTGGTGAACCTCATCAGCCGTCTGTATGATGTAAATGAGGGTACGGTCTATGTCGGCGGTAAGGATGTCAGAAGCTATGATCTGGAGACTCTGCGTAACGAAGTATCCGTAGTATTACAGAAGAACGTGCTGTTCTCCGGTACCATCTTAGAGAATCTCCGTTGGGGCGACGAGAATGCTACTGAAGAGGAATGCATCCGTGCCTGTCGTCTGGCCTGCGCCGATGAATTCATTGAGAAGATGCCAGAGAAATACAATACCTATATTGAACAGGGCGGAAGTAACGTATCCGGCGGACAGAAGCAGAGACTGTGTATTGCCAGAGCACTGCTGAAAAAGCCGAAGGTACTGATTCTGGATGACTCTACCAGTGCCGTGGATACCGCTACCGATGCGAAGATCCGTAAGGCATTTGCTACGGAGATCCCCGGTACGACGAAAATCATCATTGCACAGCGTATCTCCAGTATTCAGGATGCAGATCGTATCATCGTTATGGATAACGGTAAGATCGATGCATTTGCACCTCACGAAGAATTGCTTCGTACTAATGAGATCTATAAGGAAGTATATGAAGCCCAGACCCAGACGGGTGGCGGCGACTTTGATGAGAATGGAGGTGAGTCATAATGCCAGGACCTATGGGCGGCGGAATGCGTGGACCCGGCAGAAGAATGCAGGGCGGTACACGTATTGAGAATCCGGGAAAAGTATTTAAACGACTGATGGCGTATATCTTTAAAAATTACGGCATTCACTTTATCTTTGTGTTGGTCTGTATTGTACTGAGCGTTGTGGCAAGCATTCAGGGTACTCTGTTCATGCAGAGACTGATCGACGACTATATCATGCCCATGATCGGACAGGAGACTCCGGACTTTGGCAATCTGTTCCGGGAAATTGTCCGTGTGGCTGGTTTTTATCTGGTCGGTGTGGCGGCCACTTATGCTTACAACCGTATCATGGTAACCATAACTCAGGGAACACTGAAGAATCTCCGTGATGATCTGTTCGAACACATGGAAAAGCTGCCGATCAAGTATTTTGATACCCATTCCCACGGCGATATCATGTCCATTTACACCAATGATATTGATACTTTACGTCAGATGATCAGCCAGAGTATCCCGCAGGTATTTTCCAGCTTCATCACCGTAGTCGGTACCCTGGGAAGTATGCTGGTATTAAGTGTGCCTCTGACAGCAGTCAGTCTGATCATGGTGGCACTGATGATGTTCGTCACTGGTAAGGTAGCGGGCTTAAGCGGAAAATATTTCGTAAAGCAGCAGAAGAATATCGGTAAAGTCAACGGTTACATTGAGGAAATGGTGGAAGGCCAGAAGGTAGTCAAGGTATTCTGCCATGAAGATAAGAGTCTGGAGGAGTTCAAGGCTCTGAATGATGAACTGTGCGACAGCGCATACAATGCGAATAAGTTCGCAAACCTGATGGGACCCATCAATGCCCAGCTGGGTAACTTAAGCTATGTGGTATGTGCCATCGTCGGTGGTGCCATGGCGCTGGGTGGTTTCGCAGGACTGACGCTGGGTAAGCTTGCCAGCTTCTTAACTTTTAACAAGAGCTTCAACATGCCTATCAGCCAGGTCAGCCAGCAGCTGAACAGTATCGTTATGGCACAGGCTGGTGCCAAGAGAGTCTTCGATCTGCTGGATGAGCCGGTAGAGACCGACGAGGGATATGTGACCATCGTCCGTGCCAAGAAGGTAAACGGCAAGATCGTGGAGTGTACCGAGAGAACCGGTATGTGGGCATGGAAGCATGTACATCAGGCGGATGGATCTGTAGATTATATTGAATTACAGGGTGAAGTGGTATTCGACGATGTGGACTTCGGTTACAATGATGACAAGATCGTGCTGCATAACATCGAGATGTATGCAAAGCCCGGTCAGAAGATCGCATTCGTAGGCTCCACCGGTGCCGGCAAGACCACGATCACGAACCTGATCAACCGTTTCTATGATATTCAGGATGGTAAGATACGTTATGACGGCATCAATATCAACAAGATCAAAAAAGCGGATCTGCGGAAGTCTCTGGGTATCGTATTGCAGGATACCCATTTGTTCACCGCTACCGTTATGGACAATATTCGTTTCGGTAAGCTGGATGCTACAGACGAGGAAGTCATTGCCGCAGCAAAACTGGCTAACGCGGATACCTTTATCCGTCAGCTTCCGGATGGTTACAACACAGTCCTCACCGGTGACGGTGCGAACTTAAGCCAGGGTCAGAGACAGCTGCTTTCTATTGCCAGAGCAGCCGTAGCGGATCCTCCGGTACTGATCCTGGATGAGGCTACCAGCTCTATCGATACCCGTACCGAGAAAATTGTACAGGACGGCATGGATAAGTTGATGAAAGGAAGAACCACTTTCGTCATCGCCCACAGACTTTCTACTGTCAAGAACAGTGACTGCATCATGGTTCTGGAACAGGGCCGCATCATCGAGCGCGGCAACCACGATGAACTCATCGCCCAGAAGGGCAGATATTATCAGTTGTATACCGGTAATGCGATCGCTGAGGGGTAAGTGAATAGATATGCTATACCAAAAAACAGTGCCTGGATTGGCACTGTTTTTTATATGAAGTATTTTATAAAGAGGACTTAACCTGAGATCAATACCCAGGTATCCCGCCAACGCAAGTATTTTATTACAAAATCCACATCCACCGGCTGCCCGGACAATACCGGATAGAACAGCAGGAACAGGGCAAACGCCACCGCAGCATAAGCGCAGCAGACGATGATGAAGGTGCGGTCAGACATATGCTTCTTCCACTGCATCAGGCTGTACACGATCATCAGCACTACAAAAGGAACACTGGGGAAATAGTGGTAGATGAAGGTAATTCTGGTGACGAAGAACCAGGGCAGGTACTGCGCCAGGTAGCCGACTGCGAGGAAAGCAGCTGCTGCATATTCTCTGTGGGACAGGGTGGTCGCAGTATCTGTGGAGCACTCTGTTTGTGTGTGTCCTGTCAGAGAACAGAGAAACGCATTGTTGCGAATTAACAGGTACAGGATGTAAATAAATGCCAGAATACCGATCCACCATACAACAGGATTGCCGAAAGCACTGATTCCCTCTTTGACTGCATCGGTCAGATATCCGGAATAGTACCAGATCGGGCGGACCATAGTGGGCCACTGATACCAGGAAGAGGAATAAGGATGCGTTGCCTCTAGGCCGCTGTGATAGTTGAACATGGAAGTCTGGTTGGTCAGCATACGGTCAAAAAGTCCCGGATGGGAATTGTCTACAAATGGCAGGTAGGACAACAGATAGATCACTGCCGGAACCAGCACGAAAAAGGTCAGGCAGAAGTCGATCGTCTTTACCGTATAATCCGGGAATTTCTTTACAATCTGCTGATGCTCCATGCCGTTGGTGCTTTTTCCGGGATGGGCTTTGGCATAGAGGTATTCCCGGTAGCGTCGCAGCAGATGCGCAAAAAACAGCAATGCCAGTCCACAGCCCGCATAGATACCGGTCCATTTGCTGGCAATTCCCAGTCCCATGCAGATGCCGCATAAGCCCAGAGGCACAAAGGTCTTATACAACGGTGTATCGTAAAAACTCATAGAACAATAGTAGTACATAAAATAGTACATTGCAATCACAAAGAATGTGATATAAACATCGATGGTGGCAATCCTTGTCTGCGTAAAATGCATAAAATCAAAGGCAAACAGGAAGCAGGCCAGAGCTGCCGCAGGAGTATTCCTTGTCATTTTTTTCCCCAGCAGGTAGATAAACGGCAGCATGGCAATGCCGAACAGAGTACCCATGATACGCCAGCCGAAAGGATTCATTCCAAAGATGGCAACACCCAGGGCGATGAAGATCTTGCCCAGAGGCGGGTGGGTATTTTCGTAGGTCGGCAGGCCGTGAAGGAACTCGTAAGCCGTGCGTGCGTGATAGATTTCATCGAAATACATGCTGTTGCGGAAGGAATAGCGTTCCGGGTACAGATCGCTTTCGTCAAACAGTGTAGGGTAGGCATCTGCGTTCAACGGGCGTGTGATGTTGCCATTCGCGTCCAGGAAGACCAGTTCAATCAGAGAGGCATCATTATCCGTCAATGACAGACGCAGATATCTGGTTGTGGCAGACATATCAGAAGTACTGTTTTCTGTGGCCTGTGTCAGCAGATCCTGCAGGGAGACATCCTGCCAGGTGAAGACATTGTTTAAAATGATCTCACCGAGATAAGTCCAAGAGTCTTCGGCATTACTTTTGACATCCATCCCAAAATGTCGCTGGTGCCAGGGAGCCAGATAACTGGCCATAGTCACAGGCAGCGCATCTTCGGGGAATTCCAGCTCGATGGCCTGTAATTCTCCCGACATATCGTAAGTTGTTGTCGGAGCTTTGCGGTCTCCCAGATCATAGAGGGCAAAGCAACTGTACAGAATACCGATTGCCAGCAACAGGCACAGATCCGGTTTCGTGAAATGGATTCTCTCTTCGGAAGGAATGGGCTCCAGGGGAGAGAGAAAATATTCTCGAAGTCTTTGTCCGAGTCCTGCGGCAGATCTTGTGGAAGCAGTATGCCCGGAAGCTCTACGGCCTATCGTGGGCTGCGGCTTTGCATCGGTGGCAGCTCCTGCTTCACCGTGAACATAATATTTCCAGATGATCTTATAGAAATAATACAGGCAGCACAACATTCCGGCAGATACCAGCAGAATGATGGGAGCCTTGCGGTCATAATTCTGCGGATCGTAATGGTACAGCACATTGGCGGTGTTGTAAAAATGCAGCACTGCAAATCCACTGAAGCATTTCCAGAGAGGTGTAGAGGGCCGGTACAGGCAGCAGAAAAGCAACAGTGCCAGACCGGGATACATATAACGCTCATGCATACGGACGGAGAACAGGAACATCGTCAGGATGATAAAGGCACCGAGACAGAAATATCTTGAAGGCTCTTTCCGGCAGCGGGCTGCAATAAGGAAGGTAAAGAGTACGATCAGCAGGATCACGATAGTGCCCCAGGTCTTACAGGGCAGGAAGAGGAAAATCGTGTTCTGGTCGACCCAGTTCATTCCTAATAGTCCCCAGAAATTGTAGGCATTGATGGCTGCATATTCATAGGATCCCAACGTTGAAGTATATTGTGAGATTGCAGCGGTTAATCCGAAAGGAGCGCACAGAAGGAGCATCCCGCAGATGACAACCAGACCACCGCACAAATTATAGAAGAATTTCCGCCAGGAAAAATCCTGTAAGAACACATGGTCCCAGATCCCTGCCAGCAGTACCGGCGTGAAGATCAGCATCTGTGGCTTTAACAGGACACCCAGTCCGTAGACAGCATAGGCAGGAAGCAGGTTTCCCTTCATGAGGAACAGGCACATAAGGATGATCATCAGCGTGTATACGGAATCCACCTGTCCCCAGCAGGAAGAATTCAGAATGACCGCCGGCTGGAACAGATACGCAGAGGCAGCAAAGATTCCCTGCAGATCGGAAAAATGCAGTCGCTTTACCGCCTCTCTGTAGAGTAGAAACCCACAGGCAATATCACAGAGAATTGCGGGTAATTTTAACAGTAAAATATGCAGATCGGAATAATAAGGAATCTGCAGCAGAGATCGTAACGCTCCGATCAGATACAATACATACATGAAACCGGGCGGATAGTCCGTAAACATATCGGCAGAATAGAACTGCCCTGGCCCTAAAGTGAAAATCCGGTCAGCCCAGGCTGCAAAACAGGCGATATCATTACTGAAGCCGTGGGTGGTGTATGCAAGGAGCAGGCGCAGAAGCAGGGCACCTCCAAATACAAGCAACAGAAGAGAACGCCGGTTGCCTGTATTGTGGAAATGAGAACTGTTCTGAAAGCCTGTATAGCAGACACCGCACAAAAGCAGTGAAAGCAGTGCAAAAAGATGTATCATAAGATTTTATTCCCCTAATAGTTTCTTATTTAAAGTCATACCTTAAAAATATCAAAAAATAACTCTTTCGTAAAGACGAATGCGGAAAAATAAGGTATAATCATTAACAAATTATAACGATTCTTGCAGGAAGGGGAAACTGGCATGAAAAATAAAAAAGCGGAAAATGCGATCACAGCAGTGCTGGCGGCAGCGGTACTGCTGACCGGAGGAATGAGTCTGCATTCTTATCTGTCAGAGCAGAGAGCAAAAAATGAATACGATGCCATCCGCCAGGAGGTGGTGGCAGAGCCTGCGGCGGGGGAAACACAGGAAGAGATTGCGGAGAAAAATTATCCGGAGCTGCAGATCGACTTTGCCGAACTTATCAGGACCAACCAGGATTTTCGTGGATGGCTCTATTTCCCGGCATTGGACATCAGTTATCCGGTGGTACAGGGGGAGGACAATGACTATTATCTGAAGCATTCCTTCGAGGGGGAGAGTGTGAATGCTGGATGCATTTTCATGGACTGTGGGGCTTCAGCAGACTGGTCAGACAGGAATACCTTTGTATTCGGACATAATATGCGGGATGAGAGCATGTTTGGGGCTTTTAAAAATTTGCTGAAGGGGACGGCAAGCTGCGAGGAGAATCCTTACTTCTATATATACACGGAAGATAAAGTCTACATTTATGAGATTTTTTCCTATTATGAAACAAAGAGTACCAGTGACCGTTTTGCCACGTTTACCTCAGATGCCTCCTATGATGATTATGTGCAGTGGGCCACGGAACATTCCCTGTATGCTTCAGATGCAGACTTAAGTGACAGGGGAAATATCGTATCCCTATCTACCTGCTACGGCTCATCCGGTACAAAAAGGCGGGCTCTGATCCATGGAGTCCTGACAGAAACGGCTGTATACTAAGGCTTATGTTACAAAAATAGCAAATGATACTGAAAAGATCAAAAATATAATAAAAATCTGAACCTTTTTTGAAATGGCGCCAGTCTTAATGATTGTAAAGAGGAACGAAAACGTTTAAAGACGTTGAAACACGCAGTTTCATTGAGGGAGAAATCAGATGAGCAGATTTAGCAAGTATGTAAGGGAAAAAGTGGTAAAGGTTCTGGTGACAGCACTGGTTGTAGGTTCTGTTGCAGGGAACGAAGGGATTGCTGTGCAGGCAGCAGGTACGGATTTAAATGATCCATTTTCATTTGTATTATATACAAATGAATTTGTATCCTCAAATCTGGACCATATTGAGGGAAATGCCGCAATTAAAGAATTAAAGGTTTCCATGGTAAGCTATGGGGGAAAATCTTATCTGGGAGATCTTTCTGCTCCGAATCAGATTCTTAAATATACAGCGTCAGGCAGAACAGACGAAAAGGAACTGATAATTCCCCTTACTAATTCTGACGGAACCCAGAACTCTGTTGAGCGGGAAGTGACTGGACAGGGTTATAATATTATAGCTGGTGAAAATAAATTATATACTGGAAATCTTCTGAAGAACTGTGAGGTATGGGATACAGATATTGCATCTGAGATCAGCAATGTCCTGGCAGGTAATATGGTACAGAAAAGCAAAGATTTATATGCTATGGCGAATGAAGACAGCGATACACAACTGGTATTGAATGTAACAAGTGCTGAGTTAAATACCAGGATGGAAGACTATGACAAAGAGATCACCGGCGCAGCTTTTTATGGAAAAACAGTTGTGGTAAATGTAAGTGATTCCGGTACAGTGAATATTACCGGCTGGATGAATGCGCATGGTGCAAAAAAGCAAGCATTGGAACATCAGCTGTGGGCAGACAGAATTATTTGGAACTTTGGCAATGCAACAGAAGTTAATGTAAATTCTATTTTCGGATATATTCTGGCTCCGAATGCAACTGTCTATAATGGTGGAACTGTTGTCGGAGGCATCATAGCGGATAAGTATAAGCAGGGTGGAGAGATTCACTGTCCGTGCGAACCGGATGAGCCGGAACCTACGCCGACACCGACGGTACCGGTGGTAACCGAAGAGCCTACGCCGACACCGGTAGTAACCGAGGAGCCTACGCCGACACCGACGGTACCGGTGGTAACCGAGGAGCCTACGCCGACACCGACGGTACCGGTGGCAACCGAAGAACCTACGCCTACGCCGACACCGACGGTACCGGTGGCAACCGAAGAACCTACGCCTACGCCGACACCGACGGTACCGGTGG
>NZ_JAOQJO010000039.1:0-3774 GCF_025567015.1 Waltera acetigignens | reverse complement strand
TATGAAAGAGTAAATATCAACTGTGCGGGAGTAAATTCCACCGCCTAAGCGGGCGGTGGAATTTAAATAAAAAAGTTAGGTTTTTCATCTGACCTCTTCTTTTCATTGACAATTTTTTCAAAAAACAGTATGCTAAAAATATCTAAAAACACTTCAAATAATATGCCAATCATCTAAACATTTAGGCTTATTATTTGAGGTGTTTTTTTCTGCTTATTGACACACGTGTTTACACGTATTATAATTTAAGAAAGGATATCAATGAAAACAAACGAACTGCTAAAACTATTAAAGAAAAATGGTTGTTCTCTTATCCGCCACGGAAGCAATCATGATATTTGGTATAGCTCTGTGACGGGAAAACAGTTTGCTGTTCCTCGACACAAAAAGGAAATAAAAACCGGAACTGCCATTGCTATTTTGCGCGATGCCGGAATGGATTCTTAGAAAGGAGATTCTTATGTCTAAATATGTTTATCCCGCTATTTTTACTTCTGAACCAGATGGAGGTTATTCTGTATATTTTCCCGATTTGGAAGGTTGTTATACCTGCGGCGACACACTGGCTGATGCTCTGTTTATGGCTGAAGATGCCCTCGCGCTTATTCTCTATGGATATGAAAAGGACCAACGCCCCATTCCACAGCCCTCCAAAATGTCAGGCATCAAAGTTACTGCGGATTCCTTTTTAAGTATGGTTGCATGCGATACCCTGGAATATCGCAAACGTTTTAATAACAAAGCTGTTAAAAAAACATTGACTATTCCCGAATGGCTGAATGAAGCTGCTGTTGCAATGAATATTAACTTTTCACAGGTATTGCAGGATGCTCTTTTGCAGCGAATCAGTCCTCAATAATGCACACACGAAAAATAAAAAGTGCCGCAAAAACGGCACTTTTTCTATGGAGTTATCTGTGTCAATGTCGAACACTTTCTGTTAGACCTTTTGTCCTGGAGTTCTGTGATCTCCGTTAGCGTATCCAGTTCAATGGTTGTTCTGTCATCGCAATACCACCATGTAATAACCAAACGGTCATTATATACATATATCTTATCTATGAAGTAGTCCAGAATTTTGTTTCTGGTGTCCTCATCATCAAAGTCGGCTTTTGCATACATATCGAAATATTTCTTGATGCTGTTCTCGTCCTCTGCCAGAGCGTATTTTAATTTTTCAGCTTCCATGGCTTCTTTCAGATTGGCTTTGTCTTTCTCCAGCTTCTCCAGACGGCTTGTCACGGCATCTGAAATCACACCTTTTTCAATGACTTTAATCAAATTGGCAATTCCTTTTTCCGTCTCCTTTAGCTCATTCTCCAAGACCGCAATATAGCCATTGTCCGTATATAGCTTTTTGTAATATTCCGAAATATCTACCGCAAGACTTATGAGGTTTTCATCGTCCCTTAAAAACTCACGCAATACCCATACCACATGAACCTCCAACAAGTCCTTCGGTATGTTTTTCAGACAACACTTGTGCTTTCTGTGATTTTTGCAGGCATAGTAATATAGAAGATATAAGGAAATGATAATTCCCCTGTAGAAATGATAATAGTACTATTTCTGCTCCGGCTTGCGTAGATTCTTTATCTTCTTTTCAAAGAATCTCCAGAGTTCTTCGCCATTCTCACGTAGCTGTACATATTCCTCTGCCCATTGCAGAACCAGCTTTTCATTCTCCGCAGACTGTGTAGCTATGGGAGTTTCATAAGGCGGTATCCCGCTATCCAAAGTTTCTGCCACTCCCCACATTCTGCAAATCCGCATTGCTGTTCTGTAGACTTTTTCTTTTTGCGTGTTGCCGCTCATCCGTTTTTCTCCTTTGCATCCGTTTTTTCTGATAGTCCACGCCGCCGTCTGATTTCATAAAAAAACATACATCCGACTTGTTTCTAAAACAAACCCAGATGTATGTTTAAATTTCTTTTTGCACTTTCTCAAAGTTGAAACATACATCTGAACCTGATCTCTTCTTTTCCTGAATTATCAGTCAAAAAAAGAGACACAAGTAACTTGATGTCTCAACCTACTCAGAAATTAGCACATTTTTTCGGTTTTGTCAAGAGGATTGGCGGTTTTTGGGGGAACAGGCTTTTCTCTATGCCTGTTCACACTCAATGCGGAAAATATAGTAACAGGCAAAATTACCGAAAATCTTTCGATCCGCTTCCAGCTTGCTGATGTCCGGCACGCTCACCCCGTTGTTCTGTAGATAACGGAAATAGATACGGACGCTGTCCATGAACCGGTTGTGCTGGCTGGTGCGGTAGCTGTCGTTCTCGGCTTTCTCTTCTCTGCTCATTTCACTGAACCGATACCGCATCGTTGCATACTTGTAGGCAAACTCCTTTATATCTGCATACAGTTCTGCGGTGGTCTCGTCCTTTTCCTTCTGTGCTTCCAGTACCTGATATACTTCCTCAAACTTCTCTAATTCCATGCTGCTTTCTCCTTTCGCTTTCCCTTACTTTTATCCTGTATTTTATTATGAATGTTTCGACACAGGATGTCAAACATTCTTCCTGCAACCACTCGTTGGTACAACTGTTTTTTCGAGCCTTTCTTCTCTGCTTATCTTTTGGAAAATGATTTTGTGAAAAATAAGCCTGCCATAAGGTGTAGCTTTTCTTATTTTTCAGTTCTCTTTTCAAAAGCATTTTTCATTCTTTTACATCGCAGATGTGACAAGCTCTGCTTATGCCCTTTTTGCTTTCCGGAGCCTTTAGCGGAGAAAGCAATGAGATTTCTGCGAAAACTCCGTAACCATGCGGGTTTGAGCCTGTAAACGAGCCGTCAGAATATTGGCACTTTTCTGTAAACATTGTTTACAACTGTAAACGAGAGTGCCAGAACGCCCGTAAAACGGGCATTTTTTAAGTGAACTTGTTTACAAGCCGCAAGGGTCTGTGACGACGTGTAAACGGGACGTTATTTGCAAAATTTGTAAACAATGTTTACAAGAAAGTTCTTTACGCAGACCTTAGACTGCACCGTAAGGTTCTGCGCAGCTTATTCTAAAAAATAAGTTCCCTTACGGGAACCTTCTGAAAACATGTGACCGCTGCCGGTCGTTCTGTGTATCGTGTCATGCCTTTTTCTTTCAAAAGCGAACCATTCTCTGTACCGGTTTCCGCCCAGATTTGGGTCAATCTTGGGCGCATATTGGTACACAAATGTAGGGAATGCCTGTTCTTTCCTTTTTGGTACAATCCGTGGCTCATTCTGCTCCCAAAGATGGTACATTATCTGGCTAAAAAAATGGGCGGCCTTTCGGCTGCCCGTAGATTCTCTAGTTTATTCTGAAATTATATGCCTTTTTCCGTGAACGCTTTCTGAGTCTTGCCGTCACATATATGATCTGAAATTCTGCGTTCCACTTCTTGATATTTGTTGCGACAAAGACCGTCATCACAACGGTAAGGATTGTCATACTAAGGCTTGTACAGAACAGACACTCCAAATACTTTGCTCCCAGTATTCCCATAAGAACTATTCTGACCGGAACGGGTACTGCAAGAAGAATCTGTAATAACGTTCTCTCCACCAGACAGAACAGGACAATCAATAAGTCTCTGATACCTGAAAGCATTCTCTTCCTCATATTTGCCACACTCCTTCCAAGCACCCTGTCGGCAGTCCGGCGGACTGCAAAAAAGAACCTGCAAAAGCAGGTTCCCAGACTGTAGACAAAGCTCCTTCCTGTGAGGGAGCTTTTCTTGTGTCATGACTGCAAAAATTATGTACTTACAAGCATATAAGAAGTAGTGA
>NZ_JAOQJO010000038.1:0-4020 GCF_025567015.1 Waltera acetigignens | reverse complement strand
CACTGGTTCTGGCTGTTGTTCTCCTCCGCATTGGTTGCATTGCCGTAGCCTGCATCATCCGTGCCGTCGGACTTGCTGTTCTTCTTATTGTTGCCCTTCCCCTTACCGTTGCCGTTTCCATTACCGTTATTGCCGGAATTTCCGTTTCCATTATTTCCGCTGCCGGAGTTGTCCTTGTTGTTCCCGTTGCCGTTGCCGGAATTACCCTTCCAGTCGTCATCGGTATGGAGATTGTAGTTCAGTAAGAATACCCGGTTGCCGTCACCGTCATAAGCCGCAGCAAGGAGCAGTTCATCCCCGTCATGCACTGCCGCCAGACGATTCTCTACGGAGTATTCATAAGTCCTGTTCACCTTGTCCGTGCCGATCCGCCCGGTCTCACTGATCCGGTTGCCATCTGCATCATAGTTATAGGCAAGGCTGGTGGTCTTTTTGCCATTGTAGAGCTTTTCAGAGATCAGCTGGTTACTCTCATTATACTCATATCTGTGCCACTCCACAACCGTCCCGTTCAAAGTTTTCTCCATGTAGGTACGGTTACCCATAAGGTCATACTCGAACGTGTAGACGCAGGTGCCATAATTGTCCTCGGTCTCCGTAGCGGTCAGGAGCTTTCCGGCTGCATCATAGGTAAATGTCCGGTCGGTCACTTTGATAAGATTGTGGTTCTTGTCATACCTACAAAGCAGGAGCTATCCTGCAGCTTACAACTGCCACAAAAATTCTCCTATTTTAAAGTTTTACTTCAACATTACACTTTCTATTTCTTTATATTATACCTTTTGTAACAACGGCTTAGTGTCAAATCAGCAATCTAAAAAGACTTAAAAAACATAAAAAGGAAAAACGCATTATCTTCACCGCATCAAGTGCCATAAAAACAATGCGTTTTAAACTTGATCTACAATTAATTTAAATCAAAAATACAAAATATCTGTTCTAGATACTTCAAACTGAATATATATCCCATTTGACATATCCTTTGGAATTTTGTCTTCATCAATATGTAAATTAAATCTTTTTTGCATATATAAATGATATACTATTAAATTAAATAATATTACAAAAGACATCTTTGTATTCAAATTCAATAGTGCATCTTCTTCGCCTGTTTTCTTCTCTCAATATAGCATTGAAAAAAGAGCCTATTTCGCAATAATATTCTTGAATAATCTCACATTTCCATAATCCATTATTTATCTTATTCAAAAATGTTTTAAAATCGACATCGCTCTCTAAAAAAACAGTTTTGAAGATATTCTTTTTCTTCTCTATAATATGTATATTCATATTATCTATGTCACAATCACAATAACGTATTTGAATGTTTTCTTTCCTCTCATATTTTTTTTCATCTTGCCTGATCCATACTCCGTATTCATTAAACGTAAGACAAATATCGTTTTTTTCATATTTTATTTCTTTCATTACACAATCTGATAATAAAAAATTTTTATGCTTATCAACTATTGATTTATTCATTTGGCAAACTCCATCCATTCTTTAAAATCCATTTTTTTATTGCACTCGTAATTTTAGGAATATTTTTTCCAGTATCATGCCATGTTCCATCCATATTTAATGCTCTGTCATTTTCTCCAAAATGAATGTGTGGCTGCCCTGTATCTGTATGTGGTTTATCCACTCTATCAACTCCCTTAGGTGCTGTCCCTTTTTCAACTTGTTTTTGCATTTGATTTTGACTAGTGAAAGAACTACCACCCTCAGATTCCTTACGATCCGCTCCTTTGGCATCTCTATACTGACGAGAGTCTCCCTGTATAGCCACAACACCATTATATATAGTATACGGCACCATCAACAATTGTAACTACACCATCTAGGGTTATTGCAATTGTTGCCCCAGACGCAACACAAGCCACTCCCGATGCATCAGCAACCACCGTTCCTCCGATTCCGGGAAAAAAGGAATTTAACCCCTCCGCGATCTCCATTGCTCCGGTTGCCATAACAAGGGCATCTCCCGCGCATCTTCCTGCGTAGTACATTGTTCTGTTCGTTGCATCCTTTGACAACTTCTGGACTAATGTTTCTGTTAAGTCTGTGTATTGTTCATATGCAGGTTTACCGGATCTGTGGTGCTAGAATATAAGCATAGACACGAAATGTTGAACAAGCTATACTTATAGAAAAAGGAGTTCAACACAATGGCTAAAAATCAAAAATCATATATCCCAGAGTTTAAACAGCAGATTGTTGATCTGCATTGTAAAGCTGGCAAAGGTGTAACTGAATTAAGCAACGAATATGGCATACCAAAAGGCACAGTCTCTACATGGATTAAAAATCTTGCTCCAGCAATTACTACAGAGGAAGAGACTATTTCTTTAAAGGAATACAAGGCTCTTCAGAAAAAAATGAAAGACCTTGAAATTGAGAATGAAATATTAAAAAAGCTACTGCCATATTCGCCAAAAATCAATAACTGAATACGTGTCCTTTATTCAAGCTAACTTAGACAAGTATACTGTAAAACAGATGTGCTCTGTACTTCAATTTCCTAGAAGCACTTACTATGCTGCATTAAATCATGTTCCTTCAAAAAGAGAACAGGAATATAAGGAATTCAGCGATGAAGTATTATCAATATATAACGAATTTAAGAAACGTTACGGGGCAATTAAGATCCATAGAGAACTTAATGATAGAAATATCCCCTGCTCAGTAAAACGTGTTCAACGTCATATGAAAAAGCTTGAAATTAAAAGCATTGTTGTTAAAAAGTATCAATACCAAAAGAATCAGGGTACAGTTCCTGATGATAAAGAAAATATCCTTAATCGTGATTTTAGTGCTGATACAGTATTTAAAAAGCTTGTAACTGATATCACATATATCCATGTAGTAAATGAAGGATGGACTTATCTTGCATCCGTAATGGACTTATATGATCGCAAAATCATAGGATGGGCATATGGTAAAAATATAACAGCTGAGCTTGCCACACAGGCTGTAAAGAATGCATGCCTTAGTATCCCTGATACAACGGGAATAGTGCTTCATAGTGATCTAGGAAGCCAGTATACCAGTGAAGAATTCGAGAAATACTTACAGGATCAGGGAATGTTACATTCATTCAGCAGGAAGGGTAACCCCTATGATAATGCCTGCATCGAATCCTTCCATTCTGTATTAAAAAAGGAAGAAGTATACACAACTACATATTACACATTTGAGGAGGCTAAATCAGCACTCTTTGAATATATAGAGTCATTCTACAACCGAAAAAGGCGCCATAGTGCTCTTGATTACAAGACACCACAACAGGTTGAAGATGAGGCTTTAGCAGCCTAAGAAATAATTCTCTCGGCATATGTTATGCTGGGAGAAAAGTTCAACTTTTTGTGTCCAAAGTATTGACATAGATCCACTGACTCGTATGCCAAACATTCTTTCCAGCATTTCTCCAACCGCAATAACACCTGCCATTTTGTCCATGTTTGACTTTGATATCGATCCGGAAACCCCACTTGAAAATGAATTCACCGCTATTATCAGTTCATGTCCCAAGCTGTCAATCTTGCGGTATCCGGCCAGTATTTTATCAGAAGCATTCTCGAAACTGTTTCCGCTCGGATCCGTATAATTCAGATAGCTGCTCACGCAGTAATTATACCTGTTAAGCGTCAGCGGTTCTGTCAGGCTGCCGAGGTAGCTGTCTTCGGTGAGGAAGGTCGCTGTTACCACGCAGTAGTACCTTGCTCTCAGATACTGGCTCTCGATATTCGGATTGTAGGACTCTCCGTTATAGGCATATTCGTTCTCATACTGCGGAGCACCGAAGGTGATCTCTCCGGTGACACTGTAACGGTAGGACTGGTAGACCTGTCCCTCTTCATTGGTGATGCCGGAGACGCTTCCCCTGGCATCGTAGAGGTAGTAGCCGGTGCTGCCATCGAAGCGGTCAAGGGAGATCCGGTCGAATCCGCCGTTTATCTCCGCTCCGTAGATATAAGAGGTATCCGTCTTACCATTGATGTTCTGCTCGACCAGTACCTC
>NZ_JAOQJO010000037.1:0-4378 GCF_025567015.1 Waltera acetigignens | reverse complement strand
GATCAAGTACACACTTTTTGAACCCAAAACAAGAAAAACGCTTCTGGAGTGCTGACCAAAAGCGTTTTGTCTACAGTCTGAGGTTCTCACAAATGTGAGAACCTATTTTTAGTCGTCGCGACAAGATTCGAACTTGCGACCTCTGCGTCCCGAACGCAGCGCTCTACCAAACTGAGCCACGCGACGATGTGAACATTAATTGCGTCAACATTAAAATAATAAATAAAAACCCATTGATTGTCAAGCAAAAAACGAATATGATAGAAGAAAAAGTTGCAAAAACGATAAAACCACGAAATTAAGAGAGGAAATTCTATGTACAATACAACGGTAACATTGAAAAAAGGAGAGGGCAGAACACTGAAAGCCGGAGGAATGTGGGTATTCGATAATGAGATCGCATCCATTCTGGGGACGTTTGAGAATGGCGACATTGTAAACATTCATGATTTTGACGGCTATTTCATGGGATACGGTTATATCAATACCAATTCCAAGATTACGCTCCGTCTGCTGGCGCGCAGGAAGGATACGGTGATCGACGAGGCATTTTTCGAGCAGAGGGTACGGGATGCCTGGAATTACCGCAAGGAGACCATCGATACCTCCAGCTGCCGTCTGATCTTCGGAGAGGCGGATTTCCTGCCGGGTATTGTCATTGATAAATTCTCGGATGTACTGGTGGTGGAATCTCTGGCATTGGGAATCGATAAGTGGAAGCTTGTGATCATTGATGCTTTGAAGAAAGTACTGGCGGAGGATGGCATTGTGATCCGCGGTGTCTACGAGCGGAGTGATGCCAAGGTACGCTTACAGGAGGGTATGGAGCGTTACAAGGGCTTCATCGGCGAACCGTTTGACACGAAAGTAGAGATTGTGGAGAACGGTGTGCATTACATGGTGGATGTAGAGGACGGACAGAAGACCGGATTTTTCCTGGATCAGAAGAATAACCGTGCCGCCATTCATCGTTTCTGTAAGGATAAAAAGGTGCTGGACTGCTTCACACACACCGGCTCCTTTGCATTGAACGCGGGAATTGCCGGAGCGAAGAGTGTTCTGGGTGTGGATGCTTCCCAGCTGGCTGTGGATCAGGCAACGGAAAATGCGAAGCTGAACGGACTGGAAAATACGGTAAGCTTCCGATGTGCAGATGTCTTCGAGTTATTGCCGGAACTGGAAGCACAGGGTGAGAAATATGATGTGGTGATCCTGGATCCGCCCGCATTTACCAAGTCCCGCAATTCCATCAAAAATGCCGTAAAAGGATATCGTGAGATCAATCTTAGGGGCTTAAAACTGGTGAAGGATGGCGGATTCCTGGTAACTTGTTCCTGCTCCCATTTCATGGATCCTGAGCTTTTCGCCAAAACAATCCGGGAGGCTTCTCATGGTGCGCATAAGCGTCTCCGCCAGGTAGAATTCAAGACACAGGGCCCGGATCATCCGATCCTGTGGGCAGCGGACGAGAGTTATTACCTCAAGTTCTACATTTTTCAGGTGGTGGATGAAAAGTAAGTGGCTGAAAGTGGCGGAAATGCTTGATTTACAAGGGCTCGAACGTGTTTGGTGATAAGCTTGCAAACTATGTTCGCTCTTCATAATACGGAAATTTGTAGTATAGATGTAGCGTTTTGTGGTATACTATAGAAGAACAAATACCTTTCTGTGAAAGGGAAAGGGGAAAGGATACGCGTATGACAGTTGATAGAAGGGTAAGCAGTATTGAATCCAGTTTCAAAATGGAAAGCATGCCATTTGATGCAGAATGTCGTCAAAGAGTAAGAAATGTCTTAACCAAGAAAGTTTCTGCTACAGATGCAATTTCAGAATTAAATAAGAAATACAGAGTATCCAAGAAGCAGGTTGAAGGATCAAGAGTATGATTATTTCTATGAGGATGAACAGGATGCCAAGTACTGTTATCCGGGAACAAATGTATTAAAGAATAAACTGGATATAAGAGATTTAGATACATTGCATGAGGCTGAAAGAGATTATTCAGCGGTGCGTCAGGCAGAACTTGTAGGTCAAGGCGTTACTGGAGATTTCTCTTTTAAGCATCTTTGTTCTATACATAGGCATTTATTCAGTGATGTATACTCTTGGGCGGGCAAGACGAGAACGGTTGATATTTCCAAAGGAACCGTTTTCTGTTTGGTGCAGTTTATCGAAAGCCAGTTTGATGATTTGTATCGTAAGCTGAAAAAGGAAAATTTCTTAGCTGACATAACCGATAAGGAAGAAATGAGCGAGAGACTAGCCTATTACCTGGGTGAGATTAATATGATCCATCCGTTTAGAGAAGGTAATGGAAGGACTCAGAGAATATACATTGAGCAGTTATGCTTGAACAATGGTAGATTTGAAATTGATTTTACCGATGTTTCAAAAGAAGAGATGATAGCCGCCAGTGTCAGATCGGCAAATGCCAGCAACGATATGCTGGAAAAACTTATTAGTAATTGCCTTGTTGAAAAATAGTTTTAGAGAAGAATGTACGTTCCGCTTTGAGTGTAAAAACTGATCTTTGAACTGACCATAGGCTAACGATAGACTAACAGCGTACTAACGAGGAACTAACAAATTTACGTATAAAACTAGTAAAAAACTAATATATAGTCACTTTTATTTTTATTGTGGTTGTAGTAAGATTATCATGGCAATCGAAACAGAGATGTTCCGGTTGCTTTTTTTATGCCATGGAAAGGGGGGATTTGATGGAATAAGCTATACAACAACATAAGTGATAGCCAATACATACGTATGTACTGGCGTACACGAGCAGAACTGTCTGGCATTCGGTATTCCGGGGATGCAGCATGAATTATTTAAGGATTCATGATATGTACAAAAGTTGTTGAAGTAAAGGTGTAGTATGAGACTTTTTATGATTATTGATTTATATGTGGGCTACAAGGAAGCATGTTGCTATGGTGTAGAAAAGGTGGAAAATAGTACAATTATTGTAATGGAGAGTGAAGTATGATATTTTATAAGAAATCAACAAATCGAAGTTTGTGGAGAGATTTCTTGAACTTTCCTTATTTTACGGGCTTTCCAGCCCCTTAAATAGTGAAATGATATGTATTTTCCCTTATTTTTGACCTTATGCGGAATCAGCAAGGGAAATAAGGGAATTTTTTATTTAGTCGTTGCCTGCCACTTTATCAAGAAGTCTGGCGGAGTTCCGCTTTGCCTTTCTTGTAGAGTGGGCGTAGACATTCATTGTGGTACTGACATCAGAGTGCCCTAACAGTTCCTGCACATCTTTTGGGGCAGCTCCGTTTGAGAGGAGGTTGCTTGTGTAGGTGTGTCGCAACTGGTGGAAATGGAAATTCTCAAATCCGTCCAGCCTTTTTGCAACTGATCGGCAGGCAATGCTGAGTGTGCTTGGCAGTTCCAGACATCCGTCCGGTCTCAGGCAGACAAAGGAGATTTCCTTGTAATCTACCGGGATTTCTTCGGTTCCGTCCAGATGATAATATTCATAATACACTCTGTTTTTGTCCTGTGCTTCCTTGTAGAAATTGCGGTGGTAAAGTTCACCATACTGCATCCGGCTTTTAAGCTGTTTTTTTCTGGCGGTTTTCAGTATTTCAGTCAGAGTATCGCCAAAATCAACAATCCTTACTTTCTTTCGCTTGGTCGGTCCGATGATGTTTTTATGTTTTGTGCCATCATAGCGGATACTTCTTTTAATGGTCAGGCATTGTTCTTCAAGATTGATGTCCTGCCATGTCAATCCGCAAACTTCACCGATACGAAGTCCCGCATAGTATGCGATCTGGATTGGCAGGATTGCAGGTGGATTCTTTACTTTGAGGTATTCTATCAGTCTCTCATAATCTTCATGGGAAATAGGCTGTATGCCTTCTTCTACCTCATCATCTGAGAATAAATCCACATCCTCTGCCTGTTTTTTCAGCTTAATATACTGCATAGGATTAAAAGTAATCAACTGTTTTGGAAATACTGCAAACCGGAAAGCCTGTTGTAATACTGCTGAAAAGGAATGGATGTAATCTTTACTGTATCCTTTTCTCACTTTTCCATCTGGAAATTCCCCACCGAATGTAAGCAGATCGAGAAATGCCTGTAAATGTTCAGCAGTAACGGTTTTTAATTTGCGTTCTGCAATCGGATGTTTCTTGATACAACGGATTGCACCAAGATAATTTTCCACTGTACCATTGCTGAGTGTTCCGACTTTCAGTTCTTCTTCCGCCCACATATCAAGAAGTTCTCCTACAGTAAGATTATCTGTCTTTGCGACAAATTTCTTGCTTTCGTAATCATCCATTGCCTGACGGAGCAGTTTTTCCGTTTCACTTTTACTTTCTGTTCCAGCGTATTCTTTCTGAACCAGATTGCCGCT
>NZ_JAOQJO010000036.1:0-5368 GCF_025567015.1 Waltera acetigignens | reverse complement strand
TGTGTGCGTAATATGGTCGTTTGATGATATGGGACTAGGAGAACAGGTTATTTTATCCGATAAAGAAAGCAAAGGAGGTTACTATGAGTAATACAATTAATGTGAACTATATGACACGGGCTTACAATCAGTACCAACAGAAAAATGCGGCTAAAGATCAGGAGAAGGAAGATACAAGGTTTGCGGATAGTGTAAGAGAAAAGAGCGAAGCTAGTGGAAGTATAGTGGGCAATTCAAAAATAGGTTCTGTGTCTGCTAAAGATATGACGATGGTGGAATACAAGCAGTACATTTACAATAAAATATCTCAAATTCCAATGCACCCCACAAGAGCAGGCGAGTCAATATCTGTTACAATTTCAGAGGCGGGTTTTGAAGCAATGAAGAATGATCCAGAGTATGAAGCATGGGTATTAAATGATTTGCAAGTGGGTTGGTCACAACCAGATAAATGGTCCGGTATATGCGGAGGAGCGTTTTCTACAATATATTATGGAGCATCAAAAGAAGAATGTCATGCTGAGATGTGGAGTGCCGGTTATAACAATGGGAATGGTGGGAAGATTTTTAATGATAAGTCAAAAAATAGTTTTTGGGAGCGCAGAATAGAAAATAAAAAGAGAATAGAAAATCAGGTAAAGAAACAACAGGAAAAAAAGCGGATTCAGAAAAAACAAGCGGAAAGAACAGCTTATGAAGAATATGCGCAAAATAAAAGGTTATCCGCTCAGGATGCCAGAACTCGATTGGTGGCTGAGAGTAGTTCGTCTGCTAAGACTGTCACAATAAGTCAGGCAGTAGCTTCTTATGAGGCAAATTTTACAATGGCAGTAAGCGTATCGAACAAAACCCAATAGCCTGCAAATAAAAAATCAAGGCTAAATAGAAAGGAGAGATGCAGTATGGGAATTAATGGAGTATCATCGTATGCCAATACATACACATACGGAAATGTAAAAAATGAAAATGTAAAGCCATCAAAGAATAGTGAAAAGAATTATTATGCAGGATACACTATGAATTCAGCCAATAAGTTTAAAAATGTATCAGACTATTCAAAGTATTTGACTAACAAGTATAAATGTTTGACTCCATGCAAAAATGCTTCTGTATTGATTGACAGAAGTGTAATGCAAAAGGCATGTGGAGATGAAAAAACTGCGAAATGGCTTGAGGAAAATTTAGCAATTATGCCAGATGTTATACGAAATGCACAGAAGGCGGCAATAAGTCATGGTAGTAAACTGATATCAGTGGAGTTTAAGTTTACGAATAATGGAACCGAAATGACAACCTGTGGCATTTTTGGAGAGACTGGTACGGATTCAGAAATTGACAAATGGCTGGAGAGAATGAAAGAGGATAAAGAAAAAGAAGATAAAAAAACAGAAAATATGATTGCTATAGAAGCGACAACTAAAAATAAGGTAGGTTTTGATACATATGCATAGTATCAATTTCTATAATTTTGAAGAAACAGGAAAAGGAAGCAGTAAAAAGAGCACAGGCAAGACGAAAAGCTGTACAAAACGAATATCTAAATAGCCAGTTGGCGGCGGCAGCATATGAGAAAAGCAGTATTATTTTACCGGATAATCCTGTTATACTGTAGGCTCATCTTTTGACAGGAAAGCACAAGAATACAGGTAAGATATTTTTCGGGAGGAAGGATAAGAAATGGAAATAAACAGTAATCATTCTACATATGGTGCGGCATTTCGTCAAAAACCAATTTTTTTCATGTCAGGGAAGGAAACAGTGGCATATTTTGAGGGAAAGCTTAAGAAAAATATGACACTTCAAGAGGATACCTGTACACTTGGTAGCAATGACACTTATCGCAGACAGCATACTACTTATGAGGTTTCTGACAAGAAGGGAAGTACATTTCTGGATCTGGATTTTCTGATCAAGGACGAAACCAGCAGTCTGAAAGGAAGTCTCAGCGATAAAAAGGATGTGGATTTCTACAACTTTTCCATCCCCTTTAACCGGACGATACAGAATTACTTCGGTGTCCAAATCTATATGGACATGCCGGAAGGCTGCGATTATGACCTCACCTTATATGATGAATATGGCAATCAGGTCGGAAAGGCAGAATGGGATGGGGAAGGACGGAAAACACTGACCATCCCGAACTGGGATACAAATACCAATAAATATTGTATCAAAATAGAAAACAAAAATGGGGAAGAAGTTTCTCCGCATGATTATTATAAAATCAGTTTCAAGGTTACGGAAAATAAAGAACAGGAAAAGACCGATGCCATAAGGGAGGCATTCGGGAACCTTCACGGTGCATACAGCCGGAAAGATGAAAATTGGAGGGAATGCCTCGACAAATATAATGAAGTCCTGATGGATACAGAGAAAAATTATACAAAAGAAATGGAGAAACTCCACCAGAAGCAGTTTGAAAGTCTGCCGGAAGAAAAACAATACAAAGGCGGGCGCACAGTGGATGAATTGTTGCAGGACATGGCAGAAGGAAAGACACTGGATGATGCGGAAACGGAGTATGTGAAGATTTTTGCAAACCTGAAAGATTTTAAGAAAGCACAGCAGAAGGCGGAACTGAAAAATGATTTTTCCGAGGATTTTGTAAAGGATCTGGAAAGCAAAGGTATCTCCCGTGATGAGCTGGAGGGAATGCAGATAAAGATTGAAAGCAATGGGAATGTAACAGTGAGCGGTATCGAAGATAAGGAAGTCTGGGAGCAGGTTCAGAAACTGGTAGAGGAAAAGTACAGTGACCGGATGTATCAGTATTACACAGGAATTGCTGACAGTGTGGGAAATCTGTCGTCCAATACCTATCAGTATGCCACGGATGTGCAGGAAGTCAGGCGTTACTTAAAAGGGGTTACGGGAGAAGATATTTCTCTGGAGAACCTTTACCTGACACCAGACGGAAAGATTGGCGGGCTGCCGGGAAAAGCTGCTGATCTGATCAACAAAACAAAGGACAACGCCAAGATAGAGCGGATAAAGGATGCATTGATAAATATCATAGGACATAACCGGATAAGTGGTGATCTGGGGATTCCTGATTTTACTTCGGAGTTTCAATTCAGCAATGGAGCGTTCTCTGTGGCAGACAGTGGTTTTACGGTGGATATGGCGGCATTGGATAGAAGGCTGACGCCCCAACCGCATGATAATATGTATTCGGATATGTATGAGTACAGTTTCAGAAAAGTATTATGATACAACATCAGAGGAGGTAAAGGTAAGATGAATAAAGCAGAAAAGATTACAATCAAGGTATTGAAAGTAGTGGAGAGAATTGCCCGGAATGAAGTGGAAAAAACAGTTCTTGGCAGGACGGCAGAGTGTTCAGCGATTTATCACCAGCCGAAAAGACCGAAGAAAAGGGGAAACTAGGTCAGAATAATGAAATATTTTGTGGAGTGTTGCGGTTGTGATTATCGTAATGGCAAAACAAAAGGAGTAAGATAACTCCAAAAGGGTTATCTTACTCCAATAAATCAATTAAAGGTTACTGCTTGGGCTTCGGATGGAGAGAGCAGGTACGGTTCTGACTGACAGAAGAACCGTGGAAAGGAGTTAATATGGGATTAGGCGTTGAAAATTCAGTTAATGCTTATAATCAGAATTATAGGTATCAACAGAATAAGACGACAGGGCAAGCCAATCATTTAGATTTCAATAAGATTTTATCTGCTAAAGAGGGTGATAATACAGAGAAAGTTCAAAAGCCAAATGAAAATAGTGTTTCAAAAGTAGATACCTACACTGAATATTTAAAGGCTAAATATGGGAATATAATGATCCAAAATGTTGGAAGTGATCAAAAGAGTATGGATTCATTGGGGACGGGGACATATGGGATGAATAATATTGTGATTGCACCCAATGTTTTGGAAACAATGGCAAATGATCCCAAAAAAGCAGCTTATTACGAAAAGATGATACAGGATTTTTTTGCTTCGCAGTCAACTGTGAAGGCGCAGATGGCAGTCGGGGGGTTTGAGATTCAATCTTATGGTATGGTTATTCACCCGGATGGAACTGCACACTATTATGTTTGTGGAGATGTTTCACCAGAAAAAAAAGCAAAGATAGAGGCGCAAATGAAAGCTGAAGATGAAGAGAAGGCTAAACGGCGTAGACAATATTTAGAGCGCAGCGAGGAGGCGGCAGAAAAGCGCAGACAGATAGAAGAGATTAATATGCAAAAGAGTAAAAAAGATGCGGCTTTTGATGATAATATATCGGCTGTTAATGTATTATCGGAAGTAGATAGGGCGGTTGCCATAGCTGCTTATGAAAATATTGCCAATACTTTTAATGAAAACATAATAAAAAGTACAATTGATAATTGAGGACTTTACTGACTATATCAACTTATAATAATCGATATATAATATTATACTAGGAGGTAATTAAATGCGTATTGGTTCGGGAGTGCAAAGTGCACCGGAAGTATTTGGAAAGCGACAAAACAATAGCAAAACATCTGCTGTCGGAAATGAGAAATTTTCTCAGACATCGGTAAAAGTGTATTTAAAGACGGATGATATGTTGTTTTCAGGTGGAAATGGAACAGGTCTTTCGTTTTATATTAAGTATGCAGAAGAGTCAACGGAGGATAATCCTGTAGTGATAGCCAAAGGGATTGACGAAAATGGAAAAGAATTTGAAGAAAAAATTAATATTAACGATATTGATTTGAGAAATGCTTCTTATGTCGAAATGAGTGCTTTGGAGGCATATTATAACGTCGATAGGGGAAATAGTCTCAGTTCTTTTCCACCAGAAACCGGGTGTATGGGATTAAATGACAGATGCGACCTTATATCCAGCTTTGAAAAGGTTATTCGGGATATGAATAAATTAGGAAGGTATGATTTGCAGATGTTTTATATGCGAAATATGAATACTTATCTAAATGCAAGCAGTAAGCATAAATAGGGCTTAGTTATTTGAATATAGTAGAAAAAGTAAGCTTGGACTCCATAGGAGAGAGCAGGTGCGGTTCCGACTGACAGAAGAACCGTGGAAAGTTAATATGGGATTAGGTGTTGAAAACACTTTTATCCAAAAAAGTTGAGGCAGAAACTGGACTGGCATATAGAGAAAATTTTGAGCTGATTGGAGGAACAGAAATATGAACATTGGTTCTGGTATGAATACCGTATCTTCACTGTACGGTCAACAAAAAGGTAATCATATGAAAACGCCTGCATCTGGGGAAAAGACATTTTATACGGCAGAAACACCGAAGGTATATCAGATATTCACAACAGATAATATGTTGTGGACAGACCAGCTAGTTATAGTCAAGCCCTAAATGATAAAAAATAGAACTTTTTCTATTGATTATTGAAACCTAAAAATGAGT
>NZ_JAOQJO010000035.1:0-9418 GCF_025567015.1 Waltera acetigignens | reverse complement strand
AAAACTAATAGTTTTTTCGTGTCATTTAGAGTGTGGCACAAAAAGATCAATTAGCCAAGGCGCAGGATTTGACGTTTACGTATAAGCTGTAATGGCGACCCTTTCATTATAATTCCGTATACAAATATAATAACAAGACAGGCAATACTTATGCAATCTTTTCACTTACATTTTCCAACCCATACAACATCTCTGGATCTATATCCAGACACTTAGTGCAATCTCTGGTTCCAGTAACATCCCATGCCAATGTCCCATTCAAAATGGTGCATGCATTCATAAAAAAATTAATATCTTTCAATGGTTCAAAAACTTTCTTTTTCAATAACGTTTTAGCATCATAGCATACAATCTTTCCATCTTCAAAATATACATATACGGTATAGTCTTCATTAGGAATTACCTGCACAATATCATAAAACATATCTGCCTCCTACACTAATGGATTAATCCTATTAAGCGGAAGTCCATCTTTGGACAGCTCCCAGTTTTGCATCAGTTCATCCTGATGTATCACACACCATGCTAATATGAGTTTTAACTGCCTGGATGGGAAAGCCCCTTTTATTACTCTTGCTTCGATAATATCTACAATCGCTTTATTTCCATTATATTCTGCATGAAAATGTGGTGGATTATGATCTTTATGGCTACCTATATTATATCAATAATTTATCCTTTTGACCATAATTGTATTACTTCTATGGTGCTTCCTACCTTTTTATTCCAAAATAATTATTCTATCATCTCTACAAAACTGAATTTTATTCTTCCGACATTGCGTATTGCACAATCATTGGATCATCATATTCCGCCCACATAGACTTGTTTTCGTCTAACTGCTTTAGTCGTGTCATTTCATCTTCGGTCAGTTCAAAATCAAAAACATCCAGATTCTGCTTCATTCTGTCCTTATGTGTACTCTTAGGTATAACAACAATTCCTCTCTGTACTTGCTGACGGAGTGCAATTTGAGCAGGTGTTTTTCCATAATTTTCAGCAATCTCCTTCACGATTGGATTTTCTATAATCTCTTTCAGCCTGTGTTGTGCCAATGGTCCCCATGCTTCATGCTGAATATTGTATTTTTCCATCCAATCGTGCAAATAATACTGTTGCCAGAACATGTGCGTTTCCACCTGATTTACCGCTGGTACAATGCGATTGAAAGCAGAAATATCTGCCATACGCTCAGCAGAAAAATTAGAAATACCATGGCACGAATTTTTCCCTCGTCATACAAATCTTCCAATGCATGATACGCACCATAATAATCAGACAAACATTGATGAATCAACACTAAATCTATATAGTCAGTTTTTAACTTCTTCAACGATTCTTCAATAGATGCTTTGGTTTTTTCATACCCAAATTCTGTCACCCAAACCTTTGTAGTAAGAAATATATCCTCTCGATTGATACCAAGTTTTTGTATTGCCTGCCGAATCCCGTCACCAGTTTCTTCTTCGTTATAATACGCCTGTGCGGTATCTATAAGTCTATATCCTACTTCCAATGCTTCATAAACACATCTTGCGGTTTCTTCCTTTGGAATTTCAAATACTCCAAAGCCAATCATGGGCATTTTAACACCATTGTTCAATGTTACATAGTTCATTTTATTCATTTCCTTTCACTTTTGATTTTACTATCTACGAAAGGTTGCTTCCATATGGCTTGTCCTTGGAAAAGAACTTATTCCACATATCTCCTTTGGTCATAATTCCCTCATATTTGACAATTTCCAGCTCTACAAGCTGGAAGTTATCGCTTTACTTTTGTTGTATCTTAGCCAAAATACTTTCTATTACAAGTGTTACTGTTATAAAGGCTCCTACAAGGGTATAGTAGTTTAAGCCATACATCAATGGCAAAAGAGAAATAACTACCGTAATAATGGAAAGGACAAACAATGCTTTGAGAACACCTTTCTTCTTCAATGAAAACAATGAAAGTAAGAAGATGGCAACAGTAAGTGTGGCTGTAATAAGTGGAGCAAAATTTGCATAGCCAAACGGTGTAAGGCTAAAGTATGAGAATGTTTCTTTTACTCTTTCTGTTGGAGATGTTGCAAAAATACAAACTGCTCCCAAGGGTAATAATTCTAACACTATTGTTAAAGCTGGCAAAACCGCTAAGCAGACTTTCTTCATGTTGTATATCTCCTTTACAAATCCCGATTTGTATTATTGGTTATTATATTTGGCGGCTTGTTCTTTCCAGTATGCCATAATATTTTCAACCATTGTAATACACTCATTTTTAGCAGTAGTTTCATTATATTCTTGCATATTGCTGAAAATATGTCCGCATGGTTCTAAATCATCATCTTCAAAACCACCACAAACGCCAACAAGCCATTTACCAAGCAACGACGCTTTGAATTTAAAAATGTAATAATGCATTTCATTAAAATCAAATTCACCTGCACATTCAATTTTGAAAGGCTTTTTTCCTAATTCATGAGAGTCAGATAACCATTCAATCATTGCTGTTTGTGCTGCGTATAGCTGTTCCTTATTCATTTCCATATACCTCCCAAAATTCCGATTGAGATTTCACCTGTTTTAGGGAATTTAATAACTGTTATATTTTGTTATTAAATTCTCTGCAAACCCTTGAAAACACTGGATTTATCGCAGGTGAGCTTTCCCTTATTGTTTCCCTTGTGTTATATCGTCCCGTCAGCGTTTACGAACTCTGATAAGGGCAAATACAAGGGCAAGAAAAATCTATAAAACAGTATAACACAAAATAAAAGTGACATGGTGAACTGATTGAAATGCTTCTGATTTTTGTAACAAATGACTGATTGAATGATAAGGAGATTCTATACGATGAGAACAATATTTGCAGAATACAATCCACACAGAAACAGCATTGATATTTATACTTCTGCTGGTTATATGCTCCGCATTGACTGTTGGGAAACCGAAAAGGATTTAAAAACCACACCCGGATCAGACTGTGCATTGAACGCACTTGCCATTGATAAACCGCTTGAATATGCAAAATTATATCTTGATGAAACAATGCAGATATGGGTAGATGCAGAAGATTCATTAGAACTATGGTGATTTTTTCAACAGCACTAAGGTTAATTTTTCCAATCTCATTTATTGAGAATCGTCTTTTTACCGTGCATATATATTCAATATCTTTTTATCTATTATAATGAAATCAAGGGCTGGTCTAATGCCAGCCCTACAAAAATGAAAATTCACATAGAAAATAAATTTACAATTTTTCCAATATAAACCTGTTATCAACAAATACAAACATAATTTATATTATCGTATCTATTGATATGATATGTATTTCAAAGAGTTACCAGAAGTTTTTGAAAAGTTTTCAACTTCTTCCCTTGTGTTATTATCTAAATCTCCTAATTTTATACTGATACATCAATAGAATTGCGAACTAACCTATTACCATTTTTGACAAGAGTAGATTCCACTGATTCTCTTGTGACATTATCAAGAATGCTTGTATCAAACTTTTGTCCCGGTTTCCAATTTGGATTAGCTGATTTCACTGCTGCATACATAGCGGCTCTATACTGTCCTTCGTATTGCTCTAAAGTCCATGTGCCACTTAGCCGTTTGTCTTTGCTTACACTTAACTGATAATCTTTGAAAATATCTGAACGCTTCGTTGTATCACCATTTGAAAGACCATTTTCCTGAATAAATTCCTTCTTCACATTATCAAACATCTTTTGACGATATTCCTCAGATACACTTGTGAGTTGCTGCCACGATGTACCTTTGCCGGTAACATCCATTCCTGCCACTCCATTTGCATTCAGCAAATCACCTTCTGAATCAAATTGCTTCATCAGATTCTTAATAATGGTATCTCTTCCACCGAATGTTTCATATATCATTCTTTCTTCTGGTGACATCATGGCTTCATTTTGCATAATACCAGATAACCAGCCTTTTTCTTTCAAAGCCTTATATTGTTTGCTATTTGTATTGATGCCATTATACGTGTTACCTAATCCGCTGATATTCATTGCCATATAAAAACCTCCTTGTAAATAAATTCAAAATCCGTTTAGAATTAACTCAATGTTATATGGTATATATCGTCATAAATCTCCAAGAAATAAATTTCACCGTTAAGCGCCCTCACAATTATACAGGTAACTCACAATCCTTTAGCCAAAATCGCAGTTCCATAACAGTCACAGCAATTTTATATTTTACTTCGATTTCAACTTTTTCTGGCGGATTGGCTAAAAGCCTGTCAATATCCTGTTCCTCAACATCAGCCATTTTTGCTATCGTTAGCTTGGATATGCCATGATAGGAAACAAGCACTTCCAAAAAACCGCTTAATTGCTTATCCTTATCTTCAATCGCTCCAAAATACAGAAATCCTACTTCTATTTAAAATTCTGAATTATGAACTCAATTCCGTTACCAGTGAAGAATATCTTTTTGTCCGGTTCTTTATATCCTCCTCACTGACACCATAATAACAATATAAATCTCTGGCTATTTTCTTAAACCTTTTTATGACCGACTTATTTCCAGAGTAAGATATTCCAAATATATTCCAGGTATAATCTACCTCTATTTCCATTAAATCCTCACCAATTTTTATTTCATATAAATGAAAATCCATGGGAATTACATTATCAGGCATTTGGTCAATCAATTTATTTCTAATTTCCATTTCATTCAAAAAATTTTTAACAGATTCTTCATTATGAAAATCTGGTTTTGGAATATCCTTCCTTTGGCCCAAAAGTTCTGGTTTATGCTGCATAATCAAACTAGCTTTTAGATTTTTCTGTCGTTCTATCCAATTTGTTGCGGCAGGATTGATTTCCACTAAATCATAATGATCCTTTGCGTATTGCACCACTTCCGCAAGGGTATGCGGGTTGACCGCTATTCTCTTTTCTATCCTTTTTCGTCTGGATTGATAGATAGCATTTCGGATTCTAATCTTTAGAGATTGCTTTTGAGCTTCTCCAAATATAAAAACACTTGTGGGACCATCTTCACCATTTATTATGGAAACTTGATTGATACTTTTATTTTTCATAAGTGCCCTCTACTCACAAATCCCGATTATATCGGTGATTCACAATCTTTTAGCCAAAATCGCAATTCCATAACCGTCACAGCAATTTTATATTTTACTTCGATTTCATCTTTTTCTGGTGGATTGGCTAAAAGCCTGTCAATATCATTTTCCTCAACACCAGCCATTTTTGCTATCGTTAGCTTGGATATGCCATGATAGGAAACAAGCACTTCCAAAAAACCGCTTAATTGCCTATCCTTATCTTCAATCGCTCCAAAATACAGAAATCCTGCTTTACTAAGTATTTTAAGACGCAATGCAGGATCATCTAGCAAACATTCCACATTGCCCATTACTACTCCATCTATTGTTTCTTCAGTTATTTCTAAATATTTTGAAAGAGTATTTTTATTAAAACGATACTCCTCAATTAAAGAAGTCAACATTTCTGAAATATATTTTTTTTATCATATTTGTGCCTTAATCTCCACTTGTATCATTTACAATATTGCTTGTAACAAGTGTCCCTATGTGAAAGGCACACTCTACACTTTATTGTTGTTATCTTCCATTTTCCGAGCAATTATAACTTTTCCAATCTACGTTTATCAAATGCTCCAAAATTTAGATGCCAGCTCCCGATTTATGATAGATGAGAGAAAATTAGGATTATTATTCTGGAACACTTTCAGACTTTCAAAAAAAGCCGCTTTATTCTCTGTCTTTATATCTGAAAAAGTTGCATCCAGCTTCTGATCTTTTACATTTTTCTCCACATATTCCTCCGACTGCTTTTCGTAATTATCAACCATCGAAGGATTCTTTTTCACTGCCCCTTCATACCAATTTGTAAGGTATTTTAATGCATTAAGCTGTCTGTCCTCATTGCTGCTTTCTTTACTAATCTTCTGATATTCCGTGTATGCACTGCCGTCCATCGTCCTCATCATATCAAGCGCATTTGTAGTCTTTACAAGATTGCTGCCATGTCCAAGATATGTACCTTTCCCTACTCCATAGTCCATATTTCCGTTATTGTCAGCTTTTCCTGCGCTCGCAAGCTTTGCGATAGACTCCATTGCTTCCAAAAATGATTTTCTGCTATCTTCCGAGATAAAATTCTCTGCCGCATATTCCGCTTTTTTCATACCAAGTGAAATATTTGCCTGCCGTTCTTCCTCTGTCATAGAGCCAGTATTTCCGACAAGGAAATTCTGACGGATGATATCATACACAAATCCCTGTTCCTCTTTGCTGCAGTTCTCTACCGCAGATGCAACCGCCTTGTCTGCACCATACATTCCGGAATATGCCGGAAGTTCTAGTGAGTTATCATCCTGCGTAATTTCTTTTTGGAACGCTGCATTTCTCGCCTCCATTGATTCCCGCTGCTCCTGTGTTACATTGGCATCCACTATACCTTTCTTGTTTTCCACAAGTGCAGCCATTCCATCTCCCGAAAATTCAACAATAACCGCATCTCCATACTGCGAACCGATGTCCTTCATCGCCTGCAGGGTTTCTTCCCTTGACATCTTGTCCATAATCTTATTGCCATGTTCATCTGTAGTGTTAAATTCATACTTTACAAGGGTGTCTTTCTTATATGTACCATTCCCATATGAGGGAATATTCGTTGTTCCTCTGTAAAACTGACTGTAATCAATATTCATAATATACACTCTCCTCTACTTTATTTTTTCTTAGGTATTTATGAAATACCAAAAGTCTCATAAATACAATATTTTTACCACATAAAACATACTATATTTTTATAGTTTCATACTTGTATATATATCTTATGCAAACATATAATATCTGCCTAAATCATCAACTTTATATACATTATTTTCCTGAGTGGCGCCATAATTATCACCATAATATATCTTTATTCCTTTCAAATTTTTTGTCCATGCACTTATGTCTGCACAATCATTTTCTGCCGCCAAACATTTTCTGGCAGTAGCATAACAGGAACCCGGCATATCAATTTCCCATGCTTTGCTGAAATCACCATCATACGGAATATATGTAATTCCATTAGGAGTCAAAAATGTAAAACCATCTTTTTCGCGTTTCAGATTTCCTGATATCTCAAGTAAAGCATATAATCCTGCCGTAGACCGTTGCGAACTTACCGGATATTTTTGAAATTCATCGGCTAATTTATTCAGCGTTTCTATATCTTTATCGGATGTTATGATTACCGAAACTCCTTGTGCCTCATTTCCTTTTATCGACAAATAATTTAACCCTGTCTTTGAATCACGGTTTACTACCAATCCCCCCTGTAGCGGTATTTCCTTTATATCAATATTTCTTTTGTCAGACAAATCATTCAAAAGATTTTTCAGTTCACTTGTCATGGTTACATTATACGAAAATGGCTGATCCATATTAATCAGGAACTCCATTCCTGTTTTCTCATCTCTTTGAATTGCTAATTGATCTTCTCTTATATAAAAATCTTTTCCTGCCTGCTTATCTACAATCTCATATGCTGCTACTCCATTTACATATGTAGCATCTTCGATTTTATATCTTTCTGTTTCTATTGGTAATTCAACATCTTGAGATATGCTATTTTTTGTATAAATTCCAAAGTTACTATAATCTGTACTGTTTACATAGGAATCCCTTGTGCTAATCTTATTACTTATACACTCTTGGGCTTTATTCATTGTATCAGAAAAATTTCCTACTGCATTTCTATTATTTTTACTGCATAACATACTTTGTTGTAAGTAACCATTCTCTATTCTCATGATTCTCCCTCCCAATCACTTGGGTTTTATTGAATACTCCATTATAAACTTTAATCTTTTATCTGAAATGTACCGTCTGCTATGACAAACTGTACATTCAACCCGGACATAATATCTTTGTGCTGTGTCCGGTTATATGCTAAAATTTCCCGGATATCGCTTGCATAATCCTGATAGGTCAGGTTATCGCCTGGATTATTCAACAGATCATCCAGTGTTTTCGGCAGACCATGTATCGCTGTATTTTCTACGGAGAGGTCTCCAAGCGATACGCTGCCGCCAGATGCCTTATATAAAAATTTTCCCACATCCACCGCAGCTTGCAACAGATATTTTTCTTTATCTGACAACTCCTGTATTTTTGAATCCGTGCAAAAATAAATATCCATCAGCTCATCCGAATACTTTGACAGAACATTCTCTATCTTCTGTTTCATTGCATGATCCTGAATACCGTCCACACTTACCTGACCATCCGCCCCAATTTTTATGGAAAACGTGGAATCTGAAATATCAATTCCCGCTTCCTGCAGATCAGCAGATATCCTATCTTTTACTGTGGTATTCATTTTTGCACTTGCATTCGCACGATCCAGCTCTGCTGCAGTACAAAAGATATTTAAAAGAGCATTTTCCTGTTCCGTCAGTTCTCCTCCTGCTGCTTTTTTTTCCAGTAAATTATGAATCTGCTCATCATCCGGCACTGCCCCACCCTGCATAACATCTTCTGCCTGTTTCTGATGCAGTTTCTCCATCTGCTCTGTATAATAGGCTTTGTACTTCTGCCGGATTTCCTTAATTGCACGCGTTTCCTCAGTATCGGTTAAGCCTTCCTGCATCTGCTTCCTGACTGTCCCTTCATACTTCTGAACCTCTGCCATTTCCTGATAAGCTCCATGGCTTTTATCCGCCTGCGTTGTCTGGAAGGAAAGATGATATTCGGCATCCGGGTTTACCGTCGAACCGTTCTTTGCCTGTACCTTCACGGTATAACCTCTGTTGTCCGAATTCCAGTTCGGTATGGTAATACTAAGACCGCCGTTTCCATTCTCTTTCCCAATGCCGACCTGATTGCCTTCCTCATCATACAAAACCATCTCATAATCACAGCCTTCCGGTATATGATCTAAAGTGATCGTAATATCCTTATTATAGGTATCCTTCGCGAAACTTAATGCCCGGTACTCTGTAATATTGAATTTGTAATAATCCACATCTTCCGTATCCGATAAATTTCCCTTTAAATATCCATCCGGCTTATTGATAAGTGCCGTCAGATCCAGTGTTCTTCCAAACACATCCTGATCCGTATATTTATTGGTTTTCCAGAAATAATCATTGGAAACTTTACTGTTTTCTACTGCTATATTTTTATCAGTGGGTAAACCTTTTTTCTTAAACTCATACCCTACAAGCTGCGTTTGCATTTCTACTGTGCGAGTTTTTACCATCTGTTCATTCTCCTTGTGTATAATTACTTTTCATAATCATAATACTTTTCTGAAACTGTACTCATACATATCCGAATACATGTTATCATGCGGTTGGGGCGTCAGCCTTCTATCCAATGCCGCCATATCCACCGTAAAACCACTGTCTGCCACAGAGAACGC
>NZ_JAOQJO010000034.1:0-9572 GCF_025567015.1 Waltera acetigignens | reverse complement strand
GCCAGAATTTACTTATGCAAGCGATTAGCTAAATCAGAACTTAAACTTGCAAACTGGAAGCTCGGATTCCAATTCAGCATTGGCGATAATACAAAGGCTGATGAACTATATGCTGAACTTCAAATGCTTGCAAAAGAAACAGATTATCTGTATAAAAAAATTGAAAAGATTTGTATGTTTAAACCAATGAATGTCACGCATGCTCAACTTGTTAATTTAGAGCAAAGTCTATCGGAATTAGTGATTGAGGAAAGACAACTTCAATCATTTTACGCGACTGATTTAATAAAAAAACTTATTTATCATGTTTCAGATAAGATAAATGTATTAAAGGGAAAAACAGGGCAATTAAAAGGCTTGTTTTTGCAACACGAAAAGAAACTTGATGAGTTAATAGCTCAGCGTCAGGATGACATTAATCAGTTTTTTACAATTGCCGGATTTCCCTATAATTTTTGTCTGGAAAAGGATGGAGAAAAGCATGCTAAAGCGTACTTAGTTCCCTGTGAATTTCAGAAGGAAATGGTTGTAGATCCTAAAAATCGACTTAGTTGGGGAGAGAAAAATGCATTTTCGCTTGTTATGTTTATGTTTGAAGCAATTAGTGATAATGCAGATCTCATTGTTTTGGATGATCCAATATCGGCATTTGATGAAAAAAAGAAATTTGGAATTATTCGAAGGCTATTTGATAATAAAAAGGATAGTTTTAAAGAGAAAACAGTATTGATGCTAACACATGATTTCCAACCAATTATTGATTATGTCCATGGAAACTTCTTTACGCGATATGGATTGATTACGCCGGTTCATGCTTCATTTATACAGAATATTGAGGGATCAATTTGCGAATCGCCAATTACGATGAATGATTTGAAAAATACTGTAGAACTAACCAAAGATATTGTAATGTCTTCAAATGCAAGTATGGCTGTTAAAATTGTGAATTTGCGCAAATATGTTGAATTAACTAAGCCTGAATTCGGAACATCAGCAATTTATGAAGTTCTTTCAAATGTAATTCACGGAAGACAAAATCCGATATATAAGGATGGCCAAGAGATATCTGCGGATGTACTTGAGCAGGGAATGAGAGAAGTATCACAATATATTCCGAACAAATCGTATACTGATTTAATAAATGGAACGTCTACAGAAATTTTGATTAGTTCAATGTCGTCGGATGATTTATATCATAGAATTATCTCAATTAGGTTACTTTTTGAGAGGGTAGAAGGAACGCTGTCATTACTAAGAAAAAAATATCCAGCAGCATGTAAGTTTGTTAATGAGACTAATCATGTTGAAAATGATTATATTTATCAATTGGATCCTAGAAAGTATTTTGGTATTCCAAATTATTATTTGCAACAGATAGAGAATTTTATTCAAGAAAATAAAGAAACTATTCTTGCGGGAAATATATTGACTGAGAATACAGAATCAGATCAAATAGGGGATAACTAAGCTGCATTAAGTGAGAAAGAGAATGGCTCAATGAAAAACGGTAAATGTAAGGAGAGAGGATGGCATATTTATTAGAATAAAATTTGTTTAGAAATAGTTATTTATAATTGTCGAAAATAGTTATTTCGCAAGCTAATTTAGCACAGTAAAGTCTGGCTTATATGACATATACTGTGCTAAATTAATAATAAAGGAATCAAAAGAGGATTACTGAAAATTAGTATGTATAATATTTTCAGTCAAATATAAGGAAATCTACCACTTAAGCAGGCAGAATTTAAATAGAAAATTTAGGCCCCTTGATTTTCTACTGAAAGTTAATGCGTAAACAATTTCAAAATGTTATAATGTACAGCAAGTAGTATGATCATAGTGGGGGTACAGATGATGGGACTTCTCAGCAAAATCTTTGGATCAAAAAAAGATGTGTCCAACGTTGATATAGATAATAAAGCGAAAAGTTCTGTGAAGAATGTTCCGCGTAATGAGAATTGCATAAAACTTATGGAATTTGCATCTCACATGGAAAAATTACTTGCAGAAGATAGATACATTGCAAGAAGTGACTATAAGAAATATATAGATGAATATCAGAAAATCATAAGTTTCTTTGAGGTATTATCAGATAGCGGTATGCTTGGGAATTTCTGCGATGTTAATGGTGTGGAAGAAAAGGACATTGTACAAGCGATTGACTATTACAATAATGCAGAAACATATGTTGAAGACCACAATGAGGAATTTCTTGCCAGAGCAATGGTCGAGGAAAAAGAATATCTGGATAATGTTCTTAAGGCAGTAGACCCGGTAGTTGTACTGGATGAGGATCAGAGAAAAGTAGTACTTACGGATGAGGATTATTGTCTTGTTATTGCCGGCGCCGGAGCGGGAAAGACAACAACGGTAGCTGCAAAGGTAAAGTATCTTGTGGACAAAAAAGGAATTGATCCTGCACAGATTCTGGTTGTTTCATTCACTAATAAGGCGGTGAATGAACTGAAAGAAAAAATACAGGATGATTTGGGAGTACCATGTCCTATAGCGACATTTCACTCTACTGGAAACGCGATTATTCATAAGAATTCACCAGAGGAAAAACTGAATATAGTGGATAATTCTAAGCTATATTTTGTAATCAGAGACTATTTTCGTGGATCTGTGATGAAAAATGAGAGTGTAGTCAATAAACTCATCATGTTTTTCGCGACTTATTTTGATGCACCCTATGAAGGCGATGATTTGAACGGATTTTTTAACAATATTGCGAAAGCCAACTATTCCACGATGAGAAGTGACTTGGAAGATTTTAAACGTGAGGTCATAGATACCAGAACGAAAAAATCTGTAACAATTCAAAATGAAATTTTGAGATCGCATCAGGAAGTAGAGATTGCCAATTTTTTATATTTGAATAATATCGAGTACGAGTATGAACCTATTTATCAGTATAACATACAGTATTCGCATAAGCCGTATACCCCGGATTTCGTGATATATCAAAATGGTAAAATTGCCTATATTGAACATTTCGGAATTACAGAAAACGGGAAGAACGACAGATATAGTCAGGATGAACTTGAACAATACAAAAAGGCAATAAATGATAAGATAAAGTTGCATAAACAGCATGATACTACTTTGATTTATACTTTTTCAGTCTACAATGACGGAAAGCCATTAACAGAGCATTTGCAAGAGGCTCTGGAAGCAAAGGGATTTGAACTCAAACCAAGATCCAACAAAGAAGTTATGGAACTGCTGGTAGCAGGGGAAGAAAACAGATATGTCAGAAAGCTGATTAATCTGATCTGCAGATTTATATCAAACTTCAAGGTGAACGGTTATAATGCGGAAGAATTTAATCGAATGTATCATTCTACACAAAATGTAAGAAGCCGATTATTCCTTGAAATTTGCCATGATTGTTATCTGGAATATGATAGATGGTTAAAAGAAAATAAGGCCGTGGATTTTGAAGACATGATCAACGAGTCGGCAAGACTTTTACGAGAAGTAAAAGAGATGAAACAAAAACTAAGCTTTAAGTATATTATTGTCGATGAATATCAGGATATTTCCCGGCAGAGATTTGATCTGACGAAGGCTTTATCGGAGGTTACAGACGCTAAGATTATTGCGGTTGGTGATGACTGGCAGTCAATTTATGCTTTTAGCGGATCGGATATTACGTTATTTACTAAGTTCTCCGAGAAAATGGGATATGCGAAAATGCTTAAAATTGTTAAGACTTATCGTAATTCCCAGGAAGTTATTGATATTGCCGGTAATTTTATTCAGAAAAATTCAGAACAGATCAGGAAACGTTTATTATCTCCGAAAAATATCACAGATCCGGTTATTATTTATACATATGATAGCACGGCCAAAGGCCGAAAAGGAGATAGAAGAAGTGGTTCCAATTATGCAGTTGCACATGCCGTAGAAACCGCACTTACACAGTTGATAATGTATAAAAAGCAGGAAGGCAGACTGCCGGGGACAATTTTACTGCTTGGCAGATATGCATTTGATGGAGACCATCTTGAAAAATCCGGGCTTTTTGAATTCGTGCGGGGTGGAAGTAAAATAAAAAGTGTAAAATATCCAAAGCTGGATATAACATTCATGACAGCACATTCATCAAAAGGACTGGGATATGATGATGTTATTATTGTAAACGGTAAAAATGAAACATATGGTTTCCCGTCAAAAATTGAAGATGATCCGGTACTGGCTTTTGTAATTAAGGGGGACAGGTCGATAGATTACGCAGAAGAACGAAGATTATTTTATGTGGCTATGACGAGAACCAAAAATAGGGTGTTTTTTGTGGCACCGGAACAAAATCCTTCGGAATTCCTTTTGGAACTGAAAAGGGATTATAAGAATGTTGTATTACATGGAAACTGGAACGAGGAGAAGCCTCAAAGCATTGCGAAAAAATCCTGTCCGCTATGCGGATATCCGATGCAGCTAAAATACAAGCGAGCATATGGACTTAGACTGTATATATGCACTAATGAACCGGAAATTTGTGGCTTTATGACAAATGATTACAGGGCCGGGAAGCTTTGCATTCAGAAATGTGATAAGTGCAGAGATGGTTATCTGGTTGTCAAGTCAAGTAAGGAGAACGGCTATTTTCTGGGATGTACCAATTATAAGACGAATGGAACCGGGTGCAATAAATCTATCGGTATGAAGTATTACTATGATCAGATGGGATATCAGATGGAAATAGTAACGGAAAGTCCCGTAGCAATCAGTAGGATGGAAAAAGAGAATCCAGTGAAAAGAGTAGCTGTAACACCGGTTTCAACGGATGATTATGTTGAAATCGAAAAAACAACGGCGGCCTCTGTCAGATATACGCGGTGGATTCTGAATAATGTTGTGGATACAGTATTAAGGGCATTACAGGATGTCAGCAAGGTAAGATATTATGGTGTTACCATGTTGACGGATATTCTTCGCGGCGCAAATAGCAAACGCATTCTGGACAATGGCTTAGAAATGGTGCCGGAATATGGCATGTTAAAAGAGATACCAAGAGAGACTATCCAGAATATTATTGAATGGCTTATCAACGAGCACTATATTTTAAAAACAAAGGAGAAGTACCCCGTTCTTCATTCTACTTATGAAGGGCTTCATTACAGTGAAAGCCTGACAGAAACCAAATTAGAAGAACTCAAAGCATACCTAGAGAAAGATGAGTTGTAAGGGAAGTAGGTGCCGTCCCTTGTCCCGAAAAAGTTTTTTGTAAGATTCTGTCGAAATTTGCCATATATATAATAGAGGGCGCAATTTCGGCGAGATTGCAGTATTCCTAAAAATATGCTATGATACTCTTAAATGAGCGAAAAAAGTAAAAAGAATCAGACAATTCAATATTATGATCAAAATGCCGCCGATTTTGTGGAGAACACGCGTAATGTAGATTTTCATGTAATGCAGGATGAATTTATAGAAGGGCTTCCTGCAGGGGCGAAGATCCTGGACCTGGGCTGCGGCTCCGGAAGGGACACGAAATATTTCCTGGAGCATGGATACCGGGTAGACGCGATAGACGGCTCCGCAGAATTGTGTGCGTTGGCATCAGAGTACACGGGGATTCCGGTGAAATGCCAGTTGTTCCAAGAGCTGGATGCATCGGAAGTGTATGACGGTATCTGGGCGTGCTCATCGTTGCTACATTTATCCTATGGGGAACTGGATGAAGTGTTATATCGCATCGAGAAGGCACTGAAGCCGCAGGGCATTTTGTACATGTCATTTAAGTATGGTGTATTTGAAGGGGAAAGGAACGGCAGATATTTTCTGGATTTCACAGAAGAGAAACTGGAGCAGCTGCTGAAAAAACATACAAGTTTACAGCAGCTGCGGAACTTTCTGACAGAAGATGTACGACCGGACAGGGAAGAAAGATGGCTGAATCTATTCCTGAAAAAGATCAATTCTTAATTGCATATCCGAACTATGTCCTCCGAGAGACAGTGACTTATCCGAATGGCGGTGTGAGTCGCTTTTATGATGATGGAGTGGACATGGTCATTATCGATGATGAAATCTGCTCCTGCCGCGATGGCGAGCAGATTTTTCCTTATACACTGATCACAGATAAACAAAACCACTATATGAAAATATACCAGAGAGTGTTCCGATTCCTGGGATTCGATGCGGAAACGATAGAAAAATGCCTGCAGAAAAACCGACAGGAAGTGTTGCACTTTACCAAAAAGATCTCAGAAAGAGGAGAGCACGCGGACTCTTCACCGCTGGAGCTGCTGTTTGAACAGAATTTCACGGATGTCTATGAAGTAAGAATACTGAAATATTCGTAAACAAAAATGTTAAGATTGAATGCTGATAGACACTTAATGTGAAGGAGAATACAGAAAGATGGATTTGGCAGAAAAATTATTAAAAATACCAGAAAGAGAGAATGCGGGTGCACGATCTTCAAATCGCTTTTCGTTTCAACAGGTTTGGGCATTTGATTATATGCTTAAAATAATAGATGCAGATTCTGATTTTTTTCTCTTTATGGAATTTCATGATGATATAATTGTGCTAAGTAAGACTGAACAAGAAGAATATATTGAGTTTTTTCAAATTAAAACGGATGATAAGGATAGCAGATACATTACACCATCTTTTATTACGAAAGGTGGAAACAAATTTCCTGAAAAAATGTCCATTATTCAAAAAATAATTGATGAATTTGTTAAATTTGAAAAAGAAACTCGGAAAATTCATTTGGTATCAAATAAGAACTTTAATTTTGGAGAATTAGTAGATAAGACTGAAACAAAAAATAAAAGATCTTTTGTTTTTGAGGATGTAAATCAAACAAGTATAAAGCAAATAAAAAAGGATATGTGTAAGGCATGTAATAAAGTAAATATCTGCAAAGAAGAATGTTTAAGTATTATATATTTTGATGTGTCGGATCTTGATTTGGAATCATATGAAGATACTGTTATGGGTAGAATGATTAAGAAACTTGATGATATGAAAATTCTAAGTACAACCGAAAGGACTCATTCAATCTATAATACTATTTTGGGGGAGATTCGTAGAATAAATAATACAGAAAAAATGGCAGGAAATGTATCTGAACTCTTGACGAGAAAGGCAATTTCTAAAAAAGATTTTTTGAACTGGCTTGATAAATTAAAGGTGGAAATGCCTGATGATTTATGGACTCAAGTAAATATTGGTCTGCTTAATGACGGATTTACGACTTTGGAAATAAGAAAAATTCATAAAGGATGGAAAAGGTATCAGATAGATAGAATTAATATCGACGCTTTGGGATTACAAAGTTTAGAAACTATGGTTCAGAATATTATAGAACAGGGAGAATTTGATAATTGCAAGGATTGGGTTGAGTATATTTATAATAAAATAAGTACTGAACCAAATGCAAAAATATATGATAAATACTATTTATATGCATTGATTATAAGGGAGATATTTGCGTGAGACAAGTTAGAACAGTAGAAGAAAAGAAAAAAGAAGAAGATTTTTTAGCCTATAAGAAATTAATAAGAAACTTAAGGAGAGGGAAAAGTGAAAAGATTAATTCTGAAAAAATTGGTGATAATATCATCCAAAAATGAAGAAGCAAGGATAATAGAATTTGATGATGATCTAACAATTATTACTGGAGACAATCCAAATGGTAAGACGATTAATAGAACTGGAAAGTCACTTGTGATGAAGGCAATCTATTACTCTTTAGGTGCAAAGATAAAAAAGTATACAACGAATTGGGAATCGTTGCAGATAGGTACAATTGTTACGTTCTTATATGATGGAACGCTTTATGAACTGTATAGAGATAAAAACACTTTTATTTTAAAAAAAGATGATGACATTAAGTTTTTTGCGTCAATATCAGAGTTGACTCAATATTATGTAGAGTTATTTAATTTTTACTTAAAGATGCCAATAAAGAAGGAAGACGAAAATTCCGTATATGCATATCCTGGAGCTATTTTTATGCCATTTTACATAGATCAAGACAAAGGTTGGAGTGGTTCATGGGATTCATTTGCAGATGTTTTCACCGGCAAATGGAAACAAGAAATTTTATTGTATCACATGGGAGTACGTACAAAAGAGTATTATGAATTACTAGATGAAAAAATCGAATTGGAAAACGAGCAGAGAGAGAATAAACGACAATTAAAAACATATGAGACTTTAATAAAAAGTCATACAGAGAAGTACGGGAAGTATCTTGATATAAATGTAAGTGCGGAAAATTTTGCAGATGATATTTTGTGTTTAACAAATGAATTGAATGCGCAGCTAGTAAAGAAAAATGAAATAAGAAATGAGTTAATCAACTGTTTTAATGAAATGAAAGAATTAGAGGAGGCATATTCAGTAGCAGATTCAGTTTACAATGAGCTACTGAAGGATGCAGATTTTGTAGAAAGTGAATTAACGGATGAAGAAATAATTTGTCCAATTTGTGGTACTGTACATAAAAATAGTGTAGAAAATAAATTTCATTTATACTCAGAAATAGAAGAATGTGAAAAAGTAATTCAGGACTATTTTGTTCAAAGAGAAAAAATTGAAAAAAAGATTGATAAACAATCAGAAGAATTAGATTCGTTAAGCGACTATATTGACAAGATCAATGAAATCTTAAATCGTAAAAGAGAGGAAGTATCTTTTCAGGAGATTGTTGTGGCAGAAGGGTCGAGATCGATTTTAAATGATATGCAAAAGGAGCAAAAAAGATTAAAAAACAGATATATTTTTCTGGATAATAGATTAATGACCATTACAAAGGAACAGACTGCAATATCTAAAAAAGGATCATATATTATAAAGGATTATTTAACCAAATTAAGTATAGCTTTACAAATGTTGAATGTTACAGATATTGACTCAAAAGACTTGAAAAAATTTAAAGCAAGTTTTACAAGTGGCGGAAATGACTTGCCATGTGCGATTCTCGCGCAAATATTTACTTTGTATTCAGTTTCTGTAAAACATTCAAAAACGGTATGTGCTCCCATAGTAATGGATGCAATTTTTCAACAAGAACCAGCAGAAGAAAAAGTTAATACCATCTGGGATTATGTTTTAAATCAACAACCAGAAGAATCACAGCTGATATTATCAACTACCTCAATACATGATAGAAAAATAAGAGGAAAAGTAATTTCGTTTGTGAAAGAAAAAGGATTACTTACAGTGGATGATTATCAGGCGGAAAAAGATAAGATTATGTTTTATAGAGATGCGTTGTTAAAAGAATTGAAAAAACGTGATAAATCAAATAATATTTCAAATTGAATGTGGATGAAAGTTACTTGCATTTTTAAGTGTAACTCTGGAAAATATCATTTGAATTTAGCACAGTAAAGTCCTTAATATTGGACTTATACTGTGCTAAATTCATAATTAAAGGATAATTATAAAGCCCAAATATAAATATAGTCTTTAGATTTCTAAAGATACAAATGACATATATCGCCTTTAGTGATATAATTCTAACATATGCTGAATTGGAATCCGAGCTTCCAGTTTGCAAGTTTAAGTTCTGATTTAGCTAATCGCTTGCATAAGTAAATTCTGGC
>NZ_JAOQJO010000033.1:0-10012 GCF_025567015.1 Waltera acetigignens | reverse complement strand
AAAATTATTCGATTTCAAGCAATTTTTAAAGACACGGTGGAATTTACCTGTGCACTGGAATTTAAAATTTCAAGTCAGCGTCAGATGAAAAATGTGGTATAATTTCCAAAGAGTTTTACAAGGGAGTAATTGACAAGCTATGAAAATGAAACATAACAGATTTCAGAAACGTTTGATAACACAATTGTCACTATGGCTGGTACTGCTATTGACATTTACCGGCTGTGCGGAAAGCACCGTCACGCCGCAGGATAATACCTATACGATAGAGCAGCCGGCGACGATCCCCTACGAATTGCTGGAGGCATCGGAGACTGCAGCATCGGAACCTGAATCCGGACAGCCACAGGAAAACGCTTCGGATACACAGGAATCGCAGCAGGTCACATCTGCAACAGATGCTTCGACAGGAGAGGGCACGTCAGCATTTTCCCTCCGGGAGATTCCGGCATACTCCGGCACACCTTATACAGAAGTCAATGGCAACAAACCTTATTTCACAGAAGCAGATCTGACTACACAGTCCTTCGAGACATACAGCGAGCTGGATAGCCTGGGGCGCTGTGGCGTGGCATATGCCAACGTGGGACAGGATCTGATGCCGACAGAACCGAGAGGGGAGATCGGAGCCGTGAAGCCTACCGGCTGGCATCTGGTGAAATACGATAACGTGGACGGAAAATACCTATACAATCGCTGCCACCTGATCGCTTACATGCTGGCAGCGGAAAACGCCAACCCGCAGAACCTGATCACCGGAACCAGATATCTCAACGTGCAGGGAATGCTTCCTTTTGAGACGAAAGTCTGCGATTATATCAAAAATACAGGGAATCATGTCCTGTACCGTGTCACTCCCATATTTGACGGGGATAACCTGCTGGCAGACGGTGTCCTCATGGAAGCCTATTCTGTGGAAGATGTCGGAGAGGGAATCCAATTCTGTGTATTTGCCTACAATGTGCAGCCGGGGATCGGTATTGACTATGCCACCGGAGATAACTGGGCGGAGAGCAACGCGGCATCCCAGGAAGCGGCAGCACCCATTGTGATAGAAACACCGACACAACAACCCCAGACAGACACTACGGTGCAGATCACACCGGAACCGTCAGTGCCACAGGAATCACAGGAAACTACCTATGTGCTGAATACCAACACCATGAAATTCCACTATCCGTCCTGCTCCAGCGTGGATCAGATGAAGGAGAAAAACAAAGAGATATATACCGGCAACAGAGAAGATATCATCAATATGGGATATATGCCCTGTAAGCGGTGTAATCCTTAATCGGCAAGTGAATTAGATATAGCAGAAAAGGACCTTCGAGATACTGATAACAGCCTCGAAGCTCCTTATTATTTGCTTAGTAAAGATAAGAATATGATTTGCGTCAACAGTTTTCGTATACTTGCAAACATTCTGCAAATGCTATAGACTAAGACTAGTTTCTATATCTATTTGAATCAGAATAAAGGAGTATATGTTATGTGTACAGCGGCAACTTATAGATCACAGGATTTTTATTTCGGCAGAACTTTTGATTATGAATTTAACTATGGGGAAGAGGTAACGGTAACACCACGCAATTATCCTTTTCCGCTACGGCATCAGAATGCCCTGACGGAGCATTATGCCATGATCGGCATTGCTCATATGGCAGGGGATTATCCTTTGTACTATGATGCAGTGAATGAGAAAGGACTCGGCATGGCGGGACTGAATTTCCCGGGAAATGCAGTATACAGCAAAGTGCAGACAGGTAAGGACAACATCGCCCAGTTTGAGTTCATCCCCTGGATTCTGGGGCAGTGTGCCAATGTGCAGGAAGCCAGAGTATTGTTATCCCATATCAATCTGGTGGATACACCCTTTAATGAAAAATATCCGGTTTCTCCACTGCACTGGATTCTGGCAGACAAGGAAGAGGCCATTACGATCGAGTCTGTGCAGGAGGGACTGAAGATCTATGACAACCCGGTGGGAGTATTGACGAACAATCCCCCGTTTCCAATCCAGATGTTTCGTTTGAACGATTATATGTCCCTGTCTTCCGAATCACCGACAAACCGTTTTTCCGCAGATCTGAAGCTGAAGCCGTACAGCAGAGGCATGGGAGCCATGGGACTGCCCGGGGATCTGTCTTCTGCATCCCGTTTTGTACGGGTGGCATTCACGAAGATGAATTCCCTGTCCGGATTGTCTGAGTCGGAGAGCGTCAGCCAGTTTTTCCATATTCTGGGGAGCGTGGATCAGACCAGAGGATGCTGTCAGCTGGACAAAGGGGAGTATGAGATCACTATCTACACTTCCTGCTGCAATGCAGACAGAGGAATTTACTATTATACGACCTATGAAAATCATCAGATTACTGCAGTAGATATGTACCGGGAGAATCTGGACAGTGATCGTCCTGTCCATTACCCGCTGGTACAGGGAGAACATATTTTATTGCAGAATGCTGCAGCAGGAAGCGCGGAGGAAAACCAGTAATGGATGTACAGAAAGAACAGGAACAGCAAAACCGGACGGATCATGTAGTGTCCGGATTTGCATTCTATTCAGAGAAAGATGCCAGACTGGCAGAGCAGGAGAGACAGAAGATTGCTTATCTGGATAAGCGGATCGATCGGACAAATCTGGAGTCCGTACTGGTTATTTATAAAAAAGCATTGGATGACAGGGTGTTCCGCACTCCGGTAGGTTTGGAATACCTCAGGGAATTGCAGGGAGAACTGAAAGCAGAGCAGGATCTGTTGGGAGAAGAGATTCCGCCTATCCCTCTGTGGACGAACTTTGCGGACACCAGGGAAAAAACGGCTCCTGCCAGAAGAAGAATCAAACCGGCACCGGAAGAAAATAAAAATACGACGTTCCGGCTGTCTCTTATTATGAATATTGTGATGGTCATTGCAATTATTGCAATGTTTATCATCACGCTGAATTCCGATCAGCCCAATGTCCTGAATTATGAAAGAAATCTGCAGAACAAATATGCCACCTGGGAGCAGGAACTGACCCAGAGGGAGCAGACGGTACGGGAAAAGGAAAGAGAATTACATATAGAGACCGAAGTTTCACAAAATTGACATATTTACACGCTATAGTGTAAGTATTCAGGAAAGCCTCGAAGAGGCGATTTTGCGAATGGGACTGAATAGTTACTATCTCAAGATAGGAAGGTGAGGGTGTATGGACAGACTGAAAGTACTGGTAGTAGATGATGAGAGCAGAATGCGTAAGCTGGTCCGGGATTTCCTGGTAAAGAGCAATTTTGATGTGCTGCAAGCCGGTGACGGTGAGGAAGCACTGGATATTTTTTATAAAGAAAAAGATATTGCACTGATCATTCTGGATGTGATGATGCCGAAGATGGACGGATGGCAGGTATGCCGGGAAATTCGTGTCAACTCCAAAGTACCGATCATCATGCTGACAGCCCGCGGAGATGAGAGAGACGAACTGCAGGGATTTCAGCTGGGAGTGGACGAGTATATTTCCAAGCCCTTCAGTCCCAAGATTCTGGTGGCCCGAGTGGAAGCAATCCTGCGCAGAACAAATCAGCTGGGACAGGAAGAGGCTCTGACCTGCGGCGGCATTACCGTGGATAAGGCGGCACACCGCGTGATCATTGATGGAAAAGATGTGGATCTAAGTTACAAGGAATTTGAACTCCTGACCTATTTTATGGAAAATAAAGGCATTGCCCTGTCCAGAGAAAAGATCCTGAACAATGTGTGGAACTATGATTATTTTGGGGATGCCCGTACCATAGACACACATGTGAAAAAACTGCGCAGCAAACTGGGCGAGGAAGGCAATCTCATAAAGACCATATGGGGCATGGGGTACAAGATGGATGAAACAGCGGAATAAACAACAAAAGAGAAAAGTACATTCTATCAGGGGACAGTTTGCCTGGATCTTTATCGGCCTGATGATCGGTACGATCCTGCTGTGCCTGATGATTAACTATTTATTTCTGGGAAAAGTCTATATGCAGAGCAAACTGGATGTTATTCATGATGCTTACGGAACCATCAAGCAGGCAGCGGAGAGCGACAGCTATGACACGGAAGAATTTGCCAGAGAACTGGATGATGTGTGCAGAAGCTACAACATGACGGTATGCGTTATGGATGTGAATTCCAATATGAAATATGTGTCCATCAACGGCGGTGAGAGACTGGAAAACCGCCTGATCGGTTATGTATTTGGACTCAGCATACCTTTCAATGACCAGAGGGTGATCGAGAACGGCGATGACTATGTGATCCAGAGAACCGGACAGGAGGACAAGGAATATCTGGAAATCTACGGAAGACTGAATACCGGCATTTCTTTTATTATGCAGACACCTCTTTCCAGTATTCAGGAGAGTGCAAAGATCGCCAACCGCTTCTATGCCCTTGCAGGATGTCTGGGAGCAATGGCGGGTGGTATTATTATCTGGTTCGTCTCCCGAAGTGTGACCAAGCCGATCCTGGAACTGAATAATATTTCGGAACGGATGGTACAGCTGGATTTTGAGGCAAAATATCAGGGGAAGGCACATAATGAGATCGATCTGTTAGGAGAGAATATCAATAAGTTGTCCGATTCCCTGGAGAAAACCATTTCGGAACTGAAGACAGCGAACAATGAATTGCAACGGGACGTGGAGAAAAAAGAAGCCATTGACGAAATGCGCAAGGAATTTCTGGCCAATGTATCCCACGAACTCAAGACCCCCATTGCGCTGATTCAGGGTTATGCGGAAGGGCTGCAGGAGGAGATCAATGACGATCCCGAGAGCAGGCAGTTCTATTGTGATGTCATCGTGGACGAAGCAGCGAAGATGAACAACATGGTGAAAAAGCTTCTGACCCTGAACCAGCTGGAATTTGGTAATGATGTGGTGGCCATGGAGCGGTTCGACCTTACGGCGCTGGTGAAAAATTATATCCAGTCAGCGGCAATTCTGACAAAACAGCATGAGATTACTGTGCGGATGGAAGAGTATCCGCCGATCTATGCATGGGCGGATGAATTTAAAATAGAAGAAGTGTTCATGAACTTTTTCTCCAATGCGGTCAATCATTGTGAAGATGATAAGATCATCGAAGTGAAAATGGAACAAAAGGACGGCAAAGTACGGGTATCTGTATTCAATACAGGCAAACCGATCCCGGAGGACTCTATTCACCATATCTGGGAGAAGTTCTACAAGGTGGATAAGGCCAGAACCAGAGAATACGGAGGCAGCGGTGTGGGATTGTCTATCGTGAAGGCCATCATGGAATCCATGAACCAGCAATTCGGTGTGAACAATTACAACAACGGCGTGGAATTCTGGTTTGAGTTAGAGACAAAATAGTAAATATAAAGGATATATTTTTATATGAGGGAAGAACAGATACAGGAGGCACCGGTAAAGGTACTGTTAGTCGGTGTGGATGTCGGTGAAGAACCGGATTTTGAGCGTTCCATGGAGGAACTGGCAAGTCTGGCGGAAGCTGCGGAAAAAGAAGTGGCCGGTCAGATTGTACAACGGCTGGATCATGTCAATAAAGCGTTATATATCGGCACCGGAAAAGTGACAGAGGTGCGCAGGCTGGCAGAAGAATGCGGGGCACAGGAGATTGTGTTTGATAATTCTCTGACACCTTCACAGGTAAGAAATCTGGGAAATGAACTGGAACTGCCGATCATCGACCGGACTAATCTGATCCTGGATATATTTGCCATCCGGGCCCAGACAAGAGAGGCAAAATTACAAGTGGAGACAGCCAGACTGCAATATATGCTGCCGAGACTGGTAGGAATGTATGATGCACTGAGCAGACAGGGCGGTGCCAGTGGCAGCATGAGTAATAAGGGCACCGGTGAGAAAAAGCTGGAACTGGACAGGCGTAAGATCGAGCATCGTATCACAGAACTGAAAAAGGAACTGGAAGATGTGGGACGTACCAGAGAGGTGCAGCGGAAAAAGAGGCAGCAGTCCCGCATCCCGCAGGTGGCTCTGGTAGGATATACCAATGCGGGAAAGTCTACAATTCTGAACCGTATGGTAGAGCAGTTCGGCGAATTGCCGGATAAAACGGTCATGGAAAAGGATATGCTGTTTGCTACACTGGAGACCAGTGTCCGCAGTGTGGATACCGGACATAATAAACCGTTTTTCCTGACAGACACCGTAGGTTTTATCAATAAACTGCCTCACGGACTGGTAAAAGCATTCCGTTCCACACTGGAGGAGGTCAGGTATGCGGATCTGCTGATCCAGGTGGTGGATTTCAGTGATGAAAATTACAGACAGCAGATGCAGGTAACAGCAGATACTTTAAAAGAGCTGGGAGCAGGTGACATTCCGCAGATCATAGTGTATAATAAGGTAGACAAATGTGGGATGGAACCACTGCCGCAAAAGAGACAGGACAACTGGTATCTGGCGGCAGGACAGAATATCGGCATCCGTGAACTGGCGGAGGCTGTTGAACAGAAAGTCTATGCGGATAATGCAGAGTGTGTATTTCTGATCCCGTACAGTGCAGGAAATGTGGCTTCCTATCTGATGGAACAGGCGCAGATCCTTTCCAGAGAGTACAGGGAGGACGGTATTCTGATCCATGCGGACTGCCATAGACAGGATATGGACAGATACAGAGAGTATATAGTGTTATAAGATCACAGAAATTACAATGAGGGAAGGATAAAAGATGGAGACCAATACACAACAGGAACGAGCAAAGAGACTGGAACAACAGGCAAGAGAATACCTGATGCAGTCCAATGATCCGATATTTACCAGGTATTTACAGCAATTACTTCCAAGAATACAGAGACAGCCGGAATATGTAGAACAGCTACAGGCAGAACTGGATAAAAGCGTGGAATTCTGGTACCAGAGACAGCAGATCAATGCAAACAGAGGCGGAGAAACCGGAGCGGAGTCATCTGTGCCGCAGCAGAGTGTACCACAGGAGGCAGCCGCCGGAGAACAGCAGACAGCCGGGCAATCACAGACACAGCCAGTGGGGCAGTTTACTATGCAACAGGTGCAGGCACCGGTGACGCAGGCTCCGGCACAGAAGAAGCAGAATGCGGAATATCTGGTCGCAACCATTGCATTGTCGGTGGTTGGCGGAATCTTTATTCTGACCGCACTGGTATTGCTTGGTATGTATTTTATGAACGGCTGGATCAAAGGTATTTCTTTATATGCAGTTTCCCTGGGAGTGGTATTGATCGCAGAATTACTGATCCACAGAAAGCTTCCGAAACTGGCCCAGATCTTTTCGGCTATCGGCATAGCGGCGTTATATCTGTCGACCATGATCAATACGATTTCCCTACATAATTTCGGTATGCTTCCTGCAGCGGCGATCATTGCAGTGATCACAGTGGGCACGGTTTTACTGAGCAGAAAAAGGGATTCCCTGATACACAGAATGCTGGGAATCGCAGCATGTTGGCTTTGTGCGTATCCGCTTTTCGGTTCTTCATTGCTTTCGGAGCCGGAAGGCCTGCTGGTGCTGGCATTGATTCTGTTACTGAGTGTACTGAGCATCTGTGTGCCGGTAAGAAGATATCATACGGCTTCGCAGTTGATACAACTTGTCAGCACTACGATCCTTTTCCCGGTAACGGTATCCTGTGTGATCAGTACACAGGGAATGCCGGTCTGGGTGACAGCAGCTGCATTTGGAACCTTTTTCCTGATCGCACATCTGATCCTGGTAGTGCAGAGCAATTACATACTAAAAGAAAAACAGGCGGGCCATGCAGTGAATGAAAACGGCTTGCTGGCAATCTATATAGCATTTCTTCTGGTAGCCGGAATTACAACCGGTACGGCGATGAACAATTATTGGGGAAGAGCGGAGAACGACGCGTATATCGGAATCATCGCCCTGACGGGAATGGCGTTTGTAGTCGCGGCTCTTGCGGGAATTGCCATACGTGGAACGTGGAAAAAATGGCTGACCTGTTACTTTTTCAGTTTTGTTGCGGTATGTGCCTTTTCTGTAATAGAAAGTAACTGGCCGATACTCATATGCCTGACAGCGTTGCTTTTACTGACGAAGATACTGACCCGTTTTGCGGAAGGCGGACTGAGGGCACTGGATGTGATCGTTACATCACTGTACTGTATTGAACTTCTGGCAAACGGAAAGGAAATACCGTATGCATACCTGCTCCTTGCGGGAACCATCCTCAGTATGTTCCTGGTCTATGGATGGACAACGATACAGGAGCTCCTGCTTACTTTTTCCCTGGCATTTTTTGCAGCGGCCAATTTGATGCCGATGCTAAAGCTGCCGGCTTTTGCGGGGATCCTGTTTGTAAGTATATTGCTGTTTAATAATGTGAAATATATGCGCGGGAAAAACATCCTGGTATTTAATGTAGTTGTAATGGTGGGGCAGATCGGAGCGTTGATCGCTCTGGCAAATCCGGTGTACCGGAACTCTTATCTTACTTATCTGTGCATGTTTGTGTTTGTACTGGCTTATCTGGTACTGACATTGCAGGAGAGATACTATAAGAAGTTTAAACACAGAGAACTGATCATTGTGATCTTTCTGACCTATATGGCACTGATCGTTAAGACCAATGTTCCCGTGATCAATAGTGTTCTGATCATGCTGATTGCGCTGGTAAGTGTAACACTGGGCTTTTTGAAAAAAGATAAGCCGGTAAGAATATATGGACTAGTGCTTTCTTTGTGCACTTGTGGTAAAATAGCATTATATGATTACTGGGGAGCACCGGTATTGCAGAAAACGGTCCTTTTCTTTGCGGTGGGTGTGATCGCACTGGCGATTGCCGGGATTTATATCGTACTTGAGAAAAATACAGGAAACAATGGAAAAACAGACAGGGAAGGATAGAAGAATGACAGGAAACAAAAAGAGGATTGTATGCGGAGCGTTATTGTGTGTAATGGCGCTTGGCATGACAGCCTGCGGAAATGAAATTCCGGATCTGACAGAAGCGGAATCACAAAGAGTCGGAGAATATGCGGCGGTAACGCTCTTAAAATATGATGCGAATCACCGGAGCCGTCTCGTGGACCCGGAAATCGTCATTGCAAAACTGGAAAAAGACGCGGCCAGGGAAACCGGAAGACAGGAGAATGCACAGACGGAAGAGAAGCCTGCGGAATCGACTGCTTCAGAAGCCCAGGCACCTACCGCACAGGAGGATATTACCACCAGTCTGGAGGATTTCTTCGGACTTGCGGAGGGAGTGACCTTGACATACAGAGATTACCAGATAGCAGACTCTTATCCGGAGGACGGATCTGCAGATGATTATTTTGCGTTGGATGCCTCCACCGGGAAAAAGCTTCTGATATTGAACTTTGAACTGACCAACGGAACAGATCAGGAGGAGAATGTTGATTTCCTGAGTACTGCATCCAGATACATCATTACTGTAAATGACGGCACACGTGGAAATGCATTGACCACAATGCTGCCCAATGACATGTCTACGTATGTGGAAACCATGGCTCCCGGTGAGACACAGGGATTGGTCCTGCTACTGGAAGTAAATGAAGATATGGCAAATGGGATACAAAACATTTCTCTTCGTCTCAAAAATACATCAAATGAATATACAATTCAACTTTTATAGGCATATATACTGTAAATTATGAGAAAAAGAGAAAAGACAATAAGATCCAAAATGACAAAAAAGCCTATGATTATGGGCTTTTTTACTGCTTTTGCAAAATTGTTTGAAAAATATGCAAAATAATGTTGACAAGTGTGGCACAGGGTGATATACTCAGATTCGTTGTTGAGGCAACGCCAAGACAACACAACAGCTCGAAAGAAACATGAAAAGATTTCAAAAAAGTTGTTGACAAAGTCTGACAGATATGTTAATATAAATAACTGTCACGGAAAACAAAGTTTTCCAAGACGAAAAAGATTTCAAAAAAGTTGTTGACAAACGAAAGCGGTTATGATAAGATATCAGAGTTGCCGCTGAGAACAACAGCAACGAACGAACGAGCTCTTG
>NZ_JAOQJO010000032.1:0-11671 GCF_025567015.1 Waltera acetigignens | reverse complement strand
TTCTTATATGCTTGTAAGTACATAATTTTTGCAGTCATGACACAAGAAAAGCTCCCTCACAGGAAGGAGCTTTGTCTACAGTCTGAGGCATAGAACCATTACGGGTTCTATGCTTTTGCGTTTTCCGGAAGCAGCATCCGGTCGTCGATATAGTAATCACAGGAAATCTTCCGGCTGTTGTGTCCATAGAATTCGATGATTTCCGGAAGATTGTCATTAACTGCATCAAATTCAAGATTATGTTCTCAGCACCATTCGACAGCTTTTGACAGGGCTTCCCCCGCACGGCAAGTCCAGAGAATGAGTTTATTGCCATTACGTTTCCATTCCTGGAGATATTCAATGAGTGCCAGGTTTGGCTGACCAAGCTCCGGCCATTTGCTGTAGCAGAGAGTGCCATCAAAATCAACAGCAATCGTTTTGAAAGGAACTGTTTCATTTTCCATTAGAGTCATCTCCTTTATTTGACATCTGCCCGGTACTCTTGTATTCAAACAGTTCATCTACTGGGCAGTTTAAGAAATTTGCCAAGCGCATGGCATAGAGGAGACTTGGAATGGTATGTCCGTTTTCTATGTTGATAAGAGTACGCACATTCATATCAGCCCCATTAGCAACTTGACGCTGGGTAAAACCAAGATCAGTTCTTGTTTCTCGTAATTTACAGATAACAGTTTCTGCACTCATAATTGCAATCCCCCTTTACAAAATGGTAGTAAATGCCGGGCAGAGAGGTGAACCGGTCACTATGTAAATGCTACGATCAGCGAAGTAATGGAGAAGTATTTGCTCAGTCCTGAGGATCTTTTGCTGCTGCCGGAATTTGTATATATGGATATGGCAACCGGGGAATACAGTTTTATTTATTATCCGGAGAGGATGGGGTAGGAGAACACGTCTTTTCGTGATCTTAATGAGTTTTTTATGCAGCATATGGACTCCGAAAATATACTGCTTGTCGAGGCTGTATACCAGATGACGGATCTGCTGAACCGGCAGCAGTTTGTGCTGGATGAGCTCATTACCTGATTTCAGGAAAATTATGATGAAGGACACCCGGAATTCCGGGATCCGGGACACAGCGATGCAGGATGTCCGATTTCCGAAATCGGAGGAGAAAAAGTCACTTTGGAGAAGGCTTGTGGAATGGGCCTTCCCGAAATTTAAAAGTAATAAGAAAGAATATACTGTTGATTCATCCCGATATGTCCGGTATCAAGACGTCACAGAACCGGAAAAGATTCCGCAACCGGATGATTCCGGGCACACCGTATTTATTCCGTGGATAGAGAATAGTGATAATAAATTATACGGAATTGGGAAGAGCAACAAATATCATATCCCGTTGCAAAAACTGCCAATCACAGTTGGAAAAATGGCAGGAGCAGTGGATCTTGTATTAAATGATCAGAGTGTAAGCCGCCTTCATGCAAGAATATCAAGGGATGGAAACCGGTTCTTTATTACGGATCTCAACTCGACGAACGGAACCTTCCGGAACGGGATGCGGTTAGAACCAAATGCGTCGGAAATCATCGAACCCGGAGATGAAATCGGTATCGGAAAGCTGAAATTTATTTACAGGTAGAAGCGAACGCTTAAGGAAATGCTGAATAAAGCAGCTACCGAAACACTATTTCCGGATATTTCGATTAATCTTCTCAAACTCCCTTCCTCCCAGGGTATTGTGGGTGAGAAGTCTTTTGTTGCTTCCCGCTGATGCATTTTTCCGGTATTGTCCAGGGGTACAGCCGTTATGCTGACGGAACTGTCTGCAGAAATGCTCTACATTATTATAACCACATTGCTCGGAAATGTCGCGGATGGAGTATTCGCTGTACTCTAATAAATCCTGTGCACGGCGCAGACGTCCTTCGATGACATTGTCCATGCAGGAGGAGCCAAATTGGCGGTGATAGAGAGTCTGAAGATGACTGGGACTTAAGTGAAGCTTCGCAGCCATCATGTTTATATTCCATGGAAGCTGAGGATTATTGTAGATCATCTTATGCAATGCAACCAGCTCATGATCGTGAATACCCGGGGACTCATTCTGGGTTCCTTCTCTTAATTTGGAGAACAGAACCCGCAGCAGGTGAGTAATGTTTGCTTCGCTTTCAGAGGAGAAAAAGGCGGACTCCCAGGTTAGTAATTTAAAAAGCTGATGACAGTATTCCGGATCTGTTACGGGAAATGGGGTGTTTGTTAACGGAAACAGCTTCACGAAGGAGTGATCGGAACGAAAACGAATCCAGTCATTCCGGTATTCTTCACCGGCAGCACGGTAATAAATCCTGCTTCCTGGTGTATACAGAATAGCAGAATTGGCGGCTGTCCGCATTAGTCTTCCGTCTATGAGCAGCTCCGAGGGAGAGTCGAAAAGAAGCAGAAGATAGCCTGTAAAGCCATTTGGAACATCATATATAAAATCTGAGGGGTGAACGGCACTGTAGCCGACAAATTCAATTTCAGTCATCTGGAATCTCCGCTCTGATACATCAGAGGATATATCAATTTTCTTATAGTATAAATCATTGGAAACTTTAGATCAATGCGATAGTATCAGATTAATATGGCAATCGTCATCAGAGAGCTGCGGATCGTGCAGCGGTCAGACATCTGATGCGTGACTGCATAGGAACATGATTTAGAAGAAGGAGATACATGCATGGTAAATTTGGGTGGAGCAACAGAGAATGACAGAAAAAAGATCGTGATTACAAAGGATTCAAAGGTCTTTTTTCACAATAATGTAGATTATTGTGTGGGAACCGGAAGAATGGGGCTTGCATTGACAGAAGAATATCAGGAGGAGCTGCGCTTGGTTCAAAAGGAAATCGGATTTAAGCATATCCGGGGACATGGATTATTCTGTGATGATATGGCGATCTTTCAGACCTATGAGGAGGATGGTAAGGTAAGGGTCGAGTACAACTATACTTATCTGGATAGAGTAATGGATGCCTATAAGAAGGTGGGGCTGAGACCTTTTCTTGAACTGGGTTTTATGCCTAAAAAGTTGGCAAGTGGAAGCCAGACTATCTTTTACTGGCAGGGAAATACCACTCCTCCAAAAGATTATGATATGTGGTGTAATATGGTGCATTCATTGCTGCGGCATCTGATGGGACGCTATGGAGAAGAGGAAGTTATTCAATGGCCCATTGAAGTATGGAACGAGCCCAATCTTTGCGGCTTCTGGGAAAATGCAGATATGCAGGAATATTTTAAGTTGTTCCATAGAACCTTTGATGCCATAAAGGAAGTGAATCCGGGATTCCGTGTAGGAGGCCCTGCTGTTTGTGGAGGAACGGATGAGAAATGGATTCAGGCATTTATGGAATATTGCCATGAGAATCACATACCTGTGGATTTCGTAACCAGACATCATTACACCATTGATCCGCCGGAATGTATTGGACATTATGCATATTCTGAACTGATGAAGGCAGAGGACGGCTTTGCCAATTTAAAAACAACCAGAGATATTATTGACAGTTTCCCGGAATATAAGGGTCTGCAGATTCATATCACGGAGTTCAACAGCTCCTATACTCCTCAGGGCGTCATTCATGATACAAACCTGAATGCGGCCTTTATAGCACAGCAGCTTTCCAGATTGGGAGATGTGAATGAATCCTATTCCTACTGGACATTTGGTGATGTGTTTGAAGAGCTGGGAGTTCCTTTTACACCATTCCACGGCGGCTTTGGACTGGTTGCCAATGGCTGTATTACCAAGCCGACCTTCTGGACATTTGCTTTTTACAAAAAGCTTGAGGAAAGTGAAGCCAATTGTGTATATAAGGATGACAATATTGTCGTTTTGAAACGTGCAAACGGTGATTATCTAGGTGTAGCCTGGAATATTGCCTGTAAAAGTACAGAACAGGGTAAAGAAAAAATGCTGTTGGAGTTTACATTTCCGGCTGAACAGGAGGAGTACTGCTTCCTGACTAAGACGGTAGATGAGGAAACATGTAATCCCTTGAAGGTATGGCATGATATGGGAGAACCTGCCAATCTGAGTGAGGAACAGACGAAGCTGATTCGGGAATCATCCAGACCTTTTGTAAAAACAGAGCGTAAAAAGCAGGAGGACGGAAATATCTGCGTAGAGCTTCCTGTAAACGAAAACGGTGTGGTTTATTTCGAACTGAATGCCGGAAAGGTGAATCCGGATCGAGGATATGACTATGATCGTGTGGTCAGCTTGAAGGTTTAAACTAGCACCCAGTAATTTGCTTTATGAAACAATGTACATGGATTAGGCTTGCAAAGGAGGATATCAAAGTGAAAAAACAAGCGTTTAACCCATATTTACCGTCCTGGGAGTATATTCCGGACGGAGAACCTTATGTTTTTGGCGATCGCGTATATGTTTACGGATCCCATGATTACTTTAACGGATATGTTTTCTGCATGGGAGACTATGTGTGCTGGTCAGCTCCGGTCGATGACCTGGGCAACTGGAGATATGAGGGTGTGATTTATCCGAAGACAGCCGATCCGCTGAACCCGGAAGGCAAAATGTGTCTGTATGCCCCGGATGTTACGGTGGGACCGGACGGAAGGTACTATCTTTATTACGTGTTGGACAAGGTTTCGGTAGTTTCAGTTGCTGTATGTGATACTCCGGCAGGAAAGTATGAATTTTATGGCTATGTTCATTATAAAGATGGCACACGTCTGGGCGAAAAGGAAGGTGATGAGCCCCAGTTTGACCCGGGGGTTCTGACGGAAGGAGATGTGACATATATTTATACCGGATTTTGCGGAAAAGGTGATAAATCCCGTACCGGAGCTATGGCTACGGTGTTGGGAGCAGATATGCTGACGATCAGGGAAGCTCCGGTGTTTGTGGCCCCCGGCTGTGAATATGGTGCCGGTACCGGATTTGAGGGACATGAGTTTTTTGAGGCACCTTCCATCCGTAAAGTAGGTGACACCTATTATTTTGTCTATTCATCCATATTAATGCACGAATTATGTTATGCCACCAGCAAGAATCCTACTAGGGACTTTGTCTATGGCGGAGTTATTGTCAGCAATTGTGATCTGCACATCGATACCTACAAGCCGGCAGATATGCCAACAGCTTACGGTGCCAATAATCACGGAAGTATTGTGCAGATCGGAGAGGACTGGTACATTTTTTATCACAGGCATACCAATAATACCTGGTACAGCAGACAGGGATGTGCTGAAAAGCTGCAGATTATGCCGGACGGCAGTATTCCACAGGTAAAAATTACCTCCTGCGGTTTAAATGGAGGTCCGCTTGAGGGTAAAGGCGAATACCCCGCTTATCTTGCATGTAATCTGTTTACCGATACCCCATCAGTTTATGTGGGCGAAGGGAATTTTCCACGAGTAATGCAGGACGGCAGGGATGGAGACGAAGAAGTTGGATATGTTGCCAATATTACAGATTCAACTACCATCGGCTTCAAATATTTTGACTGCCATGATATTCGTGAAATCAGTATTTGGATCCGGGGCTATGCAGATGGCACTTTTGAAGTAAAGACAGCATGGGATGGAGAGGTACTGGCGACATTAGAGGTTCAATATACCAATGTCTGGGAAAAGTATACCGCACCGGTTACGATTCCGGATGGAATACAGGCGCTTTACCTGACCTATCGCGGTAACGGAAATGCTGCATTAAGATCATTTGAGTTATCATAATCTATGTTATTGCATATACAGGCAGTTCAAAAAGAAATCGGAAAGAGAAAACGATACATTGATATAACCGAAAACTGGTTAAATCACCCCAATGATTATCTTGCCAGAATTCTGGCACAGGTAGTGATCAAAACTCTTGGAATGTAAAAAAGGAGCCTACAATGAGCAAGTTAAAGATTAAAACAAAGGAAAGACGATTTGAGACAGCCAGGGATTTATACGGAATCTTTTTTGAAGACATTAACCGTGCCGGAGACGGAGGACTTTATCCGGAAATGCTTCGAAACAGAAGCTTCGAAGATTCCGTTTTACCGGAGGGTTATATACAGCAGGAGGATGGCATCCATGTAAAAACCGTATCCGGATGGCTAGATGAGTTTTGCAATGGAGAAGGCTTATGCCGCTGGGTAAAGGGCAACAATATTCCGGAGACAGAAATACCGGCATGGTATACACACAATGCAAAGATGGAACTGGAACTGACGGATACCCTGAATGAACATCGGGACGCAGCTCTGCGTATGCAGTTTGAAAAGGACGGATCTCTGACTAATACCGGTTACTGCGGTATATCCGTAAAGGCTGGAGAAAGTTACTCTTTGTATTTATTTGCAAAAGCAAAGGAAGAAATAGGACTGGACGTAGCGATCGAATACCAGGGAAAAGTACTGACTGGAAACAGTCTGGTGGTTTCCGGTCAGGAGTATACAAGATATGACATGAAGCTGACAGCAGCTGAGGATTGTCACGAGGCACAGTTTACTATTTCCTGCAAAGAAGGCGGAGAGGTTCTGCTGGGATTTATTTCACTAATGCCTGACAATACCTACATGGGGCATGGACTCAGAACAGATCTTGTAGAAAAGCTTAAGGGAATGAGTCCAAAGTTTATGCGTTTTCCCGGAGGCTGTATTGTGGAAGGAACGACACCGTCCACAGCGATGAGATTTCGGGATACGGTAGGTCCGGCATGGGAAAGACCCAGTAAGCTGTTTGTATGGCATTACAGAAGTACATTAGGACTTGGCTTTCATGAATATCTGCAGCTTTGCGAGGATCTGGGGATGGAGCCCCTGTATGTATGTAACTGCGGAATGACCTGCCAGGGAAGAAAGAGTGTCCTTCTGGAAGGAGAGGCTCTTGATGAAATGGTACAGGATACACTGGATGCCATTGAATATGCTATCGGCTCTAAGGAAAGCAAATGGGGAAGGCTTCGTGCTTCTATGGGGCATCCGGAACCCTTTAAAATGACCTATCTGGAAATTGGTAATGAAAACTGGGGTCCGGATTATGAAAAGCGATACAACATGATTTATAAGAAGGTAAAGGAACTGTATCCCCAGATTAAAACCATAGCCAATGAGCATGTAGAGAAAAATGGTTGTCCTGCCGAGTGCGTGGATGAACATTTTTACAATACAACAGAGTTCTTTGCAGAACGTGTAAATTATTATGATGACTACGATCGTAAGGGACCAAAAATCTTTGTAGGAGAGGTGGCTGTAAACGAAGGCAACTATATGGGACAGTTGTATGCAGCTTTGGGAGAAGCGGCTTTCCTTATGGGTATTGAGAAAAATCAGGATATCGTAACATTGGCCTCTTATGCTCCATTATTTGAAAATGTAAATTACAGAGCGTGGTATCCTAATCTGATTCGTTTCAATAATCATCAGAGCCTTGGAATTCCTACTTATTATGTCTGGAAAATGTTCGGTCAAAATCGCGGAGAATATGTGGTGCGATCCGAAGATGAGGGAGGACGTGTTTATCGTCCGAGAACCGGAATGGCATCTTTAAAATCCAATAAGGAACTTCGCTTCAGAAATCCCATTTGGAATGGAGAAGAAGCAAAGATTACTCATGAATTAATGGGACATGTGCAGGATACAGAGGATGGCCGCCTGCTTCAGCTTCCGGATGAGGAGCAGAAAAAGGAATTTCACAGTATTCTGGAATGGGCTGATGAGACCAAGAGCTTTGTGGTATTTGGAGAAGAAGACCAGACTTATGGAAGATTTGAGACCGATATTTTTGTTGAGGAAAATGCATACTTCGAGTTGGGTATATTCAGTGCCAGGGTGGTTCGTTCCTATTATGAGGAGCAGCTCGTGATTACGGCCGGAGTGGAAAAAGAATGGGATGCAGCTCTGGTGCGTCCGTTCCTTTGGAAGGTTAATGGAGGACAATGTTCACTGGAAGAGTTTGGCTATATGCATGACAACAAGCTGACTGAGGACTTTGCTATTTCAGTAAAACCGGGAGAATATCACCGCTTTGGATATGAAACGGACGGAAAACAGATTCGCCTGTATGTTGATGGTGAGCTTCAGAAGGAAATTTCGATTCCCTACGGACCTGCTTTTGTTTCGATAGTAACTGACACCAAGGACGAAATCATTATTAAGGCGGTTAATTTTGCAGGAGATGTGGATCCGGTTTCCATTACACTGGACTGTCAGGTACAGGGCGACTATACTGTAACACTTCTTAGCGGTGAAAAGGGGGATGAAAACAGCTTTGAAGAGCCGGAGAAGGTGAAGAATATTACCGTGAATATGCATGGCGCTTCCTCAGAGTTCGTATACGAGGCACCGCCATATTCTGTCTGTGCTTTGCGATTGAAGAAGAGCGAACAAAATGATGCTATAATATGAGAAAAAGAGGGCTTAAAAATGTTCATATTCTTAGATATTGATGGTGTTTTAAATAAAGAATCAGACTGGTCGAAACCATTTTCTCTCAGCAGTGATTGTATTCGCCGTTTTTGTGAAAAATATAGAGAAGCTCGTATTATTTTGATTTCCTCTTGGAAGAATGGCTTTATCTCATCTCACAATGAGAAAAATACGCCACAAATAAAAGAATTAGAGGCACAACTGGACCGTTATGGCATTCGCATTGTAGGGAAAGTGTGTGATAATCGATATAGGGATTATGCTGTCAGGGATTATTTGAAAGAACATCCCTCTATAAAGGAATACGTCGTAGTAGATGACGATATTAAGGAATATTCATCGAAAGATATCTCCCATTTAAGATTGGTAGACAGTAAGGTAGGGTTTCGGTAAGGAAAGGAGAAAAAGATGAAAGTAGAAAATACAGAAAACAATAGAAAAATTCAACAGGTAGCAGCAACTATGGCGATTTAGGATATGTATATGAGTAAAGATTGTTTACAAGGACTTATCGATGTGGCTAATGAAAAAGTGGAAGACATGAGAAAGAAAAAGGAAACAGGAAATGGCGTGTGATGGTGCAGATCGTGAACTGGATCGTGCGGTAGATTTTTGTTTGACTTTTTAAAAAATTGCAAATATAATAGCTTTTGAACGAGTAGCAAACCAGCGTAAATCCAGTTTTGTTACTCGTTTTTTATTTTATATCTGCCTAAAAAGTGTGTAGCTTATCAGCGTAAGTCCAGCTTATGGGATAAGTGCATGCTTTTTTTATGCAGAAAAACAAGGAGGATTAGAAAATGGCAGAAAGTAACAGAATGAAGGAAATGCCGGTAAATAAGCTGATGGTGCAAATGGGGATACCAATGATCTTATCCATGGCATTGCAGGCAGTCTATAATATTGTGGACAGTGCCTTCGTCGGAAATATGAAAGTGGGAAGCGAGGCGGCACTGAATGCACTGACACTGGTATTCCCGGTGCAGATGCTGATGGTAGCGATTGGTGTTGGAACAGGTGTAGGAACCAATGCGCTTCTGGCAATGACGCTGGGACAGGGGAATATGAAAAAAGCGGCGAAAGTGGCAGGAAACAGCCTGTTTTTGGGAGCAGTTATATATGTTGTATGGTTACTGTTTGGAATTTTCGGCGTGAAGGCATATATTTCTTCCCAGACCGTAGATCCGCAGGTAATTTCTATGGGAACAAGTTATCTGAGGATCTGCTGTGTGATCTCGTTCGGAATCATCTTCTTTTCTTTGTTTGAAAAGCTGTTACAGGCAACCGGACGGTCTCTTTATTCCACAATAGGTCAGGTTGTGGGGGCCGTTGTAAATATCATTCTTGATCCCATTATGATCTATGGGCTGGGACCGGTTCCTGAGATGGGAGTAGAGGGTGCTGCCTACGCTACCGTGATAGGGCAGGTCGCATCGGCGCTGTTGCTCTTTATTTTCCATATAAGGTTAAATAAAGAGTTTGAGCATAGTATCAGCTATATGAAACCGAGTTTTACAATTGTAAAAGAAATCTATGCCATCGGACTTCCGGCAATTATTGCGCAGGCACTGATGTCCATTATGGTCTATGTCATGAATCTGATCCTGAAGTTCAGTCCCTCTGCACAGACGGCATACGGACTGTTCTATAAGGTACAGCAGTTTGTATTATTCCTTGCCTTTGGTCTGAGAGATGCCATTACACCGATCATTGCCTATGCCTACGGAATGGGAAGCAAAAAGAGGATCAGAGACGGAATCAAATACGGCATCCTGTATACTGTGGCATTGATGATTATAGGTACTTTGATCACGGAAATCTTTCCCGGAGCATTTGCAACGCTGTTTAATGCGGGACAATCCAGAGAATATTTTATCAGCGCCATGCGAATTATCTCCATCAGCTTCCTTTTTGCGGGAATCAATGTAGCATACCAGGGAATTTTCCAGGCAGTGGAAGGTGGTATCGAGTCCCTTGTGATCTCCCTGCTCAGACAGCTGGTGATCATATTACCGCTGGCAGGAATCTTTTCTGTCTTTGTCAGAAACGGTCAGATGGGTGTGTCTTTAATCTGGTGGGCATTTCCAATCACGGAGCTGATCGCCTGCCTGGTGGGATATGTATTTTTGAAAAGAATTCAAAATAGATTATAGCTAAGTATGTGTAAGTGTGTTAAAATAAGTTAGCAAACACTAACTATATGTGACAGCAGAAATAGGTAATTTATGAAAAAACAGTTTTTTGAAAATGAGAAGGACGGCTTCTACGGCACTTATTATGAGAATCCGGACGGTGCGGATTGCGCGGTAATAGGATTGTTTGGGGATGATCCGAATGATTATATGGCAAAATGCGGTGTAAAGTGGCTTCACAAAAACGGTGTGAATGTGCTGTGTATGTCTCCGGGGAAAAAGAATTACAGTCATGTGAATTATCCGCTGGAGAGAATAGAAATGGCCATAAAGTGGTTGAAAAGTAACGGTAACCGGAAGGTCGGCATTATGGGAATGAGTACCGCCGGCATGGATGCGGTGGCCGCAGCGTCTTATTTTGAGGATATTACCCTGACGATTGGATTGACGGCCAGCGATTTTGTATGGCAGGGATTCGAACAGGGAGACAGGGGCGGATGCAAGGAATGGCCCATTCCGGGGGCATCGACGCTGTCCTGGAAGGGAGAACCGCTTCCCTATATGCCGTTTGTGTATGAACATCCGGTATACTGGCAGAAGGTTCAGGAAGAGACCAAAGGATCCGGCGATTTTGAACGAAGCACCTGCCTCTTCATAGATTCGGAAAAAGCAAGACCGCATACGGAAGAAGAAATGATAAAAGTGGAGAGAATCCAGGGAAAACTGATTCTTGTCGCCGCGGAGGATGATTCCTTCTGGGAGGCTGGAAAATATGTCCGCCGCATGGAGAAGCGCTTGGCGGAACATCCTCACACCTGTGAGTGTGAGGCTCTTGTCTATGAACACGGCACGCACTTCGTTCTGCCGGAATCCCTGCTCCGGACAGCACTTCCGGTGGGATTAAAATTTGTCCTAAAATTTGTCTTCAAAGCAGCAAAAGATTATCCCAATGAGTGTGAAGCCACCAGAAAGGATATTGATAAAAAGCTTTCGGCAGCGATAAAAGAGTGGATCGCATAAGGAAATGTTTATTTTCGATTATAAAACAGTCAAAAAGGCAATCGTATTTTTTTACGATTGCTTCAGACTGTAGACAAAGCTCCTTCCTGTGAGGGAGCTTTTCTTGTGTCATGACTGCAAAAATTATGTACTTACAAGCATATAAGA
>NZ_JAOQJO010000031.1:0-11777 GCF_025567015.1 Waltera acetigignens | reverse complement strand
TGCTTTCTATACTTGTAAAAACAGGGTTTTATGAACCCTTATATAAGTGCGCCCAAAAATCTACTTTATTTTTCACTCTTTTCTCCATTCGTTTCTTCTTATTTATTTTATACTTGCGGAGATTCTTTTTCAACCAAAACGACAGATTTCTTCTTGTGGTGAGGACAAAACCATAGTATATTAAACATAGTGAGTTACACAGAAAGGTGTGAGTGAATGAAGTACGATTTAAAAAATAATAAGTATTTTCGTTGGGGGGTAACGGCATTCTTAACCATTGCCGCCAGTATTTGTTTCTATTATCTGTTATTCCACGGAAGCAGTATCAAGACAGGCTTTCATACGATCATCGGGATTCTGATGCCGGTGGTATTCGGACTGGTGACGGCATATCTGCTGACCCCGGTACTTAATTTTATAGAAACCAAACTGCTATTTCCTTTGTGCCGGAAAATGAAGGTGAAGGAGAGCAGGAAGCGCAATTCCATTGTCCGTGGTATTGGCATACTGATCACGGCATTTTTGTTCGTCACCCTGATTTATAGTCTGGTTGCCATGATGCTTTCCCAGATTGTTCCCAGTATTGTAAATATTGCTTCCAATTTTGACACCTACATCAGCAATTTTACAAAATGGATCAGCAAGCTTATGGATGACAATCCGGAGCTGGGCAGTCAGATCACTTTTCTGATTGATAAGTATTCCGTAGAACTGGAGAATTGGTTAAATAACACAGTACTGACCAAGACCAGTCAGGTGATCATGACAGTATCTTTGAGCGTAATCAATATTCTGAAGAGTCTTTGGGATTTTATCATCGGATTCGTTATTTCCATTTATGTACTGGCAAGTAAGGAAAAATTTGCCGGACAAGCGAAAAAAATGGCCTATGCTTTCTTTGAACAGAAAACAGCCAACCGCCTGATCAAGAGTTTTCGCTTTACCCATAGCACTTTCATCGGATTTATCGGCGGCAAGATTGTAGATTCCTTTATCATCGGATGCCTGTGCTTTATCGGAACCACGTTATTGCAGACACCGTATGCGGCACTGGTCAGCGTGATTGTGGGTGTGACCAATATTATTCCCTTCTTTGGTCCTTATCTGGGAGCTATTCCCAGTGCCATCCTGATCCTTGTGGTGGATCCGATGCACCCTTTAAACTGTGTTTATTTCGTCCTGTTCATTCTGGTGTTACAGCAGTTTGACGGAAATTTCCTGGGACCCAAAATTCTGGGCAATTCCACCGGGCTTACCGGTTTCTGGGTGATTTTCGCCATCACGGTATTCGGTGGATTATTCGGTATTCTCGGCATGATCGTCGGGGTGCCTATCTTTGCAGTGATCTATGCGGCTATCAAGGCAGTAGTTAATACGTTCCTTCGGAAAAAGGATCTGCCGGTAGAGACAGAACAATATTCTTATCTGAAAAATATTGATGAAGAGGGATTCCATACACTGAATTCCAGACTGCAAAAGGATCATGAGCTTAAAGATCAAACTGATTTCAGCCAGGATAAAAAAGATCAAGAAGAGAAAAACGTAGGAGAGAAGTAGACAAATGCGATTTGTAATACAACGGGTACAGCATGCAGAGGTAAAAGTAGATGGAGAGGTAACAGGCAGCATCGGCAAAGGTTTTCTGGTACTGATCGGCGTGGCCGAAACAGATACCAGAGAGATTGCCGACAAAATGATCAAGAAGCTTCTGGGGCTGCGGATCTTTGAAGACGCTCAGGGCAAGACCAATCTGGATCTGCATGCGGTGGAGGGCGAATTGTTACTGGTGTCACAATTTACTCTGTATGCGGATTGCAAAAAAGGCAATCGTCCATCCTTTATCAAAGCCGGTAATCCGGATATAGCCAATGAACTATACGAATACATTATCGACAGATGCCGTGAAAGCATCGCCACCGTGGAAAAAGGAATCTTTGGCGCCGATATGAAAGTATCTCTGTTAAATGACGGGCCTTTTACCATATTGCTGGATTCCGAGGAAATCTGTTAAAAATAGCTTTCGAAAGGCGTATTATAGGATTATTTCTAAACACAACTATTCGTTAAACTTGTGTTTTGCGCATAGTTGGTTCGGCGCCTGCTATCGTAGTAAGGGCTGATTTGTTCCTTAACAGACCGGAATGTGTTGGGCTCTGCATGGGCGGTACACATTCCGGTTGAAAAATGTTGAAGTTATCTATTCGCGTAATCAATCAAAATCTTTTTGCAATTACTGCAACGATAAGCTTCACAATGAGGGATTCCGCCTGAACCTTTACTCAATTCCAGATCGTCCGATTTTTTAATGCGAAAAACTTTTGTCAGATTATCAACTGCAAAAGTAATGTCTCGTGAGCTCATTAGGTATCCTCTTATCATTTCTTCACCACAATACGGACATTTCATTCTACTTTACCTCCTATAAATATCGATTTCTTTCTCTGTGACTTCCCAATAAACGGGAATTTCTCACTTCTTCATTTTAGGAGCAATAAGCAGCACTACTGTCACAAGAAAAAATACACCATACAGTAACCACGTAATTGTATTGTTCCAAGGAAAACTCTTTTCTGGATGGTTCAATGCAAACATTATAAATACAAAAGCTACAATCAGCATTATCACACCGATAATCCTTGATATACTCTTATTCATGTAAAGCACCTCCTCGTCAAACTTGAATTTTTTCAAATCATTAATTCCTGATTTCTGTACAGAGATTTATAAATCATCTGTTCTCTAATCTTGAAATCATCTCACAATATTGTCATTTTTCTCGTATGGCATCGGCTCCCCATTTTCCTTATGTAGGCGTCCTATTTTATCGCAGATTCTATCGTACAAATTATCATTCACATATGCAAGCTTTTCCATATCCACACTGTTCTCTGATATTTTCCCACTGTAGAATTTTTTGGCGTATGTTCCACATTCTTTTATGTAAGTCATTATTAAATTAATTTCTTGTTTCTCAGTTTCTGAAAAAACAGGTTGTTCGGTTAATTTTCCACTGATAAAATCACAAAAATAGGAATAGTCATCATCCCAGTTAATATTTCCATTGTCCTGGGCTTCACATCGGATCTTTTCTATTTCTCTTAATAATTCTCCCTGCAGATTATCTGCTTGTCCAGCTTGCGGAACATAATTTTTCCAAATATATTTACATTCATCAAAATACTGCTGCTCATACTCTTCGCATATGATCGCATCCATCGTCAAATTGCTTTTTCCTCTTTTTAATTTATCAAATAATCCCATAATTCACCTTGATATCTCTTTATCAATCTGTTTCATCTTTTTTATAGATTTCGCCGTCCCATGCATGATATCTAGCAATATATTCATAATCAGGATATTCATTTATTTTATATAATTTCATCCCCGTATCAGTTTTACAAATCAGAACATTTGAAATAGTATATTCCTTCAAATCAGATGACGCTACCGGAGAATATTTTATTTCATTTAAATATATTGCATCTCCGCATTCTATTGCCTGATTTTTATAACTTTTATTAGGTCAGTTTACAAGGAACTACACGCAGACCACGAAACGGGGGCTGCTGACAACAAATAAAGGCTGAGTATCAAGCACCGGGAAAGTGCGAGATATTCAGCCTGTTTTGTTGTCCGGGGTTTCCAAAGGGGCACCCTTTGGCACACGACTTTGCTTGCAAAGTGTAGTGTGTTATACGCTCTGTCGGCGTTGCTGCGAAAATGCGGTTGCCAACCGGGATGGCAAGAGCATTTGAAGCAGCAAGAAAACAAGGCTGTGATTGTGTGGCGTGGAGCCGCAAGCGCAGGGGTGGTTTCATCAGCAGACAGGGCGTATATGAAAGCCCCCGTCCCTCGTCCTATGCCGGACTTCGGGACAAAATGTCCCGAACTTGTGGACACACTCACGAAAAAGCAGAGGGATTTTTCTCTTAAAATTGAAATGGGCGGGAAGCCATTTTAGGGCTTTCCCGCCTTGATTGCCTATTGGCAAAGGTGGGCGGGACTGTCAACGGCGGCGCATTTGTGCGCCGTTCATCTTGACCGTTGACTGGCTCGACTGTCTTTGCTATCTCCCCGATAAATGGGAAGTTGAGAATGATTGCTGGAATGATCAGTTATCACGATGATTTAACCAGTCATCATAATATTGTTCTTTATAAGCTAATGGTTTTAGGGAAAACACACCTTTTCTTATCCCCCTGACAGGATAATTTCCACCCGGTACATAATCAATACGAATATAATCTATATCCTGATCAGATTTATACGAATATGCTTCATATATAATCTGACCGCTATTTATCATATATTCTTCAACAACATGGTCTGCGTCATATATTGTCACATATGTATAAGTAGGGTAATGTGTTCCATCTGCTGAAAAGGGAAATAAATACCGAACATTTCCAAACCAGCGTACTTGAAACAGGCAATCGATGCGTCCATTGCAATAGTTATCAACTTGAACAAGCTTTCCCGCCTTGTCTTTGAAAAACCGGAGATAGTTTTTTGATGTAGAACGAAGCTTGTCTGATTCTTTCATACCTTTTTCATTTCGGTCAAGAATATCGCTGTACCCTTCTTTGAATCCGACAAAGGATGTTTTTTTCTTTGGCATATAAGAAATACTACAGTCTGTAATATCAATTTCACAAAATTTGATCTGTTTACGAAGTTCGTTTACTTCAGTAAGAAGACTGTTTAAGTAATTATAATCTATTTCCATCTTTAACTTTCTCCCATCAATTCCGGTTTTCTGTTTCTCTTAACTCCCTGATAAATGGGAAGCTATCGCTTACATCATATAAAGAAAAATTATATTAAATTCTCAATAACTGTTTCCGTCATTTTCAGTGCTTCGGTAATGTTCGGAGCGACATAATAGATAAAATCCGGGTCATGCACATAACAAATAATTTGACCGATTTCACCTTTCTCGCTTGGGTTATAGTCCAACATCAGATAAAGAGAATCGGCATACTCAGCAAAGGGAAACCAACGCTCACAAAACAGATATGGCTTTATGCGTTCGTCTAATTGTTGCAGTTGTTTTTCACCAATTACATTTGGAAACTCTGTCATTTTACAGTTTTTATTTTGAAAAAGAGATTTTAACTTGATTATTTCTTTTAGTGACAGTAGGCGATACCCGCGATAAAATCCCTCCTGCGGCCAAATTAAGCTCATATAGCCGCTGCCGTTTTTGTATGAATATACGGTTTTAAAATCCTCTGGCAATCTTATTTGAAATTGATTTTCAAAGGCGCTTAATTCTTCTTTTGTAGCACCTTGAATTTTAAGATACTCGTCAATATCTTCCTGTTCTACTTCCTCATCATTTAGTGCTTCAGCATTTTCAAGGAGAAGCTGCTCATTTCTCTTGACAAGTTCCACTATGCTATCCATTTTGAACACCTCACAACTTCCGATTTGTCGCTATCTTACTTTCTCCCCCGCTGGGGATTTGGATTTTTCAGCAAGTCCGACTTCTGTGCAATCTTTTTCAGCCACTTCTTTTCTTCTTCGGACAACTTCTTCAAATTCAATTTGAGCCGCTTACAGATAAACGCCAAAGCCGCTTGCTCCGGGTCGCTGCCCTCGCTGGCGACTTCATCTGCGGTCTGTAAAAAATCTTCCAGCGGGTTGTCCTCCGGGACGCTGAAAAAATCGTCCTTATGTGCTTCCCGCAGGTCAAGAGCTATCTTGTTTATGTCCTGCTGTATCACATAGCGGCAAAAACTGTCATCATCAATATGGGCGGCGATAAGCTGTCTTAACTGCGGGTCGGACAAGCCGGGATTGTGCTGCTTCATAATCGTTGCACTCACAGCGTCCACTATGGCATTTGCACTCTGCACCTGTTTGCCAGCAATACCGTTCACATAGATTTCAAGGTCAGCCATGAGCTGGGGGAAATCCGGGTGTGTCGCCAACTCACACAAGAGAGAATTATCCACCAGCCCACTTTTCAATAGTTCAATCATATCATCACTCAAACGCAGGTCTGCAAGATCGGCGTTTGGGTGATTTCTTGTTTGGGACAGCCCCAGCAGATAATCGGCGGTCACGCCGTAAAACTTCGCCAGCTTGATAATGGCATAGTGGCTGATGTCCTTGAAGTCCTTTGCTTCATAACTGCCCAGCGCAGACTTGGAGAGATTTACCTGTTCTTCAAGCTGCTCCAGCGTCAGCCCACGCTCCACACGCAGGTCTTTTAGGCGTTCCTGTATGGACAGTTCCATGCGCTCCCTCCCCTTGTCTGCTCGATAAATAGGAATTTCAAAAGTTCAAAGAAATCTGAAATCCAAAGTCTTTTTCACATTGAAAATTTTTCCCAATTTGCCTTACAAAATAATCTTCATCTTCTGGGAATACCACTTTTGTTATAGACCTTAATAAAGTCAATTTATCAACAGACTCTTTCAGTACAATTTCATATGTACTCCATCCATCTGTTACAGGCGAAGATATGTCATCAATCATATCTGAAAACAATTCATATCCGTTTATACATTGGTTCTTTGCTAATTGGCTAGCCCTAAATGAACATAACATTTTTTCAAGCATACTGTATTGTCTGCCGTTCAAACTTACCTGATATGTTTTCATGTAGCGTTTCTCCTCCCACTTTCGGTTTGTCCCCCTGTATTTAATTATTTTACCACAATTCCGAGAGCGTGGAAATAGCCTGTTTTTTAGACCGATTTCCCACCTTTCGGATATACGGCACAGGCGGTCAAAAAAGTGTAGACTTGAGATAGTTCATCGATGAACAGCACATTGAAAACAGAATGACCGTCCGAAAAGGAATACCCTGGCTGGGGAAGCGCCGCAACGAGCCACTTCGGGACAAAATGTCCCGAAGTCCGGGGAGCGTGCCAACGCCGGAACACGCCGCCATTGTCGGGGTCCCCGCAAAGTCGCATGGCTTTGTGGGGAGAGGAGGAGCAGCGGAGCGAGTGAGTTTTGCCGCTTGCGGTGAAACGAACGATACGCAGCTTGCGACGACGAGGCAGGAAGCCTTTTCGGGGAGAACGGCAAAGGAAAAATGGAGGGAACACATGAGAGAGAACCCATATAAACAACTGCCGCCCATAGAGCGCAAGCCGGACGGTTCCCTTTACCGCATGACACCGGCACAGAGGAAACAGGCAAACGCCCTGATCCGCCGGGAGTGCTGCTGTTATGAGGACGGGAACTGTATGCTCCTGGACGATGGGGACACCCACACCTGTCCCCAGACCATTTCTTTCTCGGTCTGCTGCAAGTGGTTCCGCTGGTCGGTCTTACCGCAATTCGGAACGCTGGAAGCAGAGATTTTCCGGGATAAGGAGCTAAAACGCTGTGCGGTCTGCGGCAGAGTGTTCGTCCCAAAGTCCAACCGGGCGAAATACTGTCCCGGCTGTGCCACCAGAGTTCACAGGCGGCAGAAAACAGAAAGTGAACGGAAAAGGAGGTCTTGTGTGGACAGTTAGGGGCTGAAAAGTCCTTGATTTACAAGGCTTTGCAAGCACAGAACAGGGGCCGGCAATAGAAACTACCGTCTGCCCCCGGAAACAGTCTTCTAACCGTCCACAAAACACGATATGACAAACACCATTTATATCCATCAGCCGGAAAAGGCGGTCAGCTTTACCCGGCTTCCGAATTTCCTTTTTGAAGCCCCCACATTCACACCCCTGTCCAACGAAGCAAAGGTACTGTATGCCTTTATCCTACGCCGGACAGACCTGTCCCGGAAAAACGGCTGGGCAGATGAATATGGGCGGATTTACCTTTATTATCCCATCAACGAGGTAGTGGAGCTGCTCCACTGCGGGCGGCAGAAGGCGGTCAACACCCTGCGGGAACTGCAATATGCCGGACTGGTGGAAATCCAGAAGCAGGGCTGTGGAAAACCCAACCGCATTTACCCAAAATCCTACGAAGCGGTTCCAAACACCGACTTCAAGAAATCCCATTCTGGTACGCCGGAGGGCTGAAAACCGCACTCGATGAGTACGATAATCAATCCTCTTGAAGTACGAAAACCAGACGGTATATAGAAATACAGAGATAAAAACGATTTTATTTATATCTTATCCATTCCCTTCCTATCTGAGATATTTTCTGTGGGATTTTCCTGTGGAAAAGTCCCGGAAAGGAACGGAATGGGGAAAGGAGTTTCATGGCACAACACGCAATTTTGCGATTTGAAAAACACAAGGGCAATCCGGCAAGACCGCTGGAAGCCCATCACGAACGGCAAAAGGAACAGTACGCCAGCAATCCCGACATTGACACCAGCCGGAGCAAGTACAATTTCTACATCGTCAAGCCAGAGGGACGATATTACCACTTCATTCAAAACCGCATTGAACAGGCTGGCTGCCGTACCCGTAAGGACAGCACCCGGTTTGTGGATACGCTGATTACCGCCAGCCCGGAGTTTTTCAAGAAGAAGTCCCCAAAGGAGATACAGGAATTTTTCCAGAGGGCGGCTGATTTCTTAATCGGGCGGGTAGGGAAAGAAAATATCGTATCGGCGGTAGTACACATGGACGAGAAAACACCCCACCTGCATTTGGTCTTTGTCCCGCTGACAGAGGACAACCGCCTGTGTGCAAAGGAGATTATCGGGAACAGAGCCAACCTCACAAAATGGCAGGACGACTTTCACGCTTATATGGTGGAGAAATATCCCGACTTGGAGCGTGGGGAAAGCGCCAGCAAAACGGGCAGGAAGCATATCCCCACCCGTCTGTTCAAGCAGGCGGTCAATCTCTCCAAACAGGCAAGAGCCATTGAAGCCACGCTGGACGGTATTACCCCGTTCAACGCCGGAAAGAAGAAAGAGGAAGCCCTCTCCCTGCTGAAAAAGTGGTTTCCGCAGATGGAGAATTTCTCCGGTCAGCTCAAAAAATACAAGGTCACAATAAACGACCTTTTAGCAGAAAATGAACAGTTAGAAGCCAGAGCAAAAGCCAGTGAAAAAGGCAAGATGAAAGATACGATGGAACGGGCAAAGCTGGAAAGCGAGCTGAAAGACATTCAGCGGCTGGTAGACCGTATCCCGCCGGAGGTGCTGGCAGAACTGAAACGACAGCAGCGGCACACAAAGGAAAGGTGATTGATGACAGAAAACATTTCACGCCGCAGCATGGCGGCACTGCACTTTGAAAATTAAATACGGAGGTACTATGGAGCATATCAGATACAAGAAAGAAACCGAAGTCGTGACTTTTCAGGGAAAGGAAATCACGCTGGAAAATCTCTCCCCGGTATTCACGCCGGAGCAGGAAGCGGCAAAACGCCGGGAGCTGGAACAGCAGCTTTATGAGGTGTTCCGCAAATATGCCGACAAACGGCAGAGTGAGGAAGCCGGGGCATAAGGTTTTCCGAAGCCATCGTTGATTTGCGGGGCTGCTGGCGGTATAATAAAACTGTCAGCAGCTCCGTTTCTTTTTTAAGAAAAGGAGCGACAATATGAACAATCGAATAGACGCAATCTATGCAAGACAATCGGTAGACAAAAAGGACAGCATTTCCATTGAAAGCCAGATTGAATTTTGCAAATATGAATTGAAAGGCGGTAACTGCAAGGAATACACAGACAAAGGGTACAGCGGCAAAAACACAGACCGTCCGAAGTTTCAAGAACTGGTACGGGACATCAAGCGGGGCTTGATTGCAAAGGTCGTGGTTTACAAACTCGACCGTATCAGCCGTTCTATTCTGGACTTTGCCAACATGATGGAGCTGTTCCAACAGTACAATGTGGAGTTTGTGTCCTCTACGGAAAAGTTTGATACCTCCACCCCGATGGGGCGGGCGATGCTGAATATCTGTATCGTGTTCGCCCAGCTTGAGAGGGAAACCATACAGAAGCGGGTAACGGACGCTTACTATTCCCGCAGCCAGCGAGGCTTCAAGATGGGTGGGAAAGCCCCTTACGGCTTTCATACAGAGCCGATTAAGATGGACGGTATCAACACAAAAAAGCTGGTGGTAAATCCAGACGAAGCGGCAAATATCCGGCTGATGTTTGAGATGTACGCCCAGCCCACTACCTCATACGGGGACATTACCCGGTACTTTGCCGAACAGGGCATTTTGTTCCATGGCAAAGAGCTGATACGCCCCACGCTGGCGCAGATGTTACGCAATCCTGTCTATGTGCAGGCAGACCTTGATGTGTACGAATTTTTCAAAAGTCAAGGGACGGTCATTGTCAATGACGCTGCCGATTTTACTGGCATGAACGGCTGCTATCTGTATCAAGGGCGGGATGTGAAGCCCAGCAAAAAGAACGACTTGAAAGACCAAATGCTGGTACTGGCTCCCCATGAGGGCATTGTCCCCTCCGACATCTGGCTGACCTGCCGCAAGAAGCTGATGAACAACATGAAAATCCAGTCTGCCCGAAAAGCCACCCACACATGGCTGGCGGGAAAAATCAAGTGCGGGAACTGCGGGTATGCCCTTATGAGTATCTTCAATCCCTCCGGCAAGCAATACCTTCGCTGTACGAAACGGCTGGATAACAAGAGTTGTCCGGGGTGTGGGAAAATCATTACTTCGGAACTGGAAGCTGTTGTTTATCAGCAGATGGTAAAGAAACTGGCAAGCTACAAGACGCTGACAGGCAGAAAGAAAGCGGCAAAGGCAAACCCGAAAATTGCCGCCCTGCAAGTGGAGCTTGCCCATGTGGACAGCGAGATTGAAAAGCTGGTGGACAGTCTGACGGGTGCAAACAATGTCCTGCTCTCCTATGTGAATGTGAAGATAGCGGAACTGGACGGACACAAGCAGGAACTTCTGGCGAGGATAGCGGAGCTGACGGTGGAAGCCATTAGCCCGGAACAGGTCAGCCAGATTTCCGGCTACCTTGACACTTGGGAGAATGTATCCTTTGACGACAAGCGGCGGGTGGTGGATTTGATGATTACCACCATAGCCGCCACAAGCGACAGCTTGAATATCACATGGAAAATCTGACGGGTGGAACCCCTCCCGTCAGATACCTACCCTGTGTAGTCCCTTGTAAACTGTACTTTATGCAAAAATAAATATCCGCCGCTGATTATTATAAGCAATAGAACTATTACAACTGAAACAATTATAAGTATTCCTTTTCGATTTCTGTTTTCCATCATATTATCCTACTTCTATGGTGTTAATCCCAACCTCTCTGTTTTCTGCCCTTTTTAATCATAAATACTGTAGCCGTTAAAGTTTATATTGCATGAAGTTGCCATTATGTACAAATCCAAAATCCGTATATAATTTAACTCCCATATCAGACGCTGTAATCTGTATTGTTCCACAGCCATATTCCCTGGCGTCATCTATAACACGGGATAGCAGCTCCTTTGCAATACCTCTTCTTCTATATTCAAGATCAGTATACATACTGGACAACAATCCTATCTTTCCACTTGGGCATCCAAAATAGGGAGGCTTCTCCACAAATGACATTCCACTTGTTCCAATAATATTTCCCTCATCAAGGGCAAGCCAAGATACAAATGTTCCGTCCGCCATATGTCGAGTATAATATTCGTTCAATGCAGGAACCAAATCTATCTCTTCTTTAGCCCCTTCTTCTCTAAGCTGATTTATCCTCATGTGAATAAACGTATTCAGTTCTTTTTCTGTAAGTCGTTTATATCTAATATCCATTTTCACGATCCCCTTATACAAACTGGAAGTGAACAAAATCGCTGCGCGATGGCCTGCCAAGGCTGTGGCGCAGTTTTTCTACTTTTTCTAAAAAAGGCAGTTGATTACTTCTTGAA
>NZ_JAOQJO010000030.1:0-14337 GCF_025567015.1 Waltera acetigignens | reverse complement strand
ACTAACTTCTAGGATATATTTTGCAATACTAAGTTCCAGTTTTTGGGTGAATGGACTGGAATTTAATTTTCCAATTCACCAATTCTAACATATACGAATTAATATTTCACGAAAGGTAAAACAATGTCAGTTTCATACAATGGTTTATGGAAAATACTGATCGATCGAAACATGTATCGTAAGGATTTGGCGGAAAAACTTAATATTAGCTCTGCAACAATAGCCAAAATGGGGAAAGGTGAAAGTGTCTCCATGGATGTGTTAGAAAGGATATGTACATATCTGGATTGCAACATAGGTGACATAATGAGTTTTGAAAAAGACAATGCAAAAGAGAGTGTATAAAGTATGATTGAAAGAATATGCCCTAAATGCAGGATTCCCATGAATGGAGAGCGTTGCAGTAATCCAGATTGTGGAAGTTTAACGCAAATGACATCCAAGATATATTGGTGTGATGAATGTAATATTCCCATTTTTGATATGGATTGCCCCATATGTACTAGCAAGGGAAGATATATAGCTTCTGATATAAGACCGGTATTTCCGGAAGAAAATATGCTTATTTCTTTAATACTAACAGGAGATGCTTTGCATTATCAGAAATCTTCAGCTTGGTATGGAAATAATAACTACATTATTGATGGGAAAAAAGTAAAATTATCGGTTTCAACCATAAATAAATGGCCGATAGAAAAAGTTAAAGAATTAAAAGATCAGTATGATATGAATGCTGCAAAATTAGATTATAGCTATTTTGATGAATATAAAAGAGCTTTTATAGCAGCAAATACAGATAGATATAATGCTATTACAGAAGAGGCAGTTTATTATGTTCAACAGTATAAGGATAGATACAGTATTGATGACATGATGGTATCTTTTAGTGGAGGAAAAGACTCCACAGTGACGTCACACATTGTAAATACAGCGCTTGGCACAAATAAAGTCCTTCATGTTTTTGGCGATACCACATTGGAATTTCCATATACTATGGAATATAAGAAGCGCTTTAATAGAAATGAAGAGTCACAAGGAGTAAGAATTTTAACTGCTAAAAATAGAGAAAAAAACTTTGAAGAATTGTGTGATGTTGTAGGACCACCTAGTAGAGTAATGAGATGGTGTTGCACAGTTTTTAAAACGGGAGCTATTCAAAAAACAATAGCCTCTGCATTTAAAGATAAAACAAATATATTGAGTTTTCAAGGAATTAGACATAGTGAATCTGTTAGTAGAAGCAAATATGAAAGAGAGAGTGACAGCCCTAAAATAACTAAGCAAAAAGTAGCATCTCCTATTATTGATTGGTTTGACTTTGATGTTTGGCTTTATATATTGGCAACAGGCATAGACTTCAATGAAGCATATCGTTTAGGCTGGACGAGAGTAGGATGCTGGTGTTGCCCTAATAATGGTGGATGGTCTGAATTTTTATCCAAAGTGCATATGTACGATCAATATGTACATTGGCATAAGCTACTTGTGGATTTTGCAACAACAATTGGAAAACCTGACCCTGAGGAATACGTATCACAGGGAGGCTGGAAAGCACGACAGGGTGGAAATGGACTTGCCGCTGCACAGACATCGGTTGTAGCGTATGAACCGTGCGCAACGGATGAAAATGCATTTAACTATGAATTACAGCGTCCTATTACGGAAGAGTTCTATGAATTGTTTAAGCCTTTTGGTTATATCAATAAGGAACTTGGAAACAAACGTTTAGGTGAGGTATATGTCTTAAACAAAGCAGGAAAAGTTGTACTTGTTCTTCAGGGAAGAATGGGAAGCACTAAGCTTAAAGTGACCATTAAAGATACACATCTTGCTGGAGCAAGAAATTTGGCGGCTGCTGAGGGAAGAGTGCAGTGTCAGCTTACTAAATATCAAATGTGTTTAGGGTGTAAAGCATGTGAAAGTGTATGCAGGCATGATGCCATTAGTGTGAAAGATGATGGTACTGGAAAGATTGCATATACAATTAACGATGAGAAATGTAAGCGTTGCACGGAGTGTGTTAATCATTTTAATGCAGGCTGCTACATGAGAAAAGTATTATGTATAAAGAGGACTTAATATGGCAACAAACACAAAAATAAAAATAAGACTTCAAGGTCATGAAAAATTTGCGTTAAGAGATGGGTGGCTTACAAAGGGGCTAAGTATTATAGACAAAAGACCAGATGCTTTTTTGGGAAGTGAGGGACCTGATCTTTTTGGCATTGGAAATAATATGGTGAAGTCCCTTAGATATTGGATGAAGGCATTTAAACTTATCGAAGAAAATCCGGGCGCAGGAGCAAAACTTTCTGAACTTGGAAAAATCATTTTACAGAATGATGTATATCTAGAAAAAAATTTTACTTTATGGATTCTGCATTCGCAAATTGCAAAAAATATTGCAGAAGCGACTACATGGTACATGTTCTTTAACAAATGTAATGTAATAGATATGGAAAAAGATGAGATAGAAAAAATTTTGTATCGTGAAATATCTCAATATGTCATGGGACAACCTTTTTCTGAAAACTCGTTAAAGAACGATGTAGATGTTCTGCTGAACATGTATAGTAAGAATAAAGTGAACAGTGATCCTGAGGACAAAAGTCAGTCTCCTTTTGCAAATTTAGGTCTCGTCAAAAATACAGAAAATCTTTATTCTCAAACAAGTCCTAAGAGACGTGATATTGATGAATGGGTAGTGCTGTATGAATTAGCAGAAATGATGCGGGATAAAAACGAAATATCTATAGAGAGAGTATTGAATGGAACATGCGGTATTTCACATATCTATCAGGTGAAACCGGTTCTGGCAAATGAATTGCTTGATCGGCTGGATGCTGCTGAATACATTCGTGTAGACAGAACGGCTGGATTGGATATGATATATCGGACAAAAGCTTTCACAACAGAGAGCGTAATGGCGGACTATTATAAAAGATAAAAGAAACGAGAAGAGTGCAGATGGCCATTAAGAGTTTAAATGAAATCATAAAATTTAATAATAGCTTTAAAACATCCATAAATTTATACCTTAGTTTGAATAAGGCGGAAAAAGTATTAAGCTATATTCCAACAAAATCATCTGTTAATTTTTTGGATGGCTATATGCAGGCAACCATAAATAATAAGGAACAGGCGACTCTGCTTGTAGGACCTTATGGCAAGGGAAAGTCACACTTATTATTAGTATTGCTTGCTATTTTATCAATGGAAAGAACTGGTGAGAATACTCAAATAATAGAAGAGTTAGCTGACAAAATTTCTGCTGTAGATGAATTGGGAGAACAGGCAGCTTCTGATGTAAAATTATTATGGAGTAAGAATAGATTTTTACCAGTTATAATCAATGATACTACTGGTGATTTAAATCAAGCATTTTTATTGGCATTGAACGATGCTTTAAAAAGAGAAAAATTGGTTGATTTGGCACCCGATACATACTATTCGATTGCATTAAACAGGATAGAAGACTGGCAAGAAAATTATCCGGAGACCTATCATGATTTTATTACAGAATTAAAAAGCATTGGAATAGAACACAAAGAATTTATTTATGAGTTGAAAAGATATTCACGGACAGCGCTAGATACTTTTATTAGTGTATATCCAAAGATTACATCTGGAAGTATATTTAACCCATTGGCTGTATCGGAAGTATTGCCGCTGTATAAAAGTGTTAGTGAACGTCTGGTAGAAGACTATGGGTTTTCGGGAATTTATATAGTATTTGATGAGTTTAGTAAGTTCATCGAGGGACTGACGGATGGTAATGTCGGAAATAACATGAAGTTACTTCAGGACATGTGTGAATTGGCAACGGATTCATCGAATGCGAAGATATTTATTACGATGATTGCACATAAGAGCATAAAAGAATATGGCAAATATCTATCCAGTGACATTATTAATGCATTTACTGGAATAGAAGGTCGTATTGTTGAAAAGCATTTTGTTACGTCATCCAAAAATAATTATGAACTGGTATCACATGCAATTATTAAAAATTCTAGAGCTTTGGGGCAAATACCGAATGCTGGAAAAATAGTAGGTCCCACAGCTTTAGAAAATTATTATCAACTACCGGTATTTAATTGCAATTTTGAAAGAAAAGATTTTGATGAAATAATATTAAAAGGATGCTATCCCTTAAATCCACTTGCAACTTATTTACTTCTTAATATTAGTGAAAAAGTTGCACAGAATGAGAGAACATTGTTTACTTTTATTTCTAATGATGAACCTAACAGTATGGCTCGATATGTCTTAGATCATGATAAGTCAAAGGACTGGGTGATTGGTGCAGATCTGATTTATGATTACTTTAGTGGCTTATTTAAAAAGGATGTCAATAATGAATTTATTCATAACATATGGTTGGGCGCGGAGGTAGCACTTTCAAAATGTTCTTCGGAAGACGAGCGAAAAGTGATTAAGGCTATGGCTGTCATCCAAATTGTAAACAAAGAGGATGAAGTGCTGGCAAATGAAACATATTTAAGCTTGGCGGTACGACTGAAGGAAGGCACTTCTGTATTAGAAGCGCTTACGCAGAAAAATATTATATACAGAAAGAAATCTACAGGAGCTTATGTATATAAGACGCAGGCTGGAATTGAACTGAGAACTGAAATTAAAAAGCTTAAAGAAATTAAGGGAAATAATGTAAATTATGGAAAGGCATTATTAGATATAAATAGTGCTTATTATGTAGTCCCTAGAAAATATAATGCAATGCATTCTATGACGAGATACTTCCAACATGAGTATATGGAAGCAGAGTATTTTCTTAATGTAGAATCTGCAGAAGTATTTTTTGATTCTCAAATGAAAGCAGATGGTAAGGTTATAACTTTATTCAGCAGAAAGGCTATCCAACAAGACGCTGTAATAGAAAAGGTAGAGGAGTTAAGACGTAAGAATCTCGTAGTAGTGGTCCCTGAGAAAAAGATATCATGTGAGAAAGAATTAGTAGAATATGAAATATTGCAGGATATTAGAAAAAACTCATTCTTATCGATTAATAGTGATATTGCAAAAAGGGAAATTCCGCTTTTAGAAGAGGATATTATTGATACTGTACGCAATAGATGTACAGAAGTATATCTAGAGGATAAGAATTGTAAGGTATTAGCATTTGATGGAAAGCATGTAGTTGAATACAAGGCAAATCAAGAGGAAAATGCGGTAAATAGCAGTTGTGAACTGGTATATTACAAAACACCTGAAATAAATAATGAAATAATCAACCGAACCACGATAGAAAGTGCACAGACAAAAAAATCTCGATTGAACATTATAGCTGAACTTCTTTCGACGAAAGGGGAGGTAGAGCCACAGTTTTATAAAGGAACAAACCAAGAAGCCACTATTTTCAGAGCCCTGTTTGATAGAACAGGAATTATTGATGATACAGGGGAGAATTATATAAAAGAAATTTTAGATCTTCTTGACAAATTTATTAATGAATGCGGTGTAGAAAAACATTCATTGAAAGAAGCGATTGCATTATTGACATCGGAACCGTACGGCATGCGTATGGGGGTAATCCCGATATATTTTGCATATGTGTTGTCAAGACGACATGAGGATATTGTGGCATATTATGCAAAGGGTGAAATACAAATAACCCCAGAAGTTGTTGTCAATATGTGCGAACATGCGGCAGACTATTCGTTGTTTGTTTCGAGAGAAGATTACCTGAAAGAAGAATATATAAGACAAATGAACGAATTGTTTTCAGTAAATGAGAGCATAAACCTTACGGATAACAGAATTAAAAATATAGTATTATGTATGCAGAGATGGTTTCGTTCCTTGCCGCAGGCAACGCGGAATTTGGCTGAAATATCGGATTATCCAAATCAGGAAGTAAGTGTAGGATTAAAAGTATTTAAGAAGATACTGCAAAAAGTGGAATACAATCCTTATGAAATTGTATTCGATACACTTCCTAAAGAACTAAGCGCCGGTTCTTATCAAGAAGCATATACAAAAATTGTAAATTGTAAAAACTCCTATGATATGTATCTTAGCTGGGTGATAACATTAGCTGTATCTAAAGTATATGATACTTTTGACCGGAAACGGAAAAATGACTTATATCATGTTTTGAAACAATGGTATGAACAGCAAAGCAAATTATCAAAGCAGGGATTGCATAGTGGGCGAATCACGAATTTTATGTCATGCATAGAAAAACTGGATGTATATGATGATGCGGAAGTGGCAAAAAGAGTCGTAAAGGCATTATCGGATATATACATTGAAAATTGGAACGATGGAGCATTGGATGAATTTTCCCAAGCTCTTAGTGCAGTAAAAGCAGAAGTGGAAACTATCCATGATGAAAAGAATGAGGGCCAGAGGAGACTTACATTTGTAGGTAAAAATGGAAAAGTAATCGAAAAGTATTATGAAGCAGTCGATGAAAGGACAGGAGCCATTTTAAGAAATATTTTAGAAGATACCCTGGATGAATTTGATGATTTGAGTGTCAATGACAGGGTAGGAATATTGCTTGAAATGATTGAAAAGGTGATAGGGTAAATGATTTATTTAGATAATGCTGCAACTACATATCCAAAACCGGAATCGGTATACGATGCTATGGATAGAGCAAACCGAGAATTATGTGTTAATGCTGGGCGAGGCTCTTACAAAAAGGCACGTGAAGCAAGTAAACTGATTTCCGATACCAAAGCGATGCTGAGGGGACTTGTTCATGCGGATATGAATGTTGCAGTAGTATTTACCCCATCCATCACAATAGCGCTTAATGAAATTGTTGGTGGAATTAAGTGGCAGACAAATGATGTGGTATATGTGTCACCTTATGAACATAATGCAGTGGCTAGAACATTGCATCTTATGACAAAAAAACATGGTATTGTTATCAAAAAAATTCCGCTAGTGGATGGTGGACTTGATGTCGATATTGAAAAAATGGCGTACGAATTTTCTAAAGAGAAACCTAAAGCAGTGATATGCACACATATTAGCAATGTTACAGGATATATATTACCTATTGCCCAAATATTTGAAGAAGCCAAGAAGTATGGTGCTATTACAGTGCTTGATACAGCTCAATCTTTGGGACTAGTGCCGGTAGATATTAGGACTATTAGAGCAGATATAATTGCATTTGCAGGGCATAAGACTTTATATGGTCCGTTTGGTATTGGTGGATTTTTAAATACAACTGGCGTGTCACTTGAAGAGACTATCGTTGGTGGAACCGGTAGTGATTCTTTGAACTTAAATATGCCGGCTGGTGCGGAGGCACGATATGAATCATCAAGTACTAATATCAATGCAATTGCCGGACTGAACGCAGCATTAGAAGTATTGAATCAACCTCTATTATTGGAGAAAGAAAAAGAGTTATCTAACTATTTAAAGAAGGAATTAGAGGAATTATCCAATATAAAAATATATCTACCGAAGGAAGAACAGGACCATGTCGGAATCTTTTCGATTACGGTTGATGAGTACTTGGCGGATGATGTTGGTACAATTTTAGATGAAGAATTTGATTTAGCGGTAAGAACTGGATATCATTGTGCACCTTGGATTCATGAATATTTGGGAGATATTCAAATGAAAGGAACAGTGAGAATTAGCTTGGGACAGTTTAATACAAGAGAAGATATTGATAAGTTAATAGACGCACTAAAAACATTATAGTGGGGGAATTGATAATGAGTTTGAAAGATCATCTGATTAAAAGCGAATACAGGTCTTTAATTGATGATATGGTACGTGATTTTTATATACCGTGTTTGGAGAATGCAGTATCTTATAGGCGTGCTGTAGGATTTTTCTCATCATCATCTTTAGTAGAGGTTTCACAAGGTATTGCTAAAATGGCACAAAATGGCGGGAAAATTCGTATTGTAGCATCACCATATTTATCTGATGAAGATATTGAAGCAATCAAAACGGGATATGAAAATCGTAAAGAGGTGATCGAACAAGCATTATTGAGACAATTACATGAGCCAGTAAACTATTATGCATCTGAACGCATGAATATGTTAGCGAATCTGGTTGCTGATGGAATTTTGGACATTCGAATTGCTTATACCATGGATAGATCTGGCATGGGAATGTACCATGAAAAAATGGGAATTATTGAAGATGATGAAGGAAATGTAATAGCTTTTTCCGGATCAAATAATGAATCAGCTACGGCAATGTCAATAAATTATGAGACAATGGATGTCTTTAGAAACTGGGGAGATTCAAGCGAAAAGGAACGTGTACAATTAAAATGTAATGCGTTTCACTCTATATGGAACAATAATGAACCCAATATTGAAGTAATGGAATTTGAAAATATTACAAAAGCTCTGATAGAAAAGTATCGACGAAAATCAACGAACTTCAATATTGATAAAGAAGAGTATCCAGATGGTGTAAGCGCTGAAGGTGAAAGAAGTATCGACAAGACCACTATAGCACCGAGAATACCTGAAGGATTTGAATTACGAGATTATCAAGTGGAAGCAATAGATAAGTGGGAAGAACAAGATTTTAAAGGCATTTTTGACATGGCTACAGGTACCGGAAAAACTTATACCGGGCTTGGAGCAGCAGCAAGATTATCAAAGAGGCTTGAAGATCGGTTGGCATTGATTATTGTTTGTCCCTACCAACACTTGGTAGAGCAATGGGTTGAAGATATTGTGTTATTTGGTATGAAACCTATTATTGGATATAGTAGTTCTATACAAAGAAGCTGGAAAAAGAATTTAGAATCTGCAATAAGGGATCAAAAACTCAAAGTGAGGAAAAGGGAATTTTTTTGTTTTGTTACTACGAATGCCACTTTTTCTTCAGAGTTTGTTCAAAATCAGCTTAGTAAGATAAGGTCAGATATATTATTGATGGTTGATGAGGCCCATAATTTTGGGGCAGATAATCTCCGGAGATTATTATTGCCAAATTATAAGTATCGGTTGGCTTTATCAGCTACTTTGGATAGACATGGTGATCCCGAGGGAACAGAAGCATTATATAGATATTTTGGCGGAAAATGTATTGAATACAGTCTTGAAAAAGCTATTGGGGAGGGTAAACTTACACCGTATAAATACTATCCTGTGATTGTAAGTCTATCGGATATAGAGTTGCAGGAATATGATAATCTTACAACTCAAATTGCGAAATGCCTAACAAAAGATAAAAGAGGAAAAACAGTTTTGTCAGAGAAAGGCAAACGACTGGCACTTCAAAGATCACGATTGGTTGCTGGGGCATCGGGAAAAATTCAAGCACTCGAGAAATATATTATGCCATATATTGAAGATAAACATATTTTAGTGTACTGTGGTGCAACAACAGTGTTTGATGGAAATCAAGAAAACATGCAGATTGATAACGATGAAATACGTCAAATTGATCTTGTGACAGACCTGCTTGGAAACAAATTACATATGAAAGTCTCACAATTTACGTCTAAGGAGAACGTAGAGGAAAGAAATATTTTAAAGAGAGAATTTGCTGATGGAAGCAACTTACAAGCATTGATAGCTATAAAATGTCTTGATGAAGGTGTAAATATTCCTAAAATAAAGACAGCGTTTATTCTAGCAAGTACAAATAATCCTAAAGAATATATTCAGAGAAGAGGTCGAGTGTTACGCTTGGCTGAGGGAAAGGATTATGCAGAAATATACGATTTTATTACACTCCCGAGAAAATTAGATGAAGTTACTGGTATAACGGAAGAACAGATGAAAAGGGAATTGACTTTAGTAAAAAATGAGCTATGTAGAGCAGAAGAATTTGCAAGAATTGCACTAAATAGCGTCACCGCATTAGCAATTATAGATGATATACGAACGGCTTATGATTTACAGGATTATATAATAAATTATGAGGAGGAATTCACTTATGGAGAATAAGAAAACGGAAAACATTAACGGTATTGATGTGGACGTGGAAAAAGCACAAAAGTTAATTAAAAGGGTAATTGTAAAAGAAAAGAGAAATCTTAGCACTAAAGAATTTAGTAATCCTGAAATGATAAGAAGAATTAAAAAGATGATTGAGGAGGATGTAGAATGTTACTAAAGAAAATGAATTTGGAAAATTTTAGACAATTTATTGGAACTCAATCAATCGACTTTTCCACAGAGCCTGATAGGAATGTGACAATTATATTGGGTGAGAATGGATCGGGAAAGACAACATTAGCACAAGCTTTTACATGGTGTTTATATGGAGATACCGATTTTGATGACAAAAACGTATTAAATAAAAAAGTTGCGCAAAAGATTGGACCGAATGGAGAGGCATCTGTAAAGGTAGAACTGAATCTAAAGCATATGGAGATAGAGTATACGATTATTAGAGAACAGAAGTATACTACGGATGCTACAGGAAACTTGAAGCGACCTAATAATAGCGTTTTCAAGATTGCATACCGAAATTCAGATGGTCAGCAGGAATTTATTAGAGAAAATGAAACAGAAGTGCGAATGAAACAAATATTACCCAAGGAACTGTCAAAATATTTCTTTTTTGATGGTGAACGTATCGGTAATATGAGTAAAGAAATCAAAAAAGGAAAAAGTCCAGAATTCGCAGAAGCGGTTAAAAGTTTATTGGGATTGAGCGCATTTACAGCGGCATTAGATCATTTAAATGGTCGTTCATCCTCCAGTGTAATTAAGAGTTATGATGAAGATTATGATTCTAAGAGTGATTCAAAAATCGCAAGGTACAGAGAAGAAATGAAAAAATACGAAAATAGACTTGCGGTTATAGAAAAGAGATTAGAAGAAATAGATAATGAGGAACTTACTGCAAAAGAAAAACAGAAGGAATATGAAATAAAGCTAGTTGAAAATAAAGATAGCGAAAAATTAGCAAATGAAAGAACGCATTTATTAGACAAAATAAAAAGATTAGAAGAGAGTAAAATACGCAATACACATAGTATCTTAGAGAACTTTAATAAAAGTGGTGCATTTTGGATGTCATCAAAACTGATCAATGATGCATTGGAAGAACTAGCAAATGCGGATAAATTGGATACTGGCATTCCGGATATTCATGCCAGAACAATACAGTATTTGTTGGGCAGAAAAAAGTGTATATGTGGTGCAGATATAGAATTTGGGAGTTCCGCATATACAGAATTGAATAGATTGCTTGATTACATTCCGCCTAAGAGCATAGGTACCATTATTGCACAATTCACAAGGGAATGTGAATTGAAATGTAAATCGACAGATGGACTGTTTGAACAGATTTCAAGTGTGTATAGTGCATTGAGGGAACTTGAAAATGATCATGATCAGGCTATTCAGGATATTGAAATAATAGGTCATAAACTGGAGGGAATGTTAGATGTAGGGGAACTACAGAAAAAATATTCGTTCTATACAAAACAATTATCGATTCTGAGAGATGAGAGGAATCGATTGCTTGTTGAACAAGGAGGTCTTAGTACTAGCAGGGATCGATGTGATACTGAAATTAATAAACTTGTGCTAAAGGATGATAATAATAGACGTATAGCACAATGTAAGGCATATGCTATATATATGTATAGGTGTTTAAGTGCTGTATATAAAGAAAAAGAGACAGAAACTCGTGAACGCCTTGAAAAAGTTGTAAATGATATTTTCAAAAAAATTTATAATGGCGGATTTTCGTTAAAAATTGATGAGAAATATAATATTCAGGTTGTAGTTGATGATTTTGATGGCTATGTAGGCGATATAGAAACATCAACAGCACAGAGTATTTCTGTAATATTTGCGTTTATTGCTGGTGTGATTCAGCTGGCAAGAGAAAACAATAATGAGGAAAACTCAATGCTTATGACGGAAGCATATCCGCTGGTAATGGATGCCCCTTTGTCGGCATTTGACAAAACAAGAATAAAAACTGTGTGTGATGCTTTGCCCAAAGTAGCAGAGCAAGTAATTATCTTTATTAAAGATACCGATGGTGAGATCGCTGAGACAAATATGGGGGCAAAAGTAGGAAAAAGATACAGTTTTCATAAGCTCAATGAGTTTGAGACGGAGTTAGAGAGGAGGTAAAAAATGTTTGATAAAGAGTATGCATTTAAGGGATCACATGCAGAAAAAGTAATTAAGTTAACTGCAAAAATTGATGATAGAAATCAGATTTTTAAGAGGAATTATGATGTATATCTAATGGCTCCTATTGTAGGCTTTTTATATCAAAGAAAGGCTGAGACAGATAATAGTGGAGATAAGACTACAAAAATCTTCCCAGAAATATTAATGAATAACTCTGATGATTTGGCATTTAACTATCGCTTGATTATGTTGTTAGATAAAAAGAATGAACCAGATATAGAGGGAAGAGTTGATAAAGCTTTTCGGCTGTATAATAGTGATAAGGCCGCCGAGGATGAAAAACTGTATGACCAATATGTATTAGGTGGGGTTGATGTTTTATACGAAAAAATTATTGGTACAGGGACTTCAGCAGCGGATTATTTAAGCAATTTGTACGATTTTATGGAAGAGATGGATGAAAGGTATAATCAAGTGATTGATACAGATCATATAGTTGAGTTGTGTAAATTGGCGAAAAAATAATGGGACAAGTTAGAGAAGAAGTAGAGAGTAAAATACTCGAAAAATATCGTGAAAAAGGTACTATTACGGAAGACGAAATCGTAGATATCTGTTTAGACTATGATCTGAATCTCATAGAAATTGATTCAATCTGTGAGCGTATTTTTAGCAAAAAAGTTATTGTATCGGATGACTATGAACGTAAAAATACGAATGACGAAAAAGAGTATGCAGATCATAGTCATACGGATTATGAGTACTTTTATGATAAGGTTGAAAAAGAATTCCCTAATATGACAGCATTTGTTGAACAGGTACGAGGAGTGCAACCACCACAAAGCAGAGAGTGGAAGATTTTGTTGCCGCAGGCTCAAAATGGAAATAAGTATGCTAGAGAAAGAATGGTTATGATGTATACTAGATCCATTTTAAGACAAGCGTATGATTTTGCAAAGGCATATTATGTAGATTACGAAGAGGCATTTCAAAATGGCATGATAGGGTTACTTATTGCTATAAATAAATTTGATATGACAAGACCGGATTCATTTGTATCTTACTTTGGATTGTGGGCAATGCAGACAATGAGAAGATATTCATTACCCCAAAACTTTATATGTCAATATCCAGTACATTTTAAGGAGACAATATTCAAGGCAATGGATGATCTTCGAGAAGAAACAGGAGAAGAAACGTTTGAAAATTTGCTGGAGTATATAGAAATAGAGGATTTAGTGTCAGCAATAGATACAAACAAAAAACTTAATAATACATTTTCGTTTGAAGAGCTGTCTGAAGATAGTATTACAACAGAAATGAGTGGAAACAGTGTCGAAAATATAGCCGAACAATCTTTATTAAAGACATCGAACCATGAACTTTTAGGACATTTAAAAGATCGAGAACGGAAAGTACTTTGTATGAGGTATGGCTTAGCAGATGGCACAGAACATACATTGGAGGAAGTTGGGCAGAGTATGGGAGTGACAAGGGAACGTATAAGACAAATTGAAAAGAAGGCTATTGATAAGTTAGGAAAGGCATTAGAAAGACGAAAAGTATATTAAATATAGGAGTGAATGAGTTGATAGATCTTGAAAACGTGAAGAAAAAAATTCTGGCAACAGTAGATAAGGCAGGATATATTACAGAAAAGATGTTAATAGATTATTGCATTGAAGATAATATTCCAGATTATGCCATAGATCAGTTATGTGATCAACTTTTTGATGCACATGTGCCAGTATTAGATATACCTATATTTATTGAAAATAAATATTTAGCATCATATAGCAAGCATTTGACTGAAAATACATATTCAAAAAAAGAAGAAATGCTTGCATCGGTCATTAAGTGCCTGGCATGTTTTAGCAAAGGTGTGTTTGAGAAATATGCGGAAGAAAATCGTTGGGCAGAGATTCGAACAATGATAATAGATAAAATACAAAGTGATGATTATAAAGTGATTTACGAATTCTATGAAAATGATGCAGTAAAATTTATAGATTTTTGTAAAAAAGCAATTGTTGAGAATCCTGTTCGAAAGAGTGAACAGGATGTCGTAAATAATAAAAACCTGAATAACGAAAAAAATGAAGAGAGCTCAAACGAATCAAAATATGATCAGATTGTCGCTATGGAATTGGATGAATTAGCTATTTTTATATACGAATTGCTGAGTGAAGGCTCGTAAACGTCAAATCCTGCGCCTACCCTTAAATTTAACGCCGCTTTTATGAGCGGCGTGGTTTCCGGCATTCCTCGGGAA
>NZ_JAOQJO010000003.1:296332-298027 GCF_025567015.1 Waltera acetigignens | reverse complement strand
TACTTCTTATATGCTTGTAAGTACATAATTTTTGCAGTCATGACACAAGAAAAGCTCCCTCACAGGAAGGAGCTTTGTCTACAGTCTGAGCATCAGACTCCCGTCTGATGCTACTTCTTCGTAGTAAAATTTACCATGTTCTTATTTATGACTTATGATACCGAAACGGAAGGCAAACGTCAAGTAATTTTTTACCTGTGTTACTCATCGCTTCTTTACACTATATCCGAAGGTTCCCAGCAATTCGCCACAGCCGAAATAGGAACCGTGGGAATAGATGATGGGTTCCGCCTTCTCCAGGTGGAATTTGTGCTTCTCATCCATATATTTTTCATCTGCATGTACTGCCACCACATCCGCCAGGAACATATCATGGGATCCCAGCGGCAGGATCTGTCGCACCTTACATTCAATGTTCACCGGACTCTCTTTTATCATCGGTGCTTTCACCTCAGATGCCGGAATGGGAGTCAGTCCCATTTCTTTGAATTTATCCACGTCCCGTCCGCTTTTCACACCACAGTAATCTGTGGCAAATGCCAGCTCCTTCGTGGTCAGATTGATCACGAATTCTCCGGTCTCCTTCAGGATCGGATAGGAATATCTCTCGGGGCGTACGGAGATCGACACCATGGGCGGATTGGTACATACGGTTCCTACCCAGGCCAGCGTGATAATATTGGAGCGGCCGTCCCGGTCAGCCAGGCTCACCATGACAACCGGCAGGGGATACAGCATATTTCCCGGCTTCCAAAGTTGTTTTCCCATTTCCGTAAAACCTCATTTCCGTTACTTTCTTATCAATTTCAGCATTCTTAAATGAATACTTTATCTGCCTTTTCAGAAAATGTGCAAAATGCTCAATACATGAAGAACAATATCCGCAACCGTCAGAACTACTGCCGCAATGGATACTCCCAGCACACCGTTCAATTTACCGCCAAGGTTTTCCTTTACTTTTGCTGCGATGGCTTCGGTCTGCTTCTCGTTCTCTTCTACCACAACCGCCTGTACATTACGGTATACCTTTACGCATTCCTTATGTACATTCTCTTCCGTAGTGCTCAGTTTCTCATCCACATGCTTCTGAAGCTCGTCCAACACCTCGGTACTCTGCTGCAGTTCTTCCAGTTTGGCAGTATACTGCTGTCCCAGAGCTTCCAGTTTCTCTGTGTTCTCCTGCTGCAGCTTCTGCAGGGCAGCCACGCCTTCCTCGGAAAGCTTCGTCACTTCCGGAGCAATGGTCTCGGACATCAGCTTCTCCATCTCCTGATTGATCGCTTTCAGTTCCTTATTGACCTGCTGCATCTGTGCCAGGCACTCGTCGTATTCCCGCAGCTGGCTTTTCAGCTGATCCATCTCTTCGGCATCAGCCGCGGAATTCGCCTTGATCATTTCCTGGGCATTCAGCTTTTGTGCAAGTTTATCCATAAAAGTATCCATCCATCTTCCTCCAAACATATTTCGTCCCTCATGTGAACAGTTTCCCTTTTCAACTGTCCCTATTTTACCATGTTTATTCCCCGGTTACAACCAAAACCCCATGAATACTGTGTTTTCATGGTTTGCGCATTTTTATGCAATTTGTACAGTTTCTTTTTTGGTTTCTGTACTTTTTCGTAAAATTCACCAAGTTTTCACATCATGTTCATAATTTGTTCATAATTGGTTGGTATACTTTAAATACAGTCAAGG
>NZ_JAOQJO010000003.1:205811-296098 GCF_025567015.1 Waltera acetigignens | reverse complement strand
CGACATATTTCATAACCGCCGCAGTGCGATCCCTGCGGAGCATTTTTAATTCATAGGAAGAAATTTCCTATGAATTAAAAATGCTTCTGTCGTTTGTATTACACCGGCAGAAGCTTTTGGATTATTTGGATGTTACGCTATTTAATTGTTTTTCCTCTTCTCTCTTTTGGCTGATGGCTAGTATCTCTTCGTTCAGAGACAGCATCCTCGCATCCAGATCAGACACCATTCTCGCACACTCCACCAGTTCATTTTTAATGCTCTCCGGAGCATCGCCCTCGAATTTGTAATGGATCTTATGCTCCAGGCTGGCCCAGAAGTCCATGGCAACCGTCCGGATCTGTATCTCCACCTTCGTATCCACCGTGCGGTCCGACAGATAGACCGGAATACTGACGATCATATGATAGCTTTTATAGCCACTGGCTTTGGGATACGTAATGTAATCCTTCACCGCGATCACCTGAATATCCTTCTGATCCCGGATCATATCCGCAATGCGGTAAATGTCCGATGTAAAGGAACAGATGATGCGGATGCCAGCAATATCGTTTATGTATTTTACCATGTTATCTATGGTGGATTCCTGCCCGTAGCGTTTGAGCTTTTTCACAATGCTTTCCGGGGTCTTGATCCGTGCCTTGATGTGTTCGATGGGATTGTACTGGTGTACATGCTGAAACTCGTCGTTCAGAATCTGCATCTTTGTCTCCATCTGACGCAGTGCGGCGCTGTATACCAGCGTGACCTCCTTCCAGCTGTCGATTCCATCCCCGTTTTCTACCTTAAACTCCATATTACCTCTCAATCTCTTCTGTCACAGAAGGCTCTGCGACCATTTTTCATATTTGTTACTTCCGTAGACGCTTTTTCGTTACGGAAATTCTGCATTCGTACGTTGATATTTATGATAATTATAGCATACCTCCTTTTAAAAATGTATAATTTTAACAAAACCTTTATTATTTTTTAAGATTGATTGGGCAGTTTTATAGTACGCTTTCGCAAACGTGCCGATTCGGCGGACGAAAGCTATCCCATATACAATATAAGATGGATCTGATGGTTGTGTGACTTTTTTTGCTTGCAGGGGAAACCTCTTCCTATTATAATTTATTATTAACGACCAATATGTCTGATTTTTTGCGTAAGGAGATTTTCTATGTTCCGTATGTGGGCCAAAATTTTTAAAAATAATCATATGCTGAAAGACACCTGCATCGAGGACGGCAGTGACGATACCCGTACCCATAAAGTTTTTCACTCTCTGGACGAAGTCTGCCATCAGTTTGATCTCGGTACGCCCATCTGGCTGGATATGAATATTGCAGACTTTAAACGTCACAACAAGACCCGTTTTACCCAGGACAGTTTTGTAGAGTCCATCGATTTTGACTATCTGGAGATCCAGATCATTGAGGAGGATTAAGATGAACAGCAATTATTCCGCACAAGAGAAAAATTTTGCAACCGCATTGCTGCATAATCTGTGGAAATATCTGTTGCTTGCCGCATCTATAGTTGCTACCGTCAAGATTATTTTCTTCGGATTCGACATTGACGAGCAGTATGCCGTATCTATGGCTTACCGTCTGGTACAGGGAGACAGAATGTTTCTGGAAATGTGGGAGCCTCATCAGACTTCCGCGTTCTTTTCTGCTGCCTTTTTATGGCTGTATATGCAGTTGTTTCACACCTTAAAATACTCCGTGCTCTTTCTGCGAATCGTAGGTGTCGTTACACAGTTGCTCATCAGTATTCTGACCTACCGGACTTTCCGTAAGTTTGTAACTGAGAATACTGCTTTTGTCATTGCTGTTTTTTACTACAATATCATTCCCAAGAACAGTACCGTTCCCGATTTTTCCAATATGCTTCTGTGGTTCAGTACTCTGGTCTTCTTAAGCTTTCTGGAATTTAGTCTGAATCGCGGTACCTCTGCACGCCGTCCTGCCTTTTTCCTGATTGCCGCCGGAGTAAGCACTTCCCTTCTTGTGCTTTCTTATCCCACCTGTATTTTCGTGGTACTTCCCGGATGTATCGGTATCTGGCTGTTATCTGCTGCCGGAAACCGTCTGAAAAATCTTCTGATTTATCTCGGGACCTGTGGTGTCTGCGGTCTGGGTTGGTTGGCCTACTTTTTGTGTCATATGTCTTTCCGGCAGTTTCTGGATGGCTTGTCAGAAATGCTGACCGACGGCTCCCACGATGTCGGACTGCTTGGGAAACTAAAAGATAACCTTTCCTGCCTCGGCGAAACCTTTCCTTATCTGCTGGTCGCTCTGGTGATTGCTTTGGTATTCTGGTGTTTTTTCCGATTCATATGCCGGAAAAACTACCGTTTCTTCCTGTTGTTGATTATTTCCCTGATTCTGGAACAGCTTTTTGTATGGTATCGGTTGCAAAAGCATATCGAGTATCCCGGGTTCGTCTATCTTCTGTTCCCGCTGTGGGGCATTTATTGTTATTTCCTCCGTGAAAAGTCTTCTGGCGAATTGGCCCCTGTTTATAAGGCATTGTTCTGGTTTGGAAGTATTACTTCTCTGTTTTTGCTCCTTGCCGCTTTTACAGCCAGCAATACAATGCTCTACGAGTCTGCCGATTATATGGCTATCGGTATGTTGGTTTCTTTATGCTATGCAGAGCGGGAAACATCGGAATCTCCCGTTTTCTGGAAATCTTTTGTCCTGCTGTTTGTGGGACTTGCCGTCATTCACAAAGGATTTCTGTTGTATAATATTTACGGTCACGACACCATTTTCGTCACACGGCAGAAAGCGGAAGAGGGCCCCATGGCAGGAATCTACGGCCGGTATTCCGATGGCTACGAGTATAATATCCGAGGACGTCTGTTAGACGAATTCATTCCCCGGGGCAGCAAAGTACTGATTGCCAGCCATAAGAGCATTATGTATCTTCAGGAGGATTACGTGATCTGCAACTATTCCACCATCAGCACTCCGACCATCGATGAGCGCTTATTCCAATACTGGACGCTCTATCCGGACAAAGTGCCTGAATATATTGTATGGGATAAAGGTTCTGAAGGCTACATTGCAACAAATCCGGAAGTAAATGCCCGTCTGGTAGAGAATGCGGAGTTACTGGTTGATGATGAAGGACTGTTGATCTACAGACTTCCTGCCAATCCTTATTGATACTTTTCTCCCAAATATCTGAATGACTATTGACTTTTCCTTTTTTATGCAGTAGTATTTGCATTGTCAGATGTAGTTTTGAAAACTACATATAAAAGTATTTCAGAATATGTGTTGTTATTTGGAATAGTAAATACTATTGTCGGATAAAATGATCTTAAATAGATTCGATTTGCAGACGGCAGCTGCTGTCGGGAAAAGGAGGAGTTATTATGCAGATTACCATAAGAGAGCCGGGAAGTGCCATTACCCATTTCATTGCCATGATGATGGCAGTGTTCGCAGCTGTGCCACTGTTAGTGAAAGCCGGTGTACAGTCCGGGCAGGAGAATTTCCTGGCCATGGCCATTTTCATGGGCAGCATGATCCTGTTATACGGTGCCAGCGCCACTTATCATTCCGTGGACCTCACCGGTAAAAGTCTCCGGGTCTTCCGGAAGCTGGATCATATGATGATCTTTGTATTGATCGCCGGTTCTTACACGCCGGTGTGTCTCATTGTGTTGGGCGGTAAGCTGGGATATACGCTGCTGGCTCTTGTCTGGGGCATTGCCGCTGTCGGCATGATCGTAAAAGCCTGCTGGATCACCTGTCCCAAGTGGTTTTCCTCTGTGATCTACATTGCCATGGGCTGGGTATGTGTCCTGGTATTCGGGCCTCTGCTGAAAACTCTGTCCACGCCCGCTTTTCTCTGGCTGTTGGCCGGCGGCATCATCTACACCGTGGGCGGTGTCATCTATGCCCTGAAGCTGCCGATCTTCAATGCGAAACATAAGTTCTTCGGCTCCCACGAAGTGTTCCACCTCTTCGTCATGGGCGGAAGCGTATGTCATTTCATTTTTATGTATTTATATGTAGCATAGCTACGAGCCATGCAAAAATAGAGTGGAACACCTCGATGGGCGCTTGCGCACAAGCGAGGCTGGTTCACTCTATTTTTATACCGTGCGTCCCGCCTTATCGGACGCACTTGACAGCCGTCTATTCATAAGATTGGCAGCGTTCTTTGCTGACAATCTTATGAATGGCACGGGGCATTGCGGAGGGTAGTTTCAAATCCACGAACGTCCACAGCAAACGGAACATCCTTCCGCGGTGGGCATCGCGGCATTTATTATAGCCTACGTTACGAAATGCCCTGTAATTTACGTTTTTTCTCTGCTGAGCCCCGGAAGTTTCCGACAAGTGGGGCGTAATCTACATTTTTTCTCTGCTGAGCCCCGGAAGTTTCCGACAAGCGGGGCGTAATTCGTGTTTTTTCTCTGTTGAGCCCCGGAAGTTTCCGACAAGCAGGGCGTAATCCGTGTTTTTTCTCTGTTGAGCCCCGGAAGTTTCCGACAAGCAGGGCGTAATCCGTGTTTTTTCTCTGCTGAGCCCCGGAAGTTTCCGACAAGCGGGGCGTAATTCGTGTTTTTTCTCTGTTGAGCCCCGGAAGTTTCCGACAAGCGGGGCGTAATCAATGTTTTTTCTCTGCTGAGCCCCGGAAGTTTCCGACAAGCGGGGCGTAATTTACATTTTTCTTCTACTTTGTCCCGAAGATAAAACCCTCCGCAATGAGCTACGCTATTCATAAGATTGTCAGCATAAAGCGCTGCCAATCTTATTTCATATCGCGGCGTTCGCCACATCTCGGCATAAGTAAAGACAGCGAATCATGCGCGAGCGCCCATCGCTGTCTTCACTATGCCTATGCGCGGCTCATTGCTCGCGTAACTTTCTATTTACCGAAACTTCCCCGCCCAATATTCGTCTTATTATAATGTGATCACCATAACACTTCACGATTTTGGGAGGGTATCTTTATGAAGAAGGCTATTTTACTATCAACACTGACAACGATTCTTACGCTTTCCTTGGCAGGATGTGGTTCTACCGGGGGCCTGGAGGATTCTGTAGGAGTGCAAAATTCCACGGCCCCCACCGGGCCAATCGCCCCGGTCATCGCGGAAAGCCTCGTTCCTACAGAATGCCCGGAAAGCGGGCCTGCCGACGATCTGGCGATATCCATGGGGAATGAAGCTATCTGTGATCTGGGACCGGTGCAGTTCTCCCTGTCCCTTCCGGAGACCTGGGACTATGAGATCCGCAATTTAACTTTCGCAGGTACCACCACGACCGATGCTATCATCTTCTGGAACATCGCATACCCGGAGGATACTTTTACGCTTATCTATGCTCCCGTCCCGGGAATCTGCGGCACCGGCGTCACCAGCGAGGAGATCACTCTGCCCGACAGCAACTTAAACGGCTGGAAAAATACCGAGATCTACCAGACAGAACAAAAATACTGGATTTACATTACATTATCCAATCCCGATGTCCCTTTACAGGGAAATACCCTACAGCTGGAAGCCACTATTCCGTTAACAGACTGGTACACTCTGGAAACAGATTTCAACCGCATCCTCGAAACCATCCAGCTTCAATATACAAGTTCCGAAGCTCCTGTGACGCAGGATATTCTGATCTTGCCGGAAGAAACGCAATCAACGACTCCAGACATTCTGATCTTGCCGGAAGAAACGCAGTCAACGACTCCAGACATTCTGCCCTTGCCAGAAGAAACGCAGTTCGCTCCCCAAGACAAGTTGCCCTTGTTAGAAGAAAGACAGTCCAACTGTATCGAGCTGGATACGGATTTCGGTGCACCTGTGACTCAGGATATTCTGATCCTGCCAGAACAAACTCAACCTGCAACTCAGGAGAAACTGCCCCTGTTGGAACAAAGGCAGTCCAACTGTATTGAGCTGGATGCAGATTTCAGAGCCCCCGCATCGTAGGATACTCTAATCTTACCGAAAGAATCACATCCTTGTCTCACGACAGCCGCCATCCTTGACCGCCAGATAAGGGAATCTCCACAGATTGCCCACACCCACCGCGCTTCCGGCCGCCGCCAGCACGAAACCGATCTGCCCGGAAAAATTACTTGTTTTCTTTTCCATATGATTCACGCTCCTTAAAACACTTGTGACATGAGGATAGCATATGCTATACTATCAGTAAAACGAATGTTTTTACTTGTATGCATAAGTATTTGTAATGCAATAAGTGCAAGAAAGCCAATCTGCTCGCATAATTGGTGAACGATGAATTTGAAATTCATAAATTTACGGGGTGAAGATCATGAAAGAACAAAAAGACCGTTACGAGATATTTTTAAAAGTATGTGAAACGGGAAGCTTCTCCAAGGCGGCGGAAGCACTGAATTATACCCAGTCCGGCATCAGCCAGATGATGGCGGGACTGGAGGAAGAACTGGGTGTGCAGCTTTTTGCCCGGGTTAAACGGGGTGTCAGCCTCACCGACAACGGTGCCCGCCTCATCCCTTACATTCAGGAAATGGTCAACCAGAAAGACAAGCTGCGCCAGGCCGCCTTCAATATCAACAATAAGATTGAGGGGAAACTGCGGGTCGGTAGTTTTTCCAGCATCACCGCTCTGTGGATGCCGGATGTGGTTCATTTTTTCCGGGAAAATTATCCGAAAGTGGATGTAGAAATTTTTGACGGCAATTATGATGAGATCCGGGACTGGATCATTCACGGGCAGGTGGATTGTGGATTTTTATCCTCCATCGTGGCGGATGATCTGACCTTTTATCCACTGTTGAATGATCCGCTGTGCGCTGTTTTCCCCGATGGACATCCGCTGGCTGCCAAAAACAGCGTCACCCTGCCGGAACTGTTCGAATATCCTCTGATCATCGAGACCCCCGGCTGTGACAACGACATCCAGCATCTGCTGACCAAATGCCCTGTCCGCCCAAAGATCTCTTACAGCTTCCGGGACGATACCCTGATCATGTCCTTCGTCCGGAACGGTCTCGGTGTCACCATCTCTCAGGAACTGGTATTAAAAGCTTTCGCACGGGGTGTGGTCTCCAGACCCTTATCTCCCAGTTGTCACCGTACGCTGGGACTGGCTTTCTCCAAGACCGCCAACTCCGTGGTGTCACAGACGATGCTGCGGTATTTGCAGGAAACGATCCACTGATCCACCCCAGCTCAACTATTCTGCTATTCTACATTATGATAGCTTCCGCAATACGGGCAGCGTCCGGTATATCCTGCTGCCGCCTGATAGGAAGCACCGCAGTTCGGACACTGCACGGCGGTCATGCGAAGCTTGGAAGGATCCACGGGCTTATCGTCCATCAGTTCCTGCTCTCCCGGCAGAATCTCATCCCGGACGGAATCCGGATCCCAGCCGTATTTTCCCTGATATTCGTAGATATCCATGGTCATACCGATGGGATAGGTCGAAGCGCCCTTTTCAAACGCGGTGGGAATCACTGCCTCCCGCTCGATCTGATTCTTGTCAAAATAATGCACGATCACATTCACCGGGAATCTGCCGTTTACCATATACGCCGTATTCTCCACGTAACCGTAGATCTTGGCGGCATATCTGATTCCGTTTTTTACGATGAGTGACTTTTTATGCTGCCCGAATAATACTGCTGCGATAAAACAAATGCCCAGTATCAGGAAAAACAGCGGCAATGCCAGAAATGCCCTCATGGGCCGGAACACCATGCCGATGCTTCCGAATATCATTGTCAGCACTGCGCCGATCCCCGCAAATGCGCCTCCTATGATCAGTAAAATTTTCTGAGCCATGTTCATTTTCATGTCAGTTTCCCGCCCTTCTCCTATTTTTCATGCCAATCTCCATCCAGCAGCCTTCGGCTGGCGGCACAAATAGTAATTTATACCATCTGGACCACCCAGACATTACTCTTCACCATGAGGTAACCAATGATCACCTTGATCAGTTCCGTACCCTGCACCAGAAAATAGATGCTCACGATCCCCAGGCCGGTGAAATGCGCCAGCAGATATGCCGCCGGCACCACGATCACCCAGGTAAATACGGAATCAAACAGGAAAGTCACCACCGTCTTACCACCGGAACGCAGGGTAAAATACGACGCATGGCTGAAGGCGCAGAAGGGCATGATGATGGCCGATACCGCAATAAAACTGGTAGCCAGTTCCCTGATCTCCTCCGTGGTATTGTAAATGCCGGGGAAAAATCCTCCTACCACGAACATTAACACTGCCATGATCACACAGCAGAAGACACTGAATACGATCATCTTATTGTCCGCATCTTTGGCATCCTCCAATTTACCTGCACCCAGATACTGTCCCACCACAATACTGATACAGGAACCCAGCTGAAGATAGACAATATTGAACAGATTCGTGATGGTGGAGGCAATGTTCAGTCCCGCCACCACGTCCAGACCTCTGACAGAATAGCACTGGGTCACCGTTGTCATGCCCGCTGCCCACAGCACCTCGTTCATCATCAGCGGAAATCCCTTGATCAGGATCGCCTTCAATTCCGCAAGCGGAATACCAAAGCTGGTGTAAGCTCCCTCCAGATAGCGGTTTTTTCCCCGATGGATGTGTGCCCAGATCACCACGATCAGTGCCTCAATGTAACGGGCAATAACGGTAGCCAGCGCCGCCCCCTGCACTCCCAGCTCCGGGAAAGGACCGATGCCGAAGATCATCAGATAGTCCAGAATCGCATTAGTACCCACCGCCACAAAGCTGGCCAGCATCGGGATAAAGGTCTGCCCGGTCTCTTTTATATTTGTCGCGTAGGACTGGTTCACCGCAAAAGGGATCAGTCCCACCATCATGATGGCCAGATATTCCAGTCCGTACTGCAGTGCCAAGTCCGTGGCCCCGTTCCCCACCGTATCCGTCAGATACAGGGAGATCAGTGCGGAACCTTTCGTCAGGAACAGAAGGATCGCTCCGCCTGTCACCAACAGCGTGGCATACAGCTTAAACCGAAAGGAATACATATGTCCCTTATGATTGCCCTTTCCGAAATACTGGGCACCGAAGATGCTGGCAGCTGACACAGCTCCGAAAATTGCCAGATTGTATACAAAGATCAGCTGATTCACAATGGCAACGCCGGACATCTGCTCCGTTCCCAGCTGTCCCACCATGATGTTATCCAGAAAGCTTACCAGATTGGTAATGGCATTCTGCAGGATCATGGGAATAGCCAGTAAAAGATACTTCTGGTAAAAATCCCAGTCTCCAATATATTTTTTCTTAAATTTTGCTAACATAATTTCCCTCAATTTTCTAAATAATCCCTACCTACGCTCGATCATCCCGGGACTTTCACTCCCGAAAACCGACCGCTTATAACGGTTCTTCCTGCGGCATGGTGCTGTGTACTTTCTTTCTGACAAAATAGAAACATACCGCCTGCAGCAGGATCGTTGCCAGCCAGGAGGCCGGATAAGATAAAAACAGTACCATCAACGACCGGTGCATTGGGAATACTCCGTAGATCCAGAAGATTCTCGTTCCCACCGTACCGATAATGGACAATATCATAGGTACCGCCGAATGTCCCATGCCCCGCAAGGCTCCCGGAATCAGATCCATGATGCCGCATAAAAAGTAAGTCAACGTCGTATACAGCAGAATCTCCGTTCCACAGGCAATAACGTCCGCATCCGTTGTGTAAATGTGAAGCAGCTGCGGACCGAAGAGATTGGCGCTTCCGCCCAGCGTTACCGCTACGATCACCGACAGGATCATACAATCGATCAGTACCCTGTCCATACGTTTTTTCTTCCCGGCACCGTAGTTCTGACTGGTGAAGCTCATACACGCCTGGGTAATGGAATTCACCGACACGAACAGGAATCCAAAGATATTATTGGCCGCCGTATAGCCTGCCATGGCGATGGAGCCAAAGGAATTCACCGAGGACTGCAGCAGAACATTGGAGAAATTGATGACTACGCTCTGGATCCCCGCCGGAACCCCCACCTGAAAGATCTGCAGCAGGTACTCCCCTTTTATTCCCAGCTTTGAAATCTGCAGCCGGTAACAGCTGTCCGTAGTAAACAGGCACCATAATACCAGCACACAGGAGATCACCTGAGAGATCACTGTAGCAATGGCTACCCCCGCCACACCCATGGAAAAAGCAATGACCAGAAACAGGTTCAATACCGCATTGATGGCTCCGGATATGATCAGGAACAACAGCGGACGCTTCGTGTCTCCCACTGCCCGCAGAACTGCAGCTCCGTAATTGTACAGCATGAAAAAGGGCATGCTGCAGAAATAAATTTTCATATATAATGCCGCCTGATCAATAACATCCGCCGGGGTATCCATCAATTCCAACGCCCCCCGGGTGCAGAACAGCCCTACGAATACCATGACAATACCGCTGATCAATGCAAAGGTCATAGCTGTATGTACTGTCTCGCTCATCTCCCGCTCTTTCCCGGCAGCATAGAATCTGGCGGACAATACATTGGCTCCCAGAGAAACGCCGATAAACAGATTGACGAACATATTGATCAATGCCGTGGTGGAACCTACAGCCGCCAGCGCCTGACTTCCGGTGAACCGTCCCACCACAATGATATCCACTGCATTGAACAGCAGCTGCAAAATGCTGGACACCATCAGGGGCAGTGCAAAGGAGATCAGCTTGTCCATAATCGTGCCGTTGCACATATCTATTTCATATTTGTTTTTCTTCTGTGTTGCTTCCATAATTTCATTTCCTGCAATTCTCTTCCAAATCCCGTTATTTTCCCGCACCGCTCATCCGCATCTGCAGAAGAACCGCTATAACTTATGATTTTATCACATATTTTGCTATATTTCTATTCCCCATTTTAGCTGAAAATATGATATACTATATTTTGAATGTTTTTGGGGGTTCAAAATGAGTATACATCCCACAAATCCTTACAAGAGAACAAAGAGAAAGGAAACTTATCCCTATGAAATATGACGTAATCATTATCGGTGCCGGTCCCGGCGGTATCTTCTCCGCTTATGAACTGGTGCAACAGAATCCCGACCTGAAAATTGCCGTTTTCGAATCCGGTCACCCTCTGGAGAAGCGCCACTGTCCTATCGACGGTGACAAGATCAAGAGTTGCATCAACTGTAAGAGCTGTTCCATCATGAGCGGTTTCGGTGGTGCCGGTGCTTTTTCCGATGGAAAATACAATATCACCAACGCTTTCGGTGGCACTCTCTACGAGTATATCGGCAAGAGTCAGGCCATCGACCTGATGAAATATGTGGATGACATCAACATGAAGTTCGGCGGTGAAGGCACGAAGCTGTATTCCACTGCTGGCACCTCTTTCAAAAAAATCTGCATGCAGAACAAGCTGAACCTGTTAGACGCTTCCGTACGTCACCTGGGTACAGATATCAACTTCATCGTGCTGGAAAATCTGTACGCAGAACTGAAGGATAAAGTGACTTTCTATTTCGATACCCCGGTGAAAACGGTGGAGACCGTTGGTGACGGTTACCGTATCTGCTGCGAAAACGCTTCTTACGACTGCGACAAGTGCATTATTTCCGTAGGCCGCAGCGGCAGCAAATGGATGGAGCAGATCTGTAAAGATCTGGACATCAACACCAAGTCCAACCGCGTGGATATCGGCGTCCGGGTGGAACTGCCCGCAGTCATCTTCTCTCATCTGACCGATGAACTCTATGAGAGCAAGATCGTATACCGCACTGAAAAATTCGAGGATTCCGTGCGTACCTTCTGTATGAATCCCCACGGTATCGTCGTAAATGAGAACACCAACGGCATCGTCACCGTAAACGGCCACAGCTACGAAGGAGCCGACAAGCAGACAGAGAACACCAACTTTGCCCTGCTGGTAGCGAAGCATTTCTCCGAGCCCTTCAAGGACAGCAACGGCTACGGTGAAAGTATCGCCCGTCTCTCCAACATGCTGGGCGGCGGTGTTATCGTACAGCGTTTCGGCGATCTGGTGAGAGGACGCCGCAGTAATGCGAAGCGTATTGCCGAGGGCATGGTAGAGCCTACCCTGTCCGCAACTCCCGGTGATTTAAGCCTGGTACTGCCCAAGCGTATCTTAGACGGTATCATCGAAATGATCTACGCACTGGACAAGATCGCACCCGGTACCGCCAATGACGATACCCTGCTCTACGGTGTGGAAGTCAAATTCTATAATATGGAAGTGGAACTGGACGAACATCTGGAAAGCTGTCACAAGGGCCTGTACATCATCGGTGACGGCAGCGGTGTGACTCATTCCCTGTCCCATGCATCCGCCAGCGGTGTCTATGTCGCAAGGCAGATCGCCAAAGGGGAATAATTACTAATAAAAAGGAAGGTAGATTCTATGGCACAGACAGTTAAGCTCATCTCTGACAGTACCTGTGATCTGTCAAAGGAATTAGTGGAAAAGTATGACATTACCATCCTGCCTCTGCACATTCTGCTGGGCGAGGATGAATACCGCGATGGCGTGGATATTACGCCGGAAGAAATTTTCCGGTGGTCCGATGAAAACAAGACCACGCCCAAGACCTCTGCTCCTTCTCTGACCGAGGCCATGGAAGTCATGCAGCCTTTTGTGGAAGAAGGCCGGGAGATCATCTGTTTCTCCATCTCCGACAGCATGTCCACCTCCGGCAACGTTATGCGGCTTGCTGCAGAAGAACTGGAAGCTTCCGACAAAGTCACCGTCATCAACTCCGCAAACCTGTCCACCGGCATCGGTCTGCAGGTAATACAGGCTGCCATTCTGGCTTCTGAAGGGAAAACAGCCGCAGAGATCACTACTGCCATCGAAGCCATCCGTCCCAAAGTCCGGGCCAGCTTCGTCGTAGATACCCTGACCTACCTTCACCGCGGTGGCAGATGCAGCGCGGTAGCGGCTCTGGCCGGTGGTATGTTAAAGCTTCATCCCCGGATCGTCGTGGTGGATGGTGCCATGGATGCCTCCAAAAAATACCGTGGAAAATTAAGTTCTGTCATCCTCTCCTACACCAGAGACATGGAAGAGGATCTGAAGAATGCCGTTCCCGACAGAGTCTTCATCACCCACTCCGGCTGCGACCGGGAGATTGTGGAAGCGGTTCGTTCCTATCTGGAAAGTCTGGGAATCTTTGACGAGATTCTGGAAACCAGAGCAGGTGGTGTAGTCTCCAGCCATTGTGGTCCCGGCACGTTAGGCGTACTTTTCATTGCTAAATAAAAAATCCGAAGGAGTTTCGTGTGAAAAATTAATTTTTCACACGCAAATTTGTGCCTGCACAAGGTGCCAAGGCACCTGAAAGTTTGCAGGTTACTGAAAGGCATTGGTATTATTATGATCCGTTTTATATTCGTCGTATTATTTGTAGTATTATTCCTGATCCTGTCCACGCCGTTAATGCTGGTGGAATGGATCATCGGTAAATTTAACCCCTGTCTTAAGGACCGCAGTTCCCTGGCCATTGTAAACTGGGCCTTCCGCTGGGTCATCCGTCTTTCCGGCACGAAAGTCATTGCCATCGGGGAAGAGAACATTCCCACCGACACTGCTGTGCTGTACGTCGGCAATCATCGCAGCTTTTTCGATGTGGTGCTGACCTACGTCCGTGTTCCCAGACCTACCGGTTATATTGCGAAAAAAGAAATGTTAAAATGGCCCCTGCTTAACATCTGGATGAAAGATCTTCACTGTCTGTTTCTGGATCGCCAGGACATCAAGGCAGGACTGAAAACCATTCTGCAGGCCATTGAGAAAGCCAAAAACGGGATTTCCATCTGCATCTTCCCGGAGGGCACCCGCAACAAGACCCAGGATACTTTTCTTCCCTTCCACGAGGGCAGTTTCAAGATCGCAGAGAAAGCAAATGTTCCCATTATCCCCATGACTATTGTGAATTCCGCTGCGGTATTTGAAGATCATTTTCCGAAAATAAAAAAGGCCACCGTAGTCATTGAATACGGTAAGCCTATTTATCCGAAGGAACTGGACAAGGAGACCCGCAAGAGCATGGGCACCTATGTACAGAATATTATCTCCGAAACTTATTTCAAAAACAAAGAACTGATCTGATCTTTCTAATGTCTATCCGCGAGGGAGACCTGCTGGGCTATCAGTAACAGATAATCCGCAGCGTCTCCCTCTTCGGGATAATAACTCACCGAATCCCGGTTCCGTCCCATCAGGTAATGCAGAAAATCCTCTAAAATCTCCGTGTACTGATAACTGTATAACACATAATTAGCACAGGACAATTCTTCTGCCCGCTTCAGAAGATCCTCGGTTCCATTGTTGACATTCATTACGGCATCGATCATGTTATGGGAACGTTTGGCCAGCTCCTCGCCCCGATTCCGGATGCTTTCCATGAATACAGTGCACAGGTCCACATCCACCGGCTGTCTGGTGGCCAGATACGTCATGGAGCCATACAGATAGGCCGTTTCTTCCAGATAACTGGTATTGTCCTCGAAAAAGTCCTTATACTCCAGGATCTGATTGCGGTAAGTGTAGAGTCCCGCCGCCCGGTAAAGCTCCGTCAGCGCCATGAATTTCTCCGCATCTCTGCCGGATGTCGACATCAGCTTGGTGTACACCGACGACGCATGCTGCAGACATTGTGTGGCATATTGCACATCATATTTCTGGTACAGATAACTGAATTTTGCCATCACCGCCACGTAACACATGTTCTCCGGTTCCGGCTTTTCTGTGTCGTTGGCCGTTTTTTCCAGCCAGTCGGCAATAGATTCCAGCAGATCCGGGATATCATTGCCATTATCATCCGCAAGCACCTGCGGATACCACTCACAGGCCTCCAACAAAGTGATGATCTCATCCTCGGTAATACTGCGATCCTGACATCTGTCATGAACATCCGTGCACAACGCTTCCAACAGTTCCTGATAGTGGTCTTCTTTCAGAGAAAATGTCAGGGATCTTCCCACATTGTCACACTCCAGATAGAACTCACCTTCCCCGGTATAGTCCGTGAAATCCGCTGTTCCGATGTACAGAGACAGCTCCCCGTTGTAATCTGTCTGCTTTACCGTGCCTTCATAGACCGTCTCTCCGGTCTCCCGGTCCACCAGCCGGAAAGTCTCTACCGGCTGTCTGCCCTTCACCACTGCCTGTTTTTCACCGACCGCGGCATACCCCTGCTGATCCACCAGCACATTGGGTGTCAGCGTAGGCACTGTATAGTTGATGACCGGTGTGTTTTCCATGCCGGTCATACTTATGCTTACATGCCCTGTCTCTGCCGTTGCCTGCCCGCAGGCGTTCATACCTATACTGTTAAATAGTAATAGCAGGGACAGGATCCCTGCACTTTTCCTGCTGTATCTCAAAATATTCCTCCGGTCATTCCCTGGGGACATTACAGTACACGATCTCCCCGTTGATAATAGTATAAAGGGTTCGTGTGAAAATTTCCATAGGATTTCCGTCGAAAATGGCAATGTCTGCATCTTTCCCCACTTCCAGGCTGCCAATGCGGTCTGCCACGCCACAGATTTTCGCAGGATAAATGGTGATGGCCCGGAAACCTTCCTCCATTGGAAGTCCCGCTTTTACCGCAAGTCCGGCACACAACGGCAGTGTCTGGATCTGTGACACCGGATGATCCGTGGTGATGGCGACCATCACACCGGCCCGGTTCAGCACTCCGGCGGTCTTAAAAGACATGTTCTGCACCTCGATCTTGTTCCGGCTGGTAAGATCCGGTCCCACAATGGCCGGAAATCCTTCCTTCGCCAGTTCTTCCGCCACCAGATGACCTTCCGAGCAATGATCCATCGTCATTTTTATACCGAATTCTTTTGCAATGCGGATTGCTGTGAAAATATCGTCCACCCGGTGGACATGGGCTTTTAACGGGATGTCTCCCCGCAGTACCGGAAGATAGCACTCTTTTTCAAAATCCGGTGCAAAATACTCTCCCTTCTCCGCCGCTTCCTGCTTTTGCCGCAGATATTCTCTGCTCTCCCAGAGTTCCCTGCGCAGCATGGCGGCGATGGCCATACGAGTGACAGGACTTTTGTTCTGCCCGGAATAATTGACCTTGGGGTTCTCTCCAAAGGCCACCTTCATGGCCGCCGGTGATTTCAGGATCAGGTCGTCGATCCGGCGCCCCTTAGTCTTTACCATGGCAAACTGGCCGCCCACCACATTAGAGCTTCCGGGTCCGATCATGGCTGCAGTAATTCCGGCCCGCACCGCATCATCAAAGGCTGCATCCATGGGATTAATACCATCGATAGCCCGCAGAGTCGGTGTCAGGGGATCCACTGTCTCATTACAGTCATCCCCTTCCGTGCTGTTTTTTTCTTCCATGATACCCATATGGCAGTGTGCCTCAATGATGCCCGGCATGATCAGCGCATTTTTCGCGATCACTACCTGCTCTCCTTCTTCCGGCTGTAACTTCACCTCACCTCTGGCACCTACCTGTGCAATTTTCCCGTTTCTTATCTGCAGGATCCCTTCGGGGATCTCTCTGCCCGCCATGGTCAGGATCCTGCCTCCTACAATATACATCAGCGGAACAATGCCTCCCCGTTCACCGGTTCCCCGTTGTGGGTCAGAGCAAAGTATACGTTGCTTCCTTCGGCGCTGTAGTATTTCGTGGGCGCTGCCACACTGCCGATGGTGTCGCCGGGATTCACATAGGAGTTCTCTTTCACTGTGATCTCCGTCAGCTGTCCATAAGTGGCCTCATAGCCGTCACCCAGATCCAGGGTCACCGCCTTGCCGATCTCCTCATTTTCGAAGATCGAAGTCACTTTTCCCTGCGCACAGGCGGTCACTGCCGTACCTTCTTCCGCGGAAAAAATGGTGGCGGGATTGTATTTATACTGATCCAGTGTAGCAAAATAAGTGCTCTTGTCCATAGAGTAATGCATCAGAATATCACTCTGCACCGGTTGCTGTAATCCGTCGCTTTCTGCAAAGTGCAGTGTCTTCTCAACGACCACATCCCCGCCTGCTGTCTGCTTTCCCCCGGTCTCTTCCTTTTGTCGGTCGGCATCGGAATTCTGCTGCTCTTTCTGTGCGGCCTCCAGCAGGGTCTCCTGATCCGTCAGCCCCGGAATCTCTACGTTGCCGGAGCCTACCTCCTGGGGCATATAGTCCAGATCATCCTCGGTGACAGGAGTTCCCGCGATCTCATTTCCCGCTGTATTATTTGCCGTCAGTCCGGGGATGTTCTCGTCCTCCTTCAGAAGATGTTCGTCGTTATTCTCCGTGATCTCCTGTAATTTGTCATCCGCATTGTTGGGAAGCGCAGTGAAGTCCAAGGTATAACCATCATCCCTGGACTCCACATTCTGCCCCTTCATATAGACCCCTGTCATGGTCAATGCTGCCAGTACAAAGGCTGAAGAGGCTAACATTATAATACGTTCTTTGTTAATACCGCTCTTTTTATTTCTTCTCATATCCTATCCGCATCCTTCCTGTTCCCTGAGTCAACTGCCTGCTATACAATCGTTTCAACCACTTTCCCTGGTTTATCCTATAGTCTTGCCCGATTCATGGGTTTTATTCAGAATGTCTTCGATATGAAATTTGCATTTATTTGGAACTATTCAGAGCCATGTAAATAGCGTCGAATGTTTGCATTCGTAAGAACATTTGATGCTATTTATAGGGCGAAGTAACTGAATAGTTATATTTATTCTATGCCTGTGCGGCATAGGCAGCCATATCCACGTGCTGTACCGTACCCACATTTCCGTTTTCGTATAAGAAAATACCGGTCTTGCGGACCACAGCATTGGTCGCATTGGCATTGGTAGTGCCGTCCTGAGCCTTACGGTCTCCCTGCAGGGTAAAATCCGTAGAAACGTTTTGCAGACAGATAGCACCGACACCCTTGTCAGAAAGTTTGTACAGTACGTCGTTGCCGTTTTCATCCTTGCACCAGATTTTTAATTTTGACCAGATGGAATCGTTCTCATCGATCCAGCCGTTGCCATCCTCATCATACTGCGCCAGATCTGTAAAGCCATCCCCATTCCGGGTGCCGAACAGCTCACTGCCGTCGTTGATAGTGCCGTCACCGTTCTTGTCCAGTGCCAGATAGCCGCTGCCATTCAGCACGGAGATCTCTTCTTCCTTGCCATCGGCATCCAGATCAAAATAAAAGGTCTGATCCGACACTTCTGCCACATCAGTATCCAGGTTGATCACCAGCGGATCATGGAGCGTGAATTCTGCTACATTGAGTTGCTCTTTGTAGTATTCCTCGCATCTGCGGCTCATATTTACATTTACATTAAAATTGATCTCTCTGCCATCCTTGGTCCGTACGCTTCCCACGGTGGAAAAACTGGTATCCTCCTGTTCTATGTTCCAGGTCTCGCTCACATAGTTCAATATTTTCACACGGGACGTGACCAGATTGAACACGTCTGACGCAGGTGTTGCGGTTCCCTGTGTGCTGCCGGAATTCGTCTGGGTATTATTTACGCTATTCCCTGTATTCCAGCTGTTTCCGGTCTGATTACCGCTGCTCCATCCGTTTTCCTGCATCCAGTCCCGCAAAGTGCTGTTCCTGGACGGGAATAATAAATCAAAAATATAACGCACCGTATATTCCCGGATGGTAGACAATGTCTGTTCACTGGCACTGCTTCGCATATCCCATCTGGCAGAAGATACCAGCAAACGACTCTGCCAGTCTTTGGCTGTCATCGTGGTGTTCTCTGCAGTGTTCTCCTGTTCCTCCGTGTTCTGTGTGGTATCCTCACCATTCGGTGTCTTCTGTCCCTTAGTGGATACATCTGTCAGACCTGCCTGATAATCCGTTATCTCAAATCGTCTGACGCTTGTCTTAGAAGCGTGATAGCTTCTGGCGGAATCCATTCCTATGCTTGCGGAATCAATTCTCAAATCTGTAATTTTCTCCTTTCCCCGACCTCACCACGAACCAACAGGGCGCGCTTCCTGTAACGTTTAACAGTTCACCGCCGCATGTATTCATAAAAGCGCCTGCTCCGCAGTCGACGCCGCTAAGCGGCTCATCTTTTATTTCATACATGCGGCGCTCCGCTCATGCAATATCATATGTTCTGCTTTGTGTGCCAGCATCCACGCAGAACATATGATATTGCATGGCTGAACTGTTAAACTAAAAAAAGATGGTAAAGAAACAGAATACATATAATATGCCTCTGTCTGATTACCATCCGTGGTGTCATTATCAAACTGTAAAAAATAAGTAGCAGGAAGTGACTGGCCTTGTCACCTCTCTACTACTTATATCGTCCGCTATGGACATTTTATTTAGTGTTAATTTACTGCTGTTTGGGCTGAGTGGGAGCGCCAGGGGTTCCGGGTGCGGGAGGCACCGGTCTGCCGGCTGCTTTCAGCTTTGCTGCGATCATGCTGGCTACCATTTCTCTGGTCACCACGATGTTGCCACCGAAGGGATTGATCACGAATCCCAGCGCCGGGCTGATATTGCCCTGTGCATCTTTGCGCAGCAGCATTCCCGCATAATCGTCAAAGTTCATGGCGAAAGTCTGCTGATTCTCCTCATCTCTCCACCTTTTTAGCTCTGTCCAGTCAGTGAACGCCATGAAGAACTTCCGACCGTCCTCGGTGGACAGCATCGGGAACTGTACTTTGGCATCTCTTGCGATGGTCACCCGGCCGTTTTCATCGGGCACAGGCACCGGATCGATCACGACCGGAGACAGGAACTTTGCTTTCTGCAGTTCATCCAGGAACATCTGTCTGTGTTCTGGGGTGTCCTCTGCTTTTAATAATTCAATGGATCCCACCATCATGGGGTTGGATACCGGTTTGTTAAATTCCATATTTTTTCTCCTTACTTCTCATTGTAACTATTCAGCCTCTCTTCGCGAAACGCATCTGCGATGGTTCGTCACATGTCTCTGAATAGTTACACTCGGTTATAGTTGATCAGGCATCCCTTCAGGATGATCTGACGTTCTTCGTCGGTCAGCTCTCCCAGCTTCAGGGTGAATTCCTTCATGCCTTCTCCTGTTGTTACCACATATGCCTTAATTTCCTCGGCCTTGTCTTCCACGGCTTTCTTAATACCAGGAATGAACAGGTAATCCAGATTCTTGAAAGGCAGGTCTCCGGGCTGGATCAGGAAAGGAAGCATGCCCCAGTTGATCAGGTTGGAACGATAACGCTTGGTGGCATACTCGTTGGCAATATTTGCCCAGCCGCCTAATACCTTCTGGCAGGAAGCAGCCTGCTCACGGGCAGAGCCGTCTCCGGGCTTCACTGCGAAAATAGTGGAACCGAATCCGGTGTTCTCGCGACTTGCATCGGGATACTGTTTCTTTACTTCACCCATAACATCCTTCAGTACCGGAACTGCCTGACAGGGATGTCCGCCGTTCATACGCTCTTTCTCTGCCTTCTGGATCTCCTTGGCACGTCCTACATACTGCGGATCCTTACGGCTTAAAGTGAACTCTGCCAGTCCCAGAGGATTGGAGCGGTAGGAAGAGGTCTCACCGGATGGAATCAGCTCATCGGTAGTAGTTACGGGATCGTGGATCTCGGATACTACCTGCAGTATCAGATTCTCAGGCAGGGCACCCATAGCGGGCCAGTCCTTGATATTGGGGCCGAACTGGATCTCTACGCTCTCGTCTGCCACACCGTGGGAATCGAAGACACGGTTCTTGTAAATATTGCTATCGAAATGATATTTGTATTTTCCGAAATCTCCATCGAAGTCCGTTGCGGAAGTCAGCACACCCTTGTTGGCTGCGGTGGCTGCGATGGAACGGGCATCCATCAGAGCTACGGAAGCGATCTGGCCGTTCTGCAGCTTGGAGCCTTCACGGTTCGGGAAATTTCTGGTAGAGTGACGGATACTGAATGCGTTATTGGCAGGTGTGTCACCGGCACCGAAGCAGGGACCACAGAACGCAGTCTTCATCACTGCACCGGTCTCTAAGATGGTAGCCGCACAGCCGTTGCGGATCAGCTCCATGTATATGGGCATGGATGCGGGATATACGCTTAAAGTAAACTCATCCGCACCGATGTATCTGCCCTTCAGAATGTCGGCAGCCGCACAGATATTCTCGAATCCGCCGCCGGCACAGCCTGCGATGATACCCTGATCTACAATGAACTTGCCGTTCTTTACTTTATTTTTCAGAGTGAAGTCTACAGCACCGTCCAGACTTACTTTCGCACGCTTTTCCGTCTCATCCAGAATATCCATCAGGTTCGCATTCAGCTCTTCGATGGTGTAAGTATTGCTGGGATGGAACGGCATGGCGATCATAGGACGGATCTTGTCCAGATCCACCTCGATCAATCCATCATAGTATGCCACCTGGCCGGGATTCAGTTCCTTATAGTCTTCGGTACGTCCGTGGATCTCATAGAACTCACGGATCTGGTCATCGGTCTTCCAGATGGAGGACAGACAGGTGGTCTCTGTGGTCATTACGTCAATGCCGATACGGAAATCAGCACTCAGGGAAGCCACGCCGGGACCTACGAATTCCATTACTTTATTTTTTACATAGCCATTCTTGAATACTGCGCCAATGATAGCCAGTGCCACGTCCTGAGGACCTACACCCTTCACGGGAGCACCCTTTAAGTATACGGCTACCACGCCGGGCATGTTGATATCATAGGTCTGGTTCAACAGCTGTTTTACCAGTTCGGGACCACCCTCGCCCATAGCTATGGTACCCAGTGCACCGTAACGGGTATGGGAATCGGAACCCAGGATCATCTTGCCACCGCCGGCTAACATCTCTCTGGCAAACTGATGGATAACTGCCTGATGAGGGGGTACATAGACTCCGCCGTATTTTTTCGCACAGGTCAGACCAAACATGTGGTCATCCTCGTTGATGGTGCCGCCTACGGCACACAGGGAGTTATGACAGTTGGTCAGTACATAGGGCATGGGGAACTTCTGCAGTCCGGATGCTCTCGCGGTCTGGATAATACCTACAAAGGTAATATCATGGCTGGTAAGCTTGTCGAAACGGATCTTCAGCTTGTCCATATTGCCGGAGGTATTATGCTCCTGCAGAATACCATATGCCATGGTGTTTTTCGCTGCTTCTTCTTTGGAGATCGTAATGCCGGTCTTCGCCTGTATCTGACTGGCTGCTTCCGGGGTATCCGCTACGATGTCCGTACCGTTTACCAGGTAAGCGCCGCCCTGTGTTAACTGAATCATGCTCGTCCTCCTGTTATTCCACTTCTTATGCGTAATGTGCATCTAAATGTGCACTCCTTTCATTATACTGGATTGTTTTCTCAGATGCAATGATCTTATAGGATGTTTTTGCCACTGTACCACGCTAAATTTTATTTTTCTCCGGGAACCATTCCTCTTTTGTTCCGGTGTTGCTATAATATCCTCAGAAATTATGCCATTTTCCGAAAATCTATACGAAAACGACAGTTGTCGGCCGAATTCCGGCGGCAGCGGAAAGGAACCTTATGAATGTAGTAATAGCTATCGATTCCTTCAAGGGAAGTATGACCTCCATGCAGGCGGGTTTGAGCGCCGCCACAGGGATCAAACGTGTTTATAAAGATGCTCATATTACCGTCCGTCCTCTGGCGGACGGCGGGGAGGGCACCGTCGATGCTCTGGTAAACGGCTGTGACGGCCGTATGACACAGGTGCAGGTCACAGGCCCTTCCGGTCACCCCGTTGTCTGTCCTTACGGCATCGTCGACGAGACCCATACCGCAATCATTGAAATGTCCGGTGCCGCCGGGATTACCCAGGTCAGCGGAGAGGAAAAGAATCCTCTGAACACCACCACTTACGGTGTAGGCGAAGTCATCAAAGATGCAATCCAGAACGGCTGCCGGCATTTTATTGTCGGTATCGGTGGCAGTGCCACCAATGACGGCGGTGTCGGAATGCTGCAGGCACTTGGCTTTGGCTTTCTGGATAAAAACGGAAATCAGATCCGCTTCGGAGCCAAAGGACTGGAGGATCTGGAATCCATCACTACGGATCATGTGCTTCCCGAACTCAAGGAATGTACTTTCCGCATAGCCTGCGATGTCTCCAACCCGCTCTGCGGAGAGCAGGGATGTTCCGCCATCTACGGACCGCAAAAGGGCGCTACTTCCACTATGATCCTGCAGATGGACAAATGGCTGGCTTATTATGCCGCTCTGGCCAGAGAACAGTTTCCTCATGCCGATGCCAAATATCCCGGTGCCGGTGCTGCTGGCGGTATGGGGTTTGCTTTTCTTACCTTCTGCAATGCCACACTGGAATCCGGTATTAAGATCATTCTGGAAGAAACCCATCTGGAAAAATATATCCGGGATGCAGATGTCGTGATCACCGGGGAAGGCCGCCTTGACGGTCAGACGGTTATGGGAAAAGCTCCCATCGGTGTTGCCAAGATTGCCAAAAAATATGAAAAACCGGTACTTGCTTTTTCCGGCTGCGTGGCCAAAGAGGCCGTTGCCTGCAACGCAGAGGGCATCGATGCCTTTTTCCCGATTCTGCGGAACGTGGTATCCCTGGATGAGGCTATGCATACCGACAATGCCATGACCAATATGGCGGATACCGTAGAGCAGGTATTCCGGGCGCTTCAGATTTTTCACCGTTAAGAATCACAAAAGGACATGACCCACCGGCCATGTCCCTTTGTATGTTTCAATATTGTTTTATTATTCTTCATATCCATTCGGATTGTTCTTCTGCCATCTCCAGGAGTCTTCGCACATCTCTTTGATGCCGTTCTCAGCCTTCCAGCCAAGTTCCTTCTCTGCCAGAGAAGCATCGGAATAGCAGGTGGCGATATCGCCTGCACGGCGGGGTTTGATCACGTAAGGAATCTTCACGCCGGTAGCTGCTTCGAAGTTCTTCACGATGTCCAGAACACTGTAGCCCACACCAGTTCCCAGATTGTAGATCTTCAGTCCTGCATTCTCCTCAATCTTCTTCAGAGCCTTTACGTGGCCCTTTGCCAGATCAACGACATGGATGTAGTCACGTACACCGGTTCCGTCGGGGGTATCGTAATCATCACCGAAGACACCCAGCTCTTTCAGCTTGCCGACTGCTACCTGTGTGATATAAGGCATCAGGTTGTTGGGGATACCGTTGGGATTCTCGCCAATGGTACCGCTCTTGTGAGCTCCGATAGGGTTGAAGTAACGAAGCAGGATCACATTCCATTCGGGATCTGCCTTCTGGATATCCGTCAGGATCTGCTCCAGCATAGATTTCGTCCAGCCGTAAGGGTTGGTGCACTGTCCCTTGGGGCATTCCTCCGTAATGGGAACAAATGCGGGGTTGCCGTATACGGTAGCGCTGGAAGAGAAGATAATGCTCTTCACACCATGTTTTCTCATGACATCTACCAAGGTCAGGGTACCGGCAATATTGTTCTCATAATATTCCCAGGGCTTCTGTACGGACTCACCGACTGCCTTCAGTCCTGCAAAATGAATGACTGCGTCAATCTGTTCCTTGCTGAAGATCTCTTCCAGAGCTTCACGGTCCAGAATGTCTGCCTTATAGAAAGGAACCTTCTTGCCTGTGATGGCTTCTACTCTGGGGATCACTTTCTCACTTGCATTGCAGAGATTATCCAATACGACTACATCATAGCCTGCCTGCTGTAATTCCACTACGGTATGACTGCCGATGAATCCGGCACCACCTGTTACCAAAATTCTCATACACTCTCTCCTATCCGCCGTGCATAGGACAATACTATTTGTTCACTATGGCGGCTGCACAATCTCTCATCTGTCAGAGCCGGATGAAATTTTTTCTTCGTTTCTTACAGTATCAGATTACTGTAATTCTATCGATTCCTCAATAACCTTATGTTGTGAAAATCTGTCGAAATGTTTACAGCACCACACCATTCTCGGTGAGCAGTTCTCTGGCACTTTCCACAGAGTCCACACCGATCTTGTTCTTGATCGGCGCAAATTCTTTTCTTCTGACTACTTCGAAGGGCAGACAGCTGTCCATCTGATGGATCATATCCAGCACCAGACTCTCGAATTTGTAGCCGTTGGGAGCCTCCGGCTTCACCGGTTCTCCGTTCTCATCCAGATACGGGATCTTCTTCTCTACGATATGCAGGGGCATCTTCTCTGCCATGATCTTTTCCAGATCCTGTACCTTGAACAGATAATTCAGGATCACACCATAATTATACGCGGGTTCTCCCTTCTCATCCTTAGCATTCATCAGTTCATCGGTCAGTTCATAATATTCTACGATAGAAGGTCTGCCATCCTCTAAGCACATAACGCCTACCTTCTCATCCGGTGCATTCTTGCGGACCACCTTGGAGCCTACCACACAATTTTTCTGAATAGTAGCTCCGATGAAGCAGGGATCTGCGATTCGCTGCAATACATTATCCACGGCAAATACATTGATCCACTCAATGCCTTCTCTGTGTACAATGTCCAGCATGCCATTGTTTTTCATGGAAATGAACCAGCCGCCGTTACCATTGGGGGAAGTGGACAGCTTGCCCTTTTCCTCCAGATAGATCTTACCTTCATAATCGGTAGCCGCAGCCATCTCCTGTTTAAAGAAATGCACATATTCCGCATTATATCCGAAGAAATCATGCTCCTTTAAAAAGGCTATGGTCGCATCGTTGTTCTTATCACTGGTCATTACGAACAGATGGATCCAACTGTCTGCCTGATGTACGACTTCCATCAGATTATTGATCAGGCATTCAAAAATATACAGTTCATGAGTCAGTCCCACATTGTACATTCCCTTGGGATTGTCAGATCCCAGTCTGGTGCCCATACCACCGGCCAGAAGGACCGCTGCTACCTTGCCCTGTCGGATCGCTTCGATACCGGTTGCGGTAAATTCCTCCCTGTTTGCTTCGATTTCGTCTAACTGCATGGCAGCCAACGGTGTGATCACTCCTTTTTTTGCCAGATCTTCTTTATGCTTGCAAGCTTCCAGAATGCTCATATCCGTAGTTTCGATCTGATCCAGAATCCCCTGCTTCTCTTCCTCGTTGAGCTCCCCGTAATACTTCAGAACATGTTCCTGACCATACTTTGCAAGCTTCTCCTTAGCCTGTTCCAGTGTCATACTCATATTCCTACCTCCGTTTTATTTTCTCCGACTATTCCACCCCGGGTAACAGTCAATTTTCTCTATTATACTTGATATTTCCTGCGATTGCAAACCTTACTCCCGGGATCGTTCCCGCCCTGTTAAGATTCTGTAAATGCCTTGCAAAGATTCTGTAAATAACCCGACAAAATGGTGTTAAGGGTCGCTCAAAACTATTCACCCGGGGGTATCTGTTTACTATAATACGATATGTAAAGTTTTTGAAGGAATCAGCAAGCACTTTACAGACTGACAAAAAAGCGAGGAATCCATCATGAACATCGGAATTTTAATTATTGCAATCGTAGGCGGTGCTACCGGACTTTTATCCACAGCATATCTGGCAATCAGTTTCCCTGCTGTGCTCCTGTGGAAGCTCTATCGCAGGGTGGTCCACAGAATTCCTCTCACCCAATAAGCTAACTACAAACACTTTCCCTCTAAAAAGGACCCGGAAGCTTTCGCCCGGGTCCCTTGTCGCATTTTCTTATTCTATTTTTATTCCTGTACCGGATCCCAGTTCTCATCCACCAGTGTCGCAGTTACTGTAATTCCCTCCGATGCATTTTCTGCGCGGATCACAAGATAGAACATTCCTTCTTCCGAATCCGCGGCATATTCTGACGGATTCTCCGGCAAAAAGACAGAAAATCCCTCCGGGTACTGCTGCATCTCCAGAAATCCCTTTTCCAGCAGTGCAGTTTTGTAGTCTTCTTTTACTGCATCCCGGTCCCCACAGGAGTACACCTTTATTGAAGCAAAAGTTCCATCTTCGCTGTCTGTCTCCGTACAATCTGAAATCACAGCATCGGGATAGATAATATCCTGCTGCACCGCTTTCAGATATTCCGTTGACATCCGGACACTCTGTAAGATCTCAAAAGTATCTTTTCCATCCTCGGAATGCGCCATGAGTACCAGACTCAAAAGCAAAATGAGCAGATAACTTCCCAGTGCTCCCGCCAGTATTTTCGCAGAAGGATTCTCTGGCTGCCCCAGATTTGTATAAGAAGTGATGATCCAGCCAAAATTTCGGTAGTCCACCGCGGTATTACAGTATTCGCAGACTCCGCCGCCCAAAATGTCCACACTGCCTCCGCAGTTGGGGCATTTGTATTCCCGGAGTGCCCTGCTGTGCTGCGTTACCACATCCTGTCTGCCTTCCAGTTCCAGCCGGATCTCCTCATAACGGTTCCGGATCTTCTTTCCTGTATCCAGTGTCAATCGGGTCCTCACTTCCACGCTGATTCTGTAAGACTCTCCCCGTGTCTCCGCCTCCAGAAAACGCACACCGCAAATGCAACAGTCCACCACATTCTGATACCGTGCCACCACCGTATCCAGATCACAGGATGCGAAAAAGCGTACCTGCTCTACCGTATCCGCCAGATGGATCATTCGCAGCTGGTATTCCAGATTCTGAAGAAAATTACCCGTGGAGAATTCCGGGATTGCGGCCTTTACTTTCGATTCGTCTTGAATTCTCGGCTTTCTGCGAGTCTCCATCACGATCAACATTACAATAAATATAATGAGCATGTAAAACAACGACCGGAAAAATACCGGAGCCAGACCAATTCCCAGCATCATGGCTGCGGCTGCCTTTACCGCATTGTATCCGTTCCTGCCCAACGCCAACAGCAAAAACATAATGCCGCCCGCACAGATGGCCAGTACCGCAAGAGAAATCGCTGTAATTCCCACCACAGCACCGGCTTTCATAAAGTTGGAAATACTTTTCTGTCTTGCGTCCTCCTCCAGAGAAAATCCGGATACCTTTGTTTCAAAATCACTGACGAGAAACTTTGCCCCGCAGGCATCACAGCCATCGATATAGCTGGTCAGTTTTCCCTCATGTCCACAGTTAGGGCAGATAACCATATCTCCCTGCACATCCGCTTTCAAAAAGCTCGCCGCTGCAATCTCCGGTGTCTTTAGGAACGCAATCTTTTTTCCCTTGCGGTAATAAGTCCGTCTCATTTTTACCGGCTGGGTACGGCGGCAGCTATAATCATAACCATCCTTCCAGGGACCATCATAGTCCGCCAGTCGTGCCGGCTCCTGCATCTCCATATCCACCGTCAGTTCCCGCTGCTGCAGTCTTTTTCTGCTCAGGCGCAGACTTTGCCAGAAAGGCTGGGTTGTCTGCTCCATCAGGTTCTGTTCCGCTTCCCCGTTGCCCTGATAGAATGCTTTTAATTCCCCACAGAAGTCTTCTGTCCGTCTCTCGATCTCTTTCCGTGCATCATTCAGAAACTCTGTTGCCATTTCGTTTTTCTCTCCTCATAAGTGATCCTGCCGCGTAAAGGTCCTGATATCTTTTGTATCTTATGTCCCAACTACTTTGTCCCATATAGCTATGTATCCATTATATAAGTTGGTACCCGGTATTTCAAGACACTTTCCCGTATAGAATGATTTGCCTCATCGAATATCTAGTGCTGGTGCAGATACTTCTCTCTGGTAGCCAGTCCGCCGCGGATATGACGCTCGGATTTATTCACATCCAATACCTTCCGCGCCTGCTTCGCCAACGCCGGATTCACCTGGGCCAGCCGCTCCGTCACATCCTTATGTACCGTGCTTTTGCTGATGCCGAAGGCCTTGGCAGTCTGCCGTACCGTGGCGTTGTGGTCGATGATATAGCCCGCTATCCCTATAGCTCGTTCTTCAATATAGTCTTTCAAAGGAAAACCCCTCAGGATACTTTTTTACAGTGTATGAAAGTATCTGAGGGGTTATGATAGGGATTGTATTTATCTCTCCAATTATATTATTGCTTTCTTTTATCTATGGATACATAAGTAGTGTATGCCTATATTCAACAACAATTTTCCTATGGTTCTGTTACCTCCTAGTCTACCATATGTCTTAAATACATATATGCAAAAGGAGGAATGCTCATAGTTTGCATGAACATTCCTCATCTTTCAAGCTATGTCATCTGTCACCTTACTCTTATCCTCTAAGTCAATATCTATTTGAATTCCAAGTAATTTGCTTTCTGGTGCATCATCGTTGAGTTCCAGAATAACATTATCCCTAACAATATTTTTATAGTCTTCTGTACTCATTATACCCTCAAACGATTCAAGTGCATCCTCATTAATAGTACATATATATTGAAAATCTTTTTTACAGCATGTTTCATATACTATTCTAAAAAGAGTCTCCCTTTGTCTTGGATCCATATTAGCAAACAATCTACTATCATGAGCAATAAATCTCATCTTGCTTATCTCACAATTCAAAATCAACCAGTCAAAGCAAAACATTCTTACTTCATTCACCCCATCAGAGGAGTCGTCTTCTATACGTGCTTCTAATGAATATCGCAACAAATTTTCTCCAGTATTATTTTTTATAACCAATCCACTTTTTTTCTTGGGATAAAAGCGTTTGGCATATTCCCAATACTTATTTCGTAATTCTTCCAAATACCCGCTTTCCTCATCAAGATACTCATCTGTTGCCTTATCTTGCTTTATCATTTCCTCCTTAATTCTCCGTTTATTTTCTCGATATGTCTTCAAAATTTTTTGATATTCCTGTATCCTGTTCAATTCATTCTGTAAAGATGATAATTGTTTTGTCAATGCCACATATTCTTCCAATGCTCCATGCGAATTCAAATAATCAAGCAATTCATCCATCCTACTTCCAAGTTCTACTATTTTGCTGTCAATTTCCTCTAACGCTCTTTTTTGTTTTGCCAGTTCATTTCGAAGGCGTACGTTTCTTGTAGCCAATAACTCACTATGAAACTGGGTTACCTCCGCAAGACTTCTTTTTACCATCTCTGGAATTTCTATTTGAGCTGCCTCATATATTTTTAGTAACTTTTCCTCTTTTACTTCAGTAGTTTCCTTTGTAGATTCCTCAATATTTTTTATATATGTGCTAACAAGTACTCTTTTATTTTCCAGTTCTTTCTTTTGATAACTCTTTTCATCAGCCTCTTTTTCTAACTCATGATAGTTTTTTGATACTTTGAACACAGATATTTCCTTTGCCAATTCTGCAATTCTATATTCTAAATCTGCAACATCTAATTCTGCATCATTTTTTCCCAAATAGTACTGTCGAAAAAGCGGATCATTTTTTATTGCCTTCTCTGTTGCCGCTGCAGCCACTTGCCTATCGCGAAGTTCCCTTTTAGCAACAATTAGTTCCTTATCTATCCCTAACAAAAAACAATTATTCAAAATTTTACTATAATCGCTTTCTTTAGGAACAAAAGCATCATATATTGAATAACACAGACGAGATTTTCTAACAAATCTTGAAAAAAGAGTTGTCCATGTCATATCTTTGGGTGTTTCTTTTAATCCAAAACAAAGTTCTCTCAATCTCTCCTGAACTTCTTTTGGTTTCAGTATCTCTCCATTAAATTCAATTTTATTTTGATTGCATGTTGATCGCATGCAATAGTGTTCTTTATCATCTATTTGAAATCTTAATGTAAACTCCCACTCTGGAATAACTTTCGCAAAAGATTCAATTTTTCTTGATCCCAAACAAAAATGAATTAAATGTAAAGTTAATGATTTGCCAACGCCATTATATGTATTGCCATCATTCTCATTATGAGGAGTAACCTGTTTCCCTGCAATTATATTAATGCCATCTTTAAAAATAATTGGATGAAAAGATTTTTGATTAGCAGTTAAACTTATCAGTCTCATAACACAGCAATCCCCTTTCATTTTTTTCAATCGCACCAATAATAAACAAATAATCTAAGGCCATAATATATTGATCAAAGGAAAATTTCGTCGAATATCTTTTATTAGAATATTCTTCTTTATAATATTCCCATAAATCATCTATCGTCATAGGTTTAGATAATTGCTGAAGTAGAAAAGCACCAAATCCAAAAAAGGACTCACTTACTGACAATTGTTTTTTCGGTAATATCATATTTTCATCCCTTTCTATATCTAGCCTTATCTACCTTGGTTCTTCAAATATATCACATGTTGAAAAATAATATGCCATCAAAACCCAGACACATGTAAGCATCGACATGGTTCTTTTAGGCACGGAATTTTCCAGAATATAATAGCATCTACAATCTGAAGCATTCTCTTGCTCATCTTCAATAATTTCACATGCCTTTTCATATAAAGCCCTAAACTTTTTTTGTAAAATATCCTTTATTCCCGGATTTTCGTTAAAGTATTGATTTAATAATCCTTCTTGATAGCTCCCTACAGTAAGATTTGCTTCAATTTCTTCACTTAAATTATTAAAGGTTATTTTTTGGACGAAATCTGGTACAACCAATTTTTCTCCAGTACTAATTGGCAATTCTGCATTCAATAAATATCTTACAACTTCATTAAGTGCATCATATTCTATAATACAATCTGACACATCAGGAATAAATCCCACTATCTCCTGCATATCATTTTCATCTAACATGTCAAATTTTCCTTGCAAATCTTTTGCTGTAAAAGTTTCAATTTCTATTTCTGAATATAATGGATTTGATTTCAATTCGAGAGCTTTTTGAATTATTGGTGCTGGCAACCCCTCATATCTATCATTTACGACAAAATAAAATTTCTTAATTGCACATATATTATTCCATTTATCATACAACCCTTTAAAATCTGTTTCTAATTTTTTTACCGCATCACCTACTGTTTTTTCTTTATTAACATCTCTAGGTGCATAAACTTGATAGTAAATACCTGTTTGGCTAACAAATCCATCATTTTTTCTATCACCTATATTACCATATGCTTTAACCGGCTGAAAATTTGGTTCCGCTTTCGTCATAACAAAAACAAAAAAATCTTCAAATGCCTGTCCTTTATACTGTAATATTTTAATTCTAAAAAGTATATCTGCAATATATCTATCACCTTTTTCCAATATAACTATCCCCTTTTTCACTTTTGAATATAACTAAATTATTATAACATGACTTTCATTATTTGGTTTATAAGTTCATACAATTTTTCAAACTTTTTCATTAATAATTTTCTTTCACCTTTTATTGTTCTAATTTATAGATTTCATTTTTCGCAATACGTATCATTCCTCGTAAAACCTTCTACATTGTCACTACCAAATGCGCATATTACGGTATATTACGGTTTTACTAATATTAATTTTTTATAATCTTCCTTACTGCGATATTATTGCCGATATCACTTACTATTCTCATAGCTCGTTCTTCAAAAAAGCTTCTTTTCAATGCAAAAAATATGATTGAAATTGAAATAACCTTATATATTCATGTTATAATTTATTGATTTTGGGGCATGTTCCAATTCATATAAACGTTTAATCATCATATCTATGACGCAGTCATTGTAACATTCATTACGGCTACAATTGCTTGGTATATTGCAAATCTTATAACCCCCATTCACTAAAATTCTTCCTTTTTTATCCTTTGACATAAGTTTTTGCATCCTAATATCCCCTTATTCACAATTATATTTTTACATAGTTCTTGACAATCAAACATCTTCTTGCTACCATTCTAATCAAGAAATGGGTTTTCACCGCACTTATTGTTGTGGCTTGCCCGTTTCTTTTTTCAATTATAAATACATCCTTTATCCGACATAGCAGATTCCTGCACTTGATTTATCATTTCATCATAATATGCCCTATAACGATACGCTGTCCTTCGGCTGATTTGACCTTCTTTTACAATTTCCATAATTGTCATACCCGCTTCATACTTAATTGCAAATTCCTGATAAGAAGCCATCCATGCCGCATTATGCCTTTTACGTCCTCCTAAATTACGTGCCTTAAGACGCTCTATTTCAGCCCTAAGTTCTTCATTTTCTATTTCCAATTCATCAATGTGCGTCATTGCTTCCTCTAAAATGCTTATCACAAATGTCCCTCCATCCTTTTGTGTGTCATTTTGGTTTATGGCACTATTATAATTGCTGACTGCAAATGTGTCAATTTGATTTTTGACACGCAAATACTTTTACTAAAAAACATTACAAGCGCACCTGTTTAAAGACATCAAAACAATAAAAGCACATGAAAAAGATTTTATATTACACTCTTTTTCATGTGCCATTTTCAAAGACATTCGCTATTTTATTATGATAATTACCCTTTGTTATAAACGCTTTTAATATTCTTTTTCTAACTTCCTATAATCCACCTTTCCCATCATTGTCATTGGTAATTCATCTATAAATTCAAAATAGTAAGGAACTGCTCTTTCAGCCAATTTTGTAGTACATAATTCCCTAATCTCACCCTCTATAATTCCCGTATCTCTTTTGCACTCATGTTTCATTACCAAAAATGCTTTCGGGACCTTGCCATTTGCGTTATCCTCTATCCCGATAACTGCACATTCTTCAATATCTGGATGCTGAGTTATGACATTCTCAATCGAAGGTGGAAATATTTTAAAACCATCAAATCTGATAATCATTCTCTCCATCCTACTATCTATAGTAAGCACTCCCTGTTTAGACATATGACCTATATCTCCGGAATGTAACCACACTTTACCGTCCTTATGTCGTTGTAACACTTTATCCGTTAATTCTTTATTTTTAAAATACCCCAACATAACACTTGGACCGGTTACACATATTTCTCCTTGCTCATCATATGTTAATTCTTTATCCGTTCCCGGCTCAAAAATACTGATTATATTTTTTACCAAAGGTATGCCTACACTTCCTATCTTTCTACATGTAGGCATTTCTAAAGTTGCCGTAGATGCAAGTTCCGACATTCCCCAACCTTTATACAATTTTCCTTTAGATTTTTTACGGATTAACTCATCTTCTATCTTCTTTTCTAAATTCTCGTTAATCATATCTCCACCACAACCCAAATTGTGGAAAAAAGAAAGATCTTTCACCGTTTTGCTAGACGTTAAAACTTCATAATTATGAGGTACTGTATTGCAGTGATTAGGTTTATATTTTAAACACAATTTAACCATATTCTCTGCAGTAACTCTAGGTTGCACTATAGTATATAGTCCTAATGACAGCGGCAAATGTACAGACGCAACCATTCCAAATGCTGCAAATGCTGGAATTGCCGTCAAAAATCTCTCCCTTCTATTTAATTCCAGCGAAGTAAGTTTATACTGAAATGCTAGTGCATTCAAGTTATCATTTGATAATAAAATTCCCTTGGGCGTTCCCACCGTTCCACTAGAATGAACCAATAGAGCCGACTTATTTTTTTCGTATTCTACTACTTTACCCTTATTGTTCTCCTCTAATTCACAAAATTTCTTCCATGTAATAAACAAATCATCATGTAGCGATTTCTTTTGCTTTTTCCTGTTTTTTATGTAGTATCCTATCTTAGTAACTGTTGGCATTGAATCCGCCGCCGAAACCAATATCACTTTTTGAATATTTGTCTCAGATATAATTTCCTTAATTTTAAAATAACAGGCATCAAATAGCACCAAAATTTCTGATTCATTTTCCTTCAAGTAAAATTTCAATTGATCTTTATTGGATCGTGGATCCAGCATATCTGAAATTGCCCCTATGCTATTAAGCGCATAAAATGCCACTATTGTTTCTACTGTTGTTGGCATGCAAATACTGACAATATCCCCTTTTCCTACTCCTAATTGCGCAAACTGACTGGCACACTTATTTATTTTATGAAACAGTTCTTCGTAAGTGATTAGTCTTCCAAAATAATTAATTGCCGTTTCATTTAATCTATTTTTATTACAAAGGCAAATATAATCATAGGCCGTCATATGGGGAATTTCCACATTGATTGCCTCATCACTATAGTATTTCAACCATGGTCTATCTATAGAGGGATAACCTGTCATTTCGTTTCTTGCTTCTTTTTTCATTTGAATTTTCTCCTAACATCATCTATTGTTACCACATAAAGTATTCATCTGTGCTGACTACATTACAGCTTCCATTCTTCTTCACAAAAATAATACTTTTGGGATTAGCTTCACCTATCTCTGGTACATGCAGTGTAAGTTCGCATTCATATTCATTTCCATTTTCAAAGGGATCTTTTAATTTGACCCGGATTGTTTGATCTCTGTTAATCAATATTCCATAAGGGAATGCACCTTCTCTATCTGTATAGTAATCCCCATTCCATACTGTTTCGTCAGGCCATTGTACCCATAATTGGACATCCGACAAATATTTCACATTATTAACTGTGCTCTTATCACCATCTGCCACATAGAATATAATCGGCAACAGTGTCTCTGTATGATCACTCATCATTGCCCAGGTAAAGTGATAAGTACCGCCTTCCATATTTTGTGAAGAGATTGTTACTTCCGTGCTTGCCTCCTCATAACCTTCCAACAAAACTATCAACTGAAAAGGAATTCCCTGCGGAATATTTTTAAAAATCATAACGTTATCTTGTAATATATAGTCATGGTATTCAACGCCTACCGTTTTTTCCAATAAATATGCCTTTTTTACAGTATAGTCTTTCAATACGTTACCGTAGCATTGTACTGTTTTTCCGGCATCTTCTAATATTATATTTGTATCTTTAAACGTTACCGCAACATTACCATAGGAAACATTTAAGCTTTCTTCCCATATGCGTTTCACTTCAGCATTATTTCCTATTGGCTCTGTAACCAACTCCACACGAGAATTCTTTTCAACAATTGTTCCGGCAACCGGGTCCTGTTCCATAACATAAATACCATTATCTAACACCAGATTATAGCTCAGGTCATTATTACTAAGAGTATTACAGGCATCACTATAAGTCTTTCCTACTATATCCGGCACCTGTGTAATATTTTTTCGCACAACAGTACAAGTAACCACTATGATTGACACAATAATAATCAATTTTACAACCCAGCTCTTTTTATTTCTTCGTGAACGAATTCTAAATTCTGCAACAATTGCCAATATTCCACTCACAATAGACAAAATCATTGTCACCATGTTCATTGTTTCATCTACTGTCAATATCGCTCTTAAAAACATTTCTCTCATAGTATCTCCCCCCTTTATCAGATGTCATTTTCTGTAAAAACCCTTTTCCTTCTTTCATATTCCGTACGATATAAAAATGCGTTCTTTGAACTCGGAATCAATTTGTCCAAAATTCAAACGCTTCCTGCTGAGAAATAACATTTTTAGTGTGATAAATCATACTCCAGCACTCTTGTCCTATAGATTTATTTACAAAAATGTTACTACATCTCTTTAATCATTCTCTATGCTTCTTATTGTCGTTTTTATTATACGTCTTTTAGTATTCTTTTACAACGATAATATTTACTATAATTAACGCATAAACTAAGTATGGTGATAAAGATGATAAATGTACTGGAACGTATAACAGAATTAAGAGAATCACATCATTGGACAGAATATCAGCTTGCAGAACATTCCGGACTTACGCAGTCCACTATTTCTTCCTGGTATCGTAAGCAAATGCTTCCTACGATTCCTTCTCTTGTAAAAATATGTGATGCTTTCGGAATTACAGTTTCACAGTTTTTCCTGGAAAATGAAGATCAGGCAATCCATCTTACAGAAAAGCAATCCGCACTGTTAACTGCTTCTTCTAAATTGAATTCCGAACAGTATAATGCACTACTGGCATTCCTTGAGCAACTATAAAAAGAAGGATAACCGTGTTCACAGTTATCCTTCTTTTTATCTATTCTATATTCCAAATGAACTGCCTTTTTAATATCTTCTTTAAGCATTCTGTTTTGTTACCACTGTATGTACCGTGCTCTTCGAGATACCGAACGCTTTTGCGGTCTGCCGCACTGTGGCATTGTGGTCGATGATATAGTTGGCTATCCCTATAGCTCGTTCTTCAATATAGTCTTTCAAAGGAAAACCCCTCAGGATACTTTTTTACAGTGTATGAAAGTATCTGAGGGGTTATGATAGGGATTCTGTTTGATTTCATTATAGCTGGTCGATTTCCTGCCAGGCTTCTTCTATGGTGTATACTTCACCGGCTTTCATGCTACTGATACCTTCGGCAAGTTTTTCATAGAGTAGCTTACTATCCTCTGTTTTAATATTTTCTTGTGTTTTTTCGTTCATGTGCTTTTCCTTGATTTCCTACTATGAGCCTGTCTTACATTAAAACATTCCTTATCCAACTGCAATACTTACACTTTGGGCTGTATATGGATAGCTATCAGCATACATCGTCTCTGGAGCAATATCAATGTCTCCGTTCATCCATGTCATAACACCATGAAAAATATTAAAATCTTCTAATACCTTTTCATCCTTCAATGGTTCAAACGCTGATCCCTTCAATAGCGTTGTATCAAAAAGCCGTTGCTCTCCTGTAGAAAACGTGAGTAATAACATACCCCCACGTAAAACCTTCGCTTCTTTTACTTTGATATTCTGTGTTTTCTCTCCTGCGTAACATACATCATCAATAATATACATTCAAAGTACCTCCTTACATGGGAGCAATCTTATCAAAATGTTCACCACGTACTGCCAGATTCCATGCTTTATATGCTTCCTCCTCATGGAATGCCAGCCACCCGACCACCATTTTTAGTTGTTTTTTGGGAAGAGCTCCTGCCAATAATTCCCCGTCAATTCCTACAGCAGCCTCATAATCTCCATAATACACATGTACATGAGGCTTATTATGCTGTTTTGTATCCATAAACAGCATATAAATAACCATTCCACCAAATCTGCTGAGTTCCGGCATTGTTCTCCTCCTCGTTTCTTTTGTATTATTATACCATTTCCCATTATATTTCAAAAGTCAAAGAATCTATTTTTCCCATTTTTATTTTATGAGCCAGGTAATATTCTTTCAAAGGAAAACCCCTCAGGATACTTTTTTACAGTTTATGAAAGTATCTGAGGGGTTATGCATCCTGACAATTAAGCCGCTATTTGACAATTATTTTGTTTCAAAATATAATAGTTGTACTTTGCAAGTATCCATTTTGAACATACGGGAGGGTTTTTTTGTGAAAGAGTCAAAGCTCCGGCTGCGTTCCGCCGGTTTACTTTCTGTTGCGGCAGGATTTATGTTGTTTCTTTATGCTCCATTGGAAATTTATTTTAATAACAAATATGAATTCTGGTTTGATTTTTATGATCTGATCCCGCTCTGTCTGTTGATGTTTGCGGTATTTACGGGTGTCAGCTTCCTGCTGGCTTTCATCGTTTCGAAGATAAATACCAGGCTATATCATGGATTTCTCACAGTTTATCTGATTGCGTTCCTCTGCACTTATATTCAGGGCAATTTCATGATAGGCAATCTGCCTCACCTGGATGGAAGTACGGTGGATTGGGCACAGTATTCCGGATTGCGTATCGGCTCCGTTGCTCTCTGGGTGGCAGTCACGGTTCTGGTGATACTGGCGGTGAAAAAGCTGTCCCTTACAAAGGTGGCAGATGCAGCAGGTACTGTCAGCGGGCTGATCAGTCTGGTTCTGTTGGTGACTCTTGTAACGCTAGGGTTCACAAAACAGGGCCTGGAACACAAATTTTCTATGATCAACACCACCTATGGGGAACTGGAAATGTCTACCGATCAAAACCTTGTACTTCTGGTTCTGGACACAGTAGACGGAGACATCATGTCACAGGTGATCGAACACCATCCCGAATATAAGGAAACTCTTTCTGATTTTACTTATTATAATAATACGATGTCGGCCTATCCATTCACCGTATATTCAATTCCTTACCTCTTCTCCGGCGAATGGTATGAGGATCAGGAAGAATTTATCGAATATGCAAAGAGAGTCTATCGGGAAGCTCCTTTCTTTGATGATCTGGAAGCCAGAGGATACCGCATGGGAATGTATGAGGAGGACGCTTACCGTCTGGAAGAAAGCATGTTCCGATTTGAAAATATGATCGACACGACCCCCACGATCTCTTCCATTGCACAATTTATGAAACTGGAAATCAAGCTGGTCGGATTCAAATACATGCCTTTTGATCTCAAACGCTTCTGCCTCACCATCCCGGCGGAATTCAATTCACTGGAGAAGACCGATGATATCAGTGATTACGAACTCTTTTCTTCCGACAATCAGGTCTTCTATACCTACCTGAAAAAGACACCGGTAACACTGACCGATGACAAATGCTTCAGATTCATCCATCTGGTAGGCGCCCACAGTCCCTGGCATCAGGATGCACAGATGAACGAGATTGAAAACGGCACCTACGAACAAAGCATTGAAGCCAGCATGACAATCGTGGCTACGTATCTGCAAAAACTGAAAGACAGCGGTGTCTATGATAATACGGCCATTATGATCCTGTCGGACCACGGATACAACATTGAGGATGATGACAGTTCCGAGAAACGGCAGCATCCTATTCTGTTCGTAAAGGGTGTCGGTGAGCATTATGATGAGCTACAGATTTCCTCTGCTCCCATTTCCCAATCTGATTATCTGGAAGCCTACACACGACTTCTGGATGGCAAACAGGGGGATGCCATCTTTGATTACAAGGAAGGAGATGCCAGAGAACGACGTTTCCTGTTCTATGATTACGATGAGCCCACTCATTTTTATGAGTATATGCAGACCGGATATGCCGGAGATGTAGACACGATGTACTTCACCGGTGTGGAAATCACACCATAATGGTCTCACTCCGAAATAATCACTTGCATTATCTTCTCTAAAAGGTATAATGTTTATAACAGCCTTGTTTTTAACAAATATTGCACGTACATACGAGAAGGAGGTTCTTATGAAATTATCAAAAATCGAACAGGTAAACGAGTTTCTTGCTATTGTTGACAGTTGTAAAGGGGATGTTACTTTAAGATCCGTAGACGGTGATATTTTTAATCTGAAGAGCAAACTTTCCCAATATATTGCCATTGCTGCTTTGCTTGGTCAGCATGGTGATGAACTTGAGTTATTCTGCTCAGACAGCTCTGATGAGGGAAAATTCATGAATTTCCTGATTGAAAATCCCGGTGTACAATAGTTTCACTTATAAATAATATACTATAATAACAAAGCACTCCCATTAATGATCAAACCGGGAGTGCTTTTGTTGTTACTTTAAGATGTAGTTTCACAGCAGCTGCAGCAATCTCCGGTTTTTGTGGTAGCAGAAGATCCGGTCAGACAGCATCTCTCCTTCTCCGTAGACGGCATTGATATGCTGTACGGAGGAACGGATCTCCTGTACACCGGTGCAGTCTACGGGATGCAGGATTGCTTCATGTACGCTTGGAAAGACTACATAGTAGTCCCCGCCCAGTTTCTCCGCCAGGATTGCTTTTACCCCGGGATAGAAAAAGGCCACAGCCCCATGGATTCTGGCAGTAGTGGTGAGGAGATATCCTCTCTGTCCCTCCCTGTGGTTCCAGGGGCTGATCCAGGTCTGACGCCCTTCCTCTTCCGGCAGCAGAATGCCTTCCTCATAGGGAAAAAACTTTCTCCTGTCATCTCCCAGAAACAATCTGGGCGGCATCTTGCGGCAGGTGTTCATCATGGCTTCCGTGATCAACTGGTCTTCCGTAAGCTTCCATGGCAGTACCATACCGCGGGACACCTGTATGGTCAGACTGCTTCCGGTCTTCTCACTGGTCAACAGATGCAGCACCAGCGCCACATCTCCAATCTTACGATAGATGGCATTGCCAAGCTCCTGCCTGCACCGTTCATAATTCACCGGACGCACGATCATATGCCTTCTGCAGACAGCATAGCTCAGATTCTCCCCGGAGAGTACGATGTCCTCTTCTTCATCGTCCTCCGTCAGGCCCGCCGAGATCTCCGGTAAAATACTCTGCCATCCTTCCTGTCCGTATCGCTCATACAAAGGCCGTATCAGCCAGTGCTGTATATATTCTCTTTTTCCACGCATCCATAATGCGCAGAGCATATCTTCACGTATCATGATCTGTTCTCTTCCATACATACATCGGTTCATAATATTCATGATATGAACCGCCATCGGATCACCGCATACCATGTGCCGTTCCAGCAGGCGTATGGTCTTGCCCCGTGCCGTTTCCATGTTCTGCACATTCCAACGCAATTCCTTCTTAAATTCTTCGTATGTCATTGATCCCCCATTATTTTCTCCCTGCAAAAGCAGAGAACTGATCCGTAAATTTGCGTACAAAAATAAAAGGTACTATTAAAAAAATCGTTGGAAATCCCGGCCGAACGGCCTATTTAGAATTCTTATTTCAGAGATTTACAGTTTCCGAAACCATCCGGATTTCGGATAACTCCACCCTATCATAGATAGATTGCTTTGTCTATATGCGATTTCACCAAGGATATCTTTTGTCAAATTTCACGAAAAAATAATTTCAAAAAGAAAAAAAGTCCCCGTTTTCCGCAAAAACAGGGACTTTACAAATGTCAAATATGAAATTACACAACGCGTCGTACTGCCAGGATCGGACGGTAATTGGCATTGCTGATCTTGATACCAGTACGCTGTGTGCTGGCATGCACGATCAGCCCGCCGCCAATATACATAGCCACATGACCGTCATAACAGATCAGATCTCCCGGCTGTGCATTGCTGTAGTCCACACCGGTACCGCAGCTTCTCTGCTCATAGGACGTACGGGGAATGCTGTAACCGAAATCACTGTAGACGCGGAAGGTAAATCCGGAACAATCCGCACCATTCGTCAGGCTGGTACCGCCCGCCACATACGGATTACCTATGTACTGACAGGCATATTTTGCAAGACGCTTTCCCATATCACTGCCGGAGGCACTTTCGATGACTGAGGTATAATTGGTCGTTGCATAAGTGCCGGTGGCTGCGGCAGTATTTCCCTGCTGTGCCTTCGCCTGCAGCTGTTTTAACTGTTTTTGTTCCTGTTGCAACAGTGCCTTCGCTACGGAAGCCTCCTGCTTTGCCTTCTTGATCTCCGCATCATAGTTGGCGGATTCCTGCTTTTTCTTGGCCAGCATCACATCCAGTTCCGATTTCTGGTTCTCCAGATCCGCCTTATCGGCTTCCAGCTGATCCTTATCGACCTGCAGCTGGGTCTTCTCTTCTTCCAGCTGGTTCCACAGCGCCAGTACCTGTTCCTTGGTCTCCTCGTATTCCTGCAGTTTCTGACGGTCATACTCGTAAACGCTCTCCACGAAGTCCATCCGGTTCAGCATACCACTCAGGCCACCGCCCTGTAACAGAAGGTTCACATAATTCTCCGAAGAATCATTTTCATACATCATGCGCATCCGACTGACCATATCGTCATGCTGCTGTTCTTCCTGCGCCTTGGCAATATTGTACTCTTCCTGGGTCTGATCAATCTGGATCTGCTTGTCGGCAAGTTCCGTTTCCTTCGCTGCGATCTCATCTTCCTTCATGCCGATACTGGTCATGGTGTTGATGATCTCCGCATTCAGGTCATCAATCTTCTCCTGCACCAGATCCTGTTCATCCTGCAGGGAATTGATCTGGCTGTTGATATTGTTCAGCTGGTTCTGATGTTCTTTAATGTTGTTCTGCAGATCACTCATGGAAGGTGCTGCCTGCACCGTCTCCGCGGGAGATTCCCAGACAGAGCCGGTGGCTGTCAGCGTCACCGCTGCCAGAAGAAAATAACATAAAAACTTTCTTTTTGCTCTATTTACTTTTCTGCCAGCAGTTTTTTTCTTCATAGGTAGAGTTACTCCATTACAATAATGTCAGGCTCAAAAGTCCCGGGCTTGGATGCCTACGGATTGTTCCGTGCTACGCACTCCCACTTCTCCGCTCCGCTTCGGTCCGTGCTAAACATGTGCCACTGGATAGCACCCTACCCAATATTCGCATATCGTGGGATTAGCATCATATATTATAGGTCGCAGTTATTTACGGTACGAGGGAAGGGGATAACGTCACGGATATTGCCCATTCCGGTGATATACATTACACAGCGCTCGAAGCCCAGTCCGAAGCCTGCATGACGTGCGGAGCCGTAGCGGCGCAGATCCAGATAGAACTGATAATCTTCCTTATTCAGTCCCAGCTCTTCCATACGCTTCTCCAGGATCTCCAGATTGTCTTCACGCTGGCTGCCGCCAATGATCTCGCCGATACCGGGTACCAGGCAGTCCATAGCAGCCACAGTCTTGCCATCCTCGTTCAACTTCATGTAGAATGCCTTAATCTCCTTCGGATAATCGGTTACGAATACAGGTCTCTTAAATTCCTTCTCGGTCAGGTATCTCTCATGCTCGGTCTGCAGATCGCATCCCCAGAATACCTTGTAATCGAACTCATCGTTGTGCTTCTCCAGGATCTTGATAGCCTCAGTGTAGGTCACATGACCGAAATCCGAGTTGACCACATGCTGCAATCTTTCGATCAGTCCCTTATCCACGAACTGATTGAAGAATGCCATCTCTTCGGGCGCATTTTCCAGCACATAGCGGATCACATATTTTAACATGCTCTCTGCCAGGATCATATCATCCTTCAGATCTGCAAAACAGATCTCCGGCTCGATCATCCAGAACTCTGCCGCATGACGGGTGGTGTTGGAATTCTCGGCACGGAAAGTCGGTCCGAAAGTATATACGTTCTTGAATGCAAAAGCATAAGTCTCTACATCCAGCTGTCCGCTTACGGTCAGGTTTACAGGCTTACCGAAGAAGTCCTGGGTGTAATCTACTTTGCCGTCTTCTGTCTTAGGTACATTGTTCATATCCAGAGTGGTCACCTGGAACATTTCACCGGCACCTTCACAGTCACTGCTGGTGATCAGAGGAGTATGCACATAGACAAATCCTCTCTCCATGAAGAAGGTGTGGATTGCATAAGCGATCAGGGATCTGACACGGAACACTGCCTGGAAAGTATTGGTACGTGCTCTCAGATGAGAGATGGTACGCAGATACTCAAAGGAGTGACGCTTTTTCTGTAAGGGATAATCCGCAGTAGAAGGTCCTTCCACGATCACTTCCGCTGCCTGCATCTCAAATGCCTGCTTTGCCTCGGGGGTAGCCACGATGGTGCCGCGGATCACAACTGCCGCACCTACATTGATCTTGCAGATCTCCTGGAAGTTCGCAAGTCCGTCACCATATACTACCTGCAAAGGCTCAAAAAAGGTTCCGTCGTTGATCACCAGGAAACCGAAGTTCTTGGAGTCACGATTGTTCCTCACCCAGCCGCCTACGGTGATCTCCTTGCCGATATAGACGTCCTTTTCCCGGTGAAGTTCTCTGATGTCTGTTAATTCCATAATTTTTCCTATCCGCACGCTGCGACGTGCTCTATCTGAACCGGCCCGCATCCTATTCGCCGGTCACATACTATTTTTAAAATTTAATTGTTGGTGATCTTTGCGTTCTCTACCAGATAATCTGTCACTTTATCATAGAGGAAATACTCTCTGTAGTCTTCCTTGGAGGTCTCGCCGATATACTCCTCGATAGTGTCATAGCCTGCTGCTGTAGCACGATCCAGCAGGATCTGATCCAGTTCTTCATCACTGATGTTCAGGTTTTCTCTGTTGGCCACTGCCTGCAGGGCAATATCCTGCTTTGCTGCCTCCTCAGAATAGGTAGCCAGGAAAGATGCCAGATCCTGTCCATAATAATACTGGGTAAATGTGTCTGCGTCCACGCCGTAAGAAGATGCCATGGAGGTGATGCTGCTCTCTGCGGCATCGGAATATTTCTGTACCAGTGCTTCCGGTACGGAGGTAAAAGTGTTGTTTGCCATAAATGCATCCATCACTGCCTGCTGTACATTGGTCTCATAATTCTGCTGTGCATTCTCATTCAGATAATCATAAGCGTACTGACGGAGTTCTTCCTCGTTCGTCACACCATCGATACCGAAGTTACTGATGACTTCATCACTGAATTCCCCATCCTGTGCGGGCTGAATATAATTTACCGTTACCGTAAATACCACAGCCTGTCCTGCCAGATCGGATTTTCCGTAATTCTCCGGGAATGTAAGATTCAGATCCACTGTCTCTCCGGGCATCACGCCGATCAGTCCATCCTCGAATCCGGCAATAAAGCTTCCGGAACCGATGGTCAGATCGTATCCCTGTGCGGTACCGCCGTCAAATGCCACGTCATCCTTTTTGCCTTCGTAATCGATGTTTACGGTGTCTCCGGTCTCCACGGCACGATCCATAATCCCGCCGTTCTCTGCGGTAATATTTTCATAATATACATTATTGACCAGACTGTCCCACTCATCCTCATCTACTTCCACGGTGTCTACGGATACTTCCAGCCCCTTGTACTCGCCCAGTGTCACATACTTGTCCACATCCATATCCTTCAATGCAGTACTTTCTGCTCCGGCGCCGGTCGCTGCATCCGTGCCGTCTCCTGTATCCTTTGCTCCGCAGCCCGCCAGCATACACATGCTTAAAACCGCTGCCAGAAATCCTAATGTCTTTTTCTTCATTCTAATACTTCCTATACCTTTCATTTTGTGCCTACCATGCGAAATGCATCATAGCACCGCCCATTATAACACATCCACCGGGCTATAACAAGGGTGACAATAACCGGCAGACCTGCTCTTTTATGCGGATCTTCAGGTTCCTTCCCGTGTAATAATCCCGGGTGATCTGACGGCAGACTTCCAGATCCCTGTGAAATATTTCCACCATTTCCCACGCCTTTTTTTCATCATATACCACCGCATTTACCTCAAAATTCAACGCAAAGCTGCGGATGTCCATGTTCGCTGTTCCGTAACACAGTACTCTGTCATCCACGATCATGCCCTTGCTGTGTAGAAAACCGTTGTTATAGGTATAACAGTTGGCCCCGGCCATGACCATATCGCCAAGATAAGAATAGGTGGCCCAATAGACAAACGGGTGATCTGGCATACATGGGATCATAATGTTCACTTCGATCCCGGACTTCACCGCGATCATCAGGGCATTCAGGATCGCCTCATCCGGGATAAAATACGGAGTCTGGATATAAATGCTTTTCTGTGCCTTGTTGATCAGACGCAGGTAATTATCATGGATCTGCTGAGTCGTCTTATCCGGACCACTGCTGATAATCTGCAGATCACAGAAATCCCTCGTACCGGCTTCGATCCCCCGGAACAGTTCCGGGCGCAAAAACAGGTTCTCTCCTGCCGCATAATTCCAGTCTAAAATAAATCGCACCTGGAGCCCCAGTACCGCACTGCCGCAAATCCGCAGATGGGTATCTCTCCAGTGTCCAAACTTTTCATCCAGATCAATATATTCCTTCCCGACATTAAATCCGCCCACGTAAGCCACTTTATTGTCAACGACCACAATTTTCCTGTGGTTGCGGTAATTGATACGAAGCTGAAGCCTCCGCAGGATCGCCGGGAAAAATTCCGCGGTCTGCACACCCTTTTCATTCAGCCATTTCCAGTAGCTGTGCCGCACGGAACGACAGCCCATGGCATCGAACAGAACCCGGACCTCCACACCCTGTGCCGCCTTCTCGATCAGAATATCCTTGATCTGATTGAATAATACGTCGTTTTTAATAATGTAGTATTGGATATGGATAAAATGCTCCGCATTCCGCAGATCTTCCATCAGCGCCCGGAATTTCTCATTGCCGTCGATGAAGATATCCACATCGTTGTCCTTCGTCAGCATGGCTTCTCCGGCCTCCAGATTATACATGACCAGATCCTCATACCCCCGGATATTCTCATCCAGCTCCTGGACATCCCGGGATCTCAGCCGGTACTCCTGCTGTCTTATATCTTTGCTGATGTGATCCTCCACCTCTTTGATCCGGAACATTTTCCGCTTGTGCATATCCTGCCCCAGTAACAGATAGAACACGAATCCCAGTACCGGTATAAAATACAACAAAAGCAGCCATGCCCACACACTCTTTGGATCCCGTCTCTGAAAAAACACGATCACGATGGCAAACAGCATATTAAAAAATACCAGATGGCTGCAGAAAAAATCTATTCCTGTCTTTACGATCTCAAATGCTTCACTCATAATACTGCCCCTTCAGATGAAAAACATCCCTTTTCCTCAATATATCATAATGCAAACCTTCTTTCCAGCAAAAGAGACTGACAAATGCCGAAAAAATCAACATTCTCAGTCTCTTCTTATCTTTTGTATTCAAGCCGGCGGTCTCCGGCCGTGATATTTTATCCCTCTGTGATGAGTGTTCTCTTTCTATCCTGATCGCAGAATTCAATCCCATAGGAACAATCCTGCAGATTTGCCTTCAGCTGTGCAGTACAGCCCTGATGTTCCCATACAAAGCAGATCTGGGATCCTTCACTGCTTACTTTGATCCGGCTTTCTTCCGAGAACGCCGGGCAGGAATTCCGGAATCGCAGCAACTCCAGTTGCTGCTTTACAATCGGCTTACTCAAACCACTGCATATCTGTGCTGTCGTCAGATTTGTCCGATTGATCTCCTTATGTCCTCCGGGACCTGCCTTTTTCACCGCTTCGTAGTCGTTCTTTCCGGCGAACAGATCCAGATACCAGATCTGCGGTTTGCCCGGCATAAATATCTGCAAGGCTCTCGCAAGGAGCATCTTTCTCTCATCTTCGCCCAATGCACTGAAGTAGGTTGCATTCACCTGATAGTAAATGTTTTTCTGACCGTGAAGATCCTTCACATATCCCCCACGGGAGACAATAATGTCGATCAGTTTCTGAATCCGGTCCTCCGCCAGAATTCCTTTGAGATCCAACAGTGGAATCCCATCGTGACAGCCAAGCATATTCACGGTTCTGATATTTTTATCGATCAGCTCCTGTGCCCATCCGGCCAGATGTTCTCCGTTCCCCGATTCCAGGGCATCTATAATGAGTCCCGGCAGAAAGAAGTCATAGGTGACATATCCCTGCTCTGCTATCTTCTCATATATTTTTTCACTATAGCTTTCATGGATCTCCGGCAGAAGTTCCATACCGTACGGTTCCGCAATCTGTTTTATTTTGTTAAGCAGTTCCCAGGTGTCCGGCTGATTCAAAAAATTCCGTTCTCCCGGTTTCTTCGGTGCATAGGCAAATGCATCCAGTCTCACAATTTTGGCACCATACCCTGCCAGTGTCTTTAATACTTCACGGTAGTACTCCCACACCTTTGGCGACTGGATATTCAGATCCATCTGACCAAGATAATACCGGTGCTGCTCCATGTAATTCCAGATCGTTGTAATCTGTTCTTTTGTCAGCCTTCCTGCTTTTCGCTCCAGAACGATTTCCTGCAAAATATCCGCCGGCTTTTTCCCTTCCGGACAGCCCATGGACAGTTCCTGTGCAATGATCTCTGCCTGCATGTATTGCAGATCGGCAGCTTTCATAAGTTCCTGAGCACTGACTTTGGGATAGTTCACTTCCTGATAAAAAGTATTCCAGTAAGGGATCTCTCTCCCATCCGGGAAACGCACCATAAGAATGGGGAGTCCCGGTTTCCGGAAAAACATCTTTTTCAGATACTTTTCTTCTGGAAGGATATATCCCTGCTCCGTCATTTCTCCGCAGTCCTTCCAGAATTCATTCCAATTAATGAAGAAATCCTTGTACTCCGATTCTTCCCCTTTTGCAATGATATCCTGGAATTGCTTCGACAACACCGAAGCATGATTCAGAATAAAATCCAGCTTCAATTCAATCCCAAGCTTTTTTATTGCTTCCAATGTCTCGCCGGAAGCATACATCTTGTTCAGAGAATAATCAATCACAGAAAAGCCTCTGTCCAGATCCGCATGGTACAGACTGGGCAGAATATAGCAGGAAGAAAATGCTCCCTCTGCCTCTTCCGTTTTCAAAAAATCTACAACATCATCCAGGGTTCCGCCCAGACTATCCGGGTAGAGATTCAACATCGGTCCTATGTTCATAACATCTTTCCTTTTTATTTCTGAAGCTTCGGAACAAATTGCGCATATTCCTTCCGGTCTAACACCGTTCCGTCCCGGGTAACAATAAGTTTTGCTTTCTCAGACTGCTTTTTCAGCATTTTCTGCTCAATATCCAGTACCATCATCGTAAATGGGTTGTCTATCCATTGATCACGGTTTCTTTCCAGACGGCTCTGCAATGTCTCCTGGGGGGTACTGTCAAGGTAGATAGGGATATCCACACCGCTGTAGTATTCACTGTTGCTGTGTGTCCACTCCACCAACAGCACTTTTATTCCGGTGAAATCCTTCTCTTCATACCACAGTTCTGTCTCTTCGCGTCCCATATGTCTGACCCATAGCTTTTCTCCGCCGGCTTTAAACGCATGAACCAATCTGTTTACTTCCTCAAAATTAATTTCCTTTTCCGTGCCAAGATAATTTTCCAGAGCCCTTCTGCCGTTTCTGAGATAAGACTCATACCATGAATATTTTCCGACATGTTTTTCATCCGCATCATTTCCGGCTTTTTGAAATTCCTGAATGATTGTACATCGTTCTTCTGTATAAGTCTGCTCTTTCAGCATTCCCACAATTGCATTTTCTCTGAAAATCTGTAACCGCTCCGCATCATTGTACTTTGGAATTCTATGCGGATAAGCATCTCCTGACAGAATGTAATTTTCTATCCCTTTTTCCTTCAGGAAGCAGGAAAGTAACAATGCCGTCACTGTTTTTCCGGATCCGGAGCCTCCGCTTACTGCAACGACTACTTTTTCGGAACGTGTCTGCTTCGCACAGTTTTCAATCATGGGGAGCAGCTTTTGCATCAGTTTTTCTGCCAACGTAGTATCATATATTTTCAGTAGCTCCTTTGATGACGGTTCTGCTTCACTTTCCATTATGGTTCCTTTTTCTATCATATCTGTTCCTTTATCGTCATTATTTTACTTTGTGGACTCCCGGTCGATCAGTTCTACCGGAAATACAACCTGGGATGGAACCTTTTCACTCTTTACTTTTTTCACAATCGCTTCTATGGCATATTCACACATTTCCTGCACCGGCTGATGAATGGTCGTAATGGAAGGATACGTCAGTGTGGAAATCCAGGTATCATCGAATCCCACAATAGAGATATCCTCCGGAACACGTTTTCCCATTTTTTTGCATGCACGGATAATATTTGCAGCCATTACATCACTTGTTGCAAAAATTCCGTCCAGATCCGAATTTTTTTTCAATAATTCCAAAATATTGTTGCCGAATTCTTCTGATAAGGGAGCCAACCTGTCTGTATAAACCACACGTCCACTGATTTTTTTATCCTCGCAGCACTTCATAAATGCCTTTTCTCTGCTATATGCAGGGATATTTTCCTTGGTAGGCGGGTTAAAAATTGCGATATTTCTGCATCCGGCATCAAACAGCCGGTTAGCCGCCAGAATACCACCCTGATAGTTATCGCAAAGAACTGCCGGAATGTTTTCCGCAATTTCTCTCTCAAAAGAGATCAGTGGACAGTTAGAATCCAGATGTTCCATCGTCTCTCCGATATGGCTGCACACAACAATTCCAAGAACTCTGTGTGAATAGAGCAGATCAATATACTGTAATTCTTTTTCCCTGCTGTTCTCGGAAATACAGACCATTATCTTGTAGTTGTGTTTTGTCACATAATGCTCCAGCCAGTGAAGGACCTTGCTAAAGTAAGGATGCTCTACAGATGGGAGAATCACCCCGATATAATCACTCTTCTGCCGGGATAAATTTCTCGCCATTTCGTTTGGCATATAGTTCAGCTTTTCCATGGCAGAATATACTTTTTCTCTCGTCTCTTCACTGATGTATCCACGATTATTCAATACTCTGGATACTGTTGTGGAGGTCACTCCTGCTTCTGCAGCTACATCTTTGATTGTTGGCATATTCCCTTCCCCTTATCTTACTTTTTTGCATCAGACAGTAACGGAAAGTCCGTCGTAAGTCAAAAGGAACCCCTCATGACCTACCAGTCTTTCATATTCCTGCGGAATCATACCGCACATATGAGAATAATGATTCAGATAATATTCCGTATTCGGTGTCACTGCATGCATTCTGCGGAGTTTCTCCCGCAGCTCTACATTTTCCCGAATTCCCATATGCGTGTCACCATCCAGTATACCTCTGCAGGTATCCATACTGACGACGTCAAATTTTATGTTCTGTTGTTCTATAAAATCCAGTGTTTCCTCCGGAAAGACCCCTGTATCATTTGCATACAACAGGGTCGATCTTCCATCCTCGATCACAAAGATCAAAGCTTCCTCGTCCAGCTTGTGATATGCCTTTAAAGGTGTAAACTTTAAATGACCTATACGGAATGGTTCAAACTTTTGAATCCGGTGAAATCTCATCCTTGTCAGATCTACATGTGGATCCTTAGCTATTATCTCCATAATACCATCCCGAACCGCATCATTGCCATAAATTTCCATTACTTTTTTATCTTTTTTTTGAATCACGGATGCCATTTCCCGCAGTCGGAAGCATATTTCTGTGGTATTCAGGTGATCGGAATGGGAATGGGTAAATACTAGGTGATTCACCTCCGATAAATCCACATGGCTGTTAATGCATTGTGAAAAGATATCCGGGGACAGGTCGATCATCACCTCATCCACCAGAGTACAGCTACGTGTCTTTACATTTTTTCCTAACAACATTCTTACCTTACGACATGCTTCACACTGGCAGAAAATACTGGGGAATCCTTCTGCTCCGCCTGTTCCGAGATATCTGATTTCCACTTTATCACCCCTTAATTCCGCTGGATGTCACAGATGCCACAAACTGCTTCTGGAATACCAGGAATAATATCATCGTAGGAATAACCATTAATGTAGAGAACGCAAAGACCTGTCCCCAATCAGTATAGGTGTCGGAAAACAATGATTTTAAAGCCAGCGGCAGTGTTCTGTAAGTACCGTCTCTGGTAACCAGTGTGGGCCACAGCAGATCGCTCCAGGAACGGATGAATGCCATGATCGCAACAGTGGTAATGATCGGCTTAGACAAAGGCATCATGATTTTGGTAAATATTTTCCAGTAGCTGGCTCCATCAATAATTGCAGCCTCCTGCAATTCCTTCGGCATTCCCTTAAAATGATTATAGTATAGATACATGTACATGGGATATGCGACACTGGGAATGGCCAGTCCTATATATGTATTTAACATTCCCAGTGAATTCACTGTCATAAAACGGTTAATGATAATGGACTCTGTAGGAATAATGCTCAATGCCACAATGGTGGATATAATGATTGCCTTTCCACGGAAATTAAGCATTCCCAGTGCATATCCGATCATTGCATTGATTGTGGTTGCCAGCAGGACAAAGATGATCGTTACTACAACGGAATTCTTGAAGAACTTGAAGAAATCCGCTTTCACAATAACATTGATATAGTTATCCAGTGACAGGTCTCCGTAAGGAATGAATGCTCTGATATTTGACATATCCGATTCGATCTGCGCATATGGTTTCAAAGAAGATACGAACAAAAATACGATCGGTCCGATGAAAATAGCTGCTATGAGCAAATATCCAAGATACATGCACAATTTCATAATGATTTTTTTCCTTTTTGACATTGCAGTTCTCATTCCCTAGTCCTCCTTTGCAAACTTATTCTGCAGAATTGAAATAACCATTACCAGCATAAAGAATGTAACTGCGATTGCGGAAGAGTATCCTACCTGTCCATTTACGAATCCGGCTTTGTACAACTGGAATACTACGGTCGTCGTTGCATTGGACGGTCCGCCGTTTGTCAGTACATACACCTGAGTGAATACTTTCAGGGAATTGATAATCACAGATACCAAAACGTATACCAGTGTGTTCTTCAATCCGGGTACCGTAATATAAATAAATTTCTCAAAGGTGGTACATCCATCAATTTCGGCAGCCTCATATAGTTCTTCGGAAATGTACTGCAGACCACTTAAAATGATCAACATCTGCATACCAAGATTCTGCCAGATATACATAATTGCCAGACACGGAAGTGCCAGATGCTGATCCTGAAGCCACTTCTGAGGTGCAATATGCAGCAGACCCAGAAACGAATTTAATAATCCGCTGGATTTGGAGGAAAAAATGAATGCCCAGATAACTGCCACTACAGTCATCGTTACAACCTGCGGACTGAAATAGATCAGTCGGAACACCTGTACGCCTTTGATCTTCTGGTTTACAAAAACCGCAAGCACGGTTCCGATCACCAATACCGAAGGCACTACGATCAGTGCATACAAAAATGTATTTTTAAAAGAAAGTACTGTCACTTTGCTTGTGAAAATCTCAATATAATTCTTCAACCCTACAAAAGCTGTTTCCATTCCCACTTTGGGAATCAGTTGTTTATTGGTAAATGAATACACAACAGACATTGCAAACGGTAAAATGATAAATACCAGTGCCAGCACCACTGCCGGTGTGCAGAACAGGAATGCGGCTTTTGACTCGCCACGTTGTAATCCGCTTTTTTTCTTAGAACTGTTTGCCATAAGTACTCCTTTTTTTATGAATAAGGCTGCCCTCACAGACAGCCTTATCCGATACTTCTTATTTCAGATTATTGAAAGTTCCATCCGTTCTCTGTAATAATTTCATCAATATTCGCAGCGGCATCGTGCAACTCTGTTGCAGGATCTGCGCCGGCATAGATATTACCGATAACGCTGGCCATTGCATCATAAATGGTCATATGTGCAGGGGTGTACGGACGCAGGAAGGAAATACCACTCTCCAGCTGCTGTCTGTACAGATACAGGGTACCTCCCTCACAATAGTCGGGGATTGCATCCATAACACTGGATCTTGCGGGAACCGCACCGTTGACATCTACTACCATCTTGATGTAATCGGGGTTGGTTGCTTCCTGCAGCATTGCCCATACAGCATCATCCTTTCCGGATTCCTGTGCTCCTGTGGTCATGATCATAACAGTAGAACCGGAGCAGGTGTAAACCCCGTGTCCCATATCAGGCAGGGGAACCAGGATCAGATCATCGCCAAGTGCAGCCTTATAATCCTGATACTTGGAATGTCCATACAGAGCCAGGGCATTCTCACCCTTCTGGAAAGAATCTTCATAATCACAGGTTGCATCTGCATATCCATCTGTGAACAGCTTTGCCAGGAAATCGAAAGAAGCAATTGTATTATCGCCGTCCAGAGTTCCTGTGCAAAGTCCGGTCTCACGATTCATGTAGTCTCCGCCAAAGCTTGCTACAAACGGCATCCAGGTGTAATACTCGGTGGAAGGTTTGTTCTGTCTTACATAGATGGGCCATTCTACACCGCTGTCTTTTAATTTCTTCAGCGCATCTTCAAACTCTGCTTTATCCCATGCATCCTTGTAATCGGCAGGAATTCTGACACCGGCATTCTCCAGCATGGATTTGTTAGCCCAGAAAGCCAGACCACTATCGAACTGTGCAACGGAAATGATGTGATCATTATAAGTGCACTCAGATACTACGCTGGGAAGATAATCATCCATCAGTTCATCGGTTACATAATCGTCCAGATTTGCTACCAGACCCGCTTCATAATATTTGGGGATCAGCAGATAGTCGGCAACTACAGCATCCGGCATGTCACCTGCAATAGAAGAAGTCTGCATCTTATTGTCCAATTCATCCTTGGAATAATACTCATCTGTAATGGTAATATTCAGATCACCTTCGATCTTGTCGAACATTTCACGGTATATATCATCTTCTGCGCCGGAGCTGATCCAGACTTTCACTTCTTTCCCTTCATAACCGCCCTGTGCATCTGTTGCAGCGGCTGCTGTTCCATCCGCAGTATTTGCCGTTGTTTCACTCTTGGACTCTGTAGCTGTGGCACCTGTCTCTGAGCTTCCACAAGCTGCTAATGATACGACCATCATTGCACTCAACAATCCTGCTAAAATTTTCTTTTTCATGTATTGTTCTCCTCTCTGAATCTATACATTTTGTAGATATGTAATTGTATGTCAACCGGTTACATATTTTGTAATTAAGAATATATACTAATTTTTATCGTGTGTCAACCGGTTACATATATAAATTTTCAACAAACTTGGATTTGATTTTTTGTATAGTTTCACTTTGTACTCCAATTTGACGCAGATATTCCGGAACTCCACCCCATTCCTGGTCAATCCAGTTCAGAATCCATTTCATGTTGTAGATATTGGAACCGGAAATATCGGTCGTAAATTTTGTAATATAGGTGCTGCTACATTGGTAATCCACCAGAATATCTTCCCTCTCCACTCCCACGGATGATAAGATCAGCATTGCCAGAATGCCGGTGCGGTCTTTGCCGGCTGCGCAATGGAACAATACCGCTCCCTCGGAATCAGCGACTACCTCTAGAGCTTTCTTGATCTCTTTTCCTCCGTTGCGGAGCATCAGGCGATACATGCGATGCAGCGTTTTGGTCTCCACCACACTACTGTTTACAATATCCAACTGTTCCAGCTTTGTGGTACCCATAAGCGAACAGTTGATATAGTCCATATCCTGTCCCAGTCTGTCCGGCAGTTCTTTTGTTTCACTGGGAAATCTTAAGTCAATGACCGTCCTGACGCCAAGATGCTCAATCTTCGCAATATCTTCTTCCGTCGCCTTATTTAAGGCTGTACTCCGGAAAATCACACCATATCTGGTTACACCACCGTCACACGCATAGCCTCCCAGATCTCTGAAATTTGCCACCTGATCCAGACGATATCTCCTACAATTCATCTCTTTCCATCCCTTTTTATCTCTGTTATTGTTATTTTATTCCTTATTCCAACGGTTCTCTTGAGGTCTTTGCATCCCCGAAAAAGAACATAAAATCCTGAATTTCTGTTCTCATCATTTTATCAGTACTTATAAATTCCTTTGCCTTTTCAAACTGTGGTTTCCTGTCGTAGGGAATTTGTTTCAATCGGATCTCGCCGTCTGTAATCGTCGCATAATGTGCCGTCTTATCCGGGTCATCGGGTCTTCGATACGAGGCACTTCCCGGGTTCAGCCATTCCATTCCATCACCCAGAATATGAATACATTGTCTGTGTGTATGCCCGAAAATCAGTCTTCTGTTCCCTGTATTATCTGTTCCGTAATGCTCCGCCCAATATTTATCAAACGCGTACCTGCTTTCTATCGTCCCATAGCCACTATCATACTGATGGGCAATTCCGTATTTCCATCCGTCTGCCTCAAAATATGCAGTTTCCGGTAACTGCTTCAGCCACCTAATACCCTGGTCGTTTAGTTGTTCACAATTATAGTGAACCCACTTGTATTTTCCATCTTCTACATTTTTCCATTCCTTACTTTCATAAGTATTTATAACGTGAAGATCATGGTTGCCATACACAAGATGCGTGTTTTTCAGATTGCGGAACCGTTCTATCACTTCCGCCGGATAGATTCCATAGTCTGTATAATCCCCGGCACAGCACAGAATATCGTAATCAGCCTCTTTTTCCAAAATGGTGTTCAATGCGGCTATGTTCGCATGTACATCTGATACTACCAGTACTTTCATTTTCCGCACCTCCTTCTTTTTTCACATTATATAATTTTACCGCTCGTATGTCAACCGGTTGACATACGTGTTTCATAATTTTTTATAATACAAAAAGACTGCCACATGGTGACAGTCTTCCTTACAAGAACCGGAAACAAGATAGAAATCATAAATGTATGGTTGCGTATTTCATCACATCTATGTTACAATGTTTTTTAGGAATTTGTTCCGATTAACTGAAGGAGGGACTGTAAAATGAGTCCGGTGGCAATCACATTATTAGTTATTGTAATAGTACTTGCGATTATCATTGCAGTATTATATTTCTTAGGTAAGAAAGCACAGAAGAAACAGGCAGAACAGCAGGAACTGCTGGATGCCAACAAACAGACCGTATCCATGCTGATCATCGATAAGAAACGCATGAAGCTAAAAGATGCCGGTCTTCCACAGATGGTCATTGACCAGACCCCGAAGATGATGCGCGGTTCCAAACTCCCCATCATCAAGGCAAAGGTTGGTCCTCAGATCGTATCCCTGATCTGTGACGAGAAGATCTTCGACAGCGTTCCTGTGAAAAAGGAAGTAAAAGCCGTTGTCAGCGGTATCTATGTACTGGATGTCAAGGGACTGCACGGCAAGACCGAAGCTGCTCCCGAGAAGAAAAAAGGCTTCTTCAAGCGTCTTGTAGCTACGGCACAGGAAAAGGCCGGAGCAAAGCCTGTAAAGTAAATAACGATTCAGACCCCATTGTGTGTCGTCTGACGCACATAAAAATAGCAGATGTTCGTTGAATGCTTGCATTCATAAGAGCATCTGCTATTTTTTATGTTTATCTTTCTTCTATTTTTCCCGAATATGGATCTTCAGGCAGCTTTCGCTCAGGGGTTCTCCCTCATGATCCAGCGTGTATTCCACCGTCACGTGAATCTGATCCTCCTGTTCCTCTACCAGTACCCTGCCGGTTTCGATCCCCAGCATCAGTTGCCCGTAGGGTGTGTTGTAGGGGATCATATGTCTCTTATTTTCCTCGAAGATCATATGCATCTCAGCCGTCCCCTGTCTGGTCAGTTCCAACAGATGATCCCGGAATTTGATCCGGCTCCTGCAGGGAGCTTGGTCTTCATCCATTTTCTCCTCATAGAGCAGATAATGACTGTCGTTTCTCTTAAAATATTGTGCCGGCTGCACGGTCTCCACCGCTTCGCTTTCCTGCTCCTGTCCGGAAGCATGCAGACCGGACAGTACAAGTTCTACCTCTCGATTCATTTTCTCTTCATCCTCTAATACTCATCGATCTTAATGGTCTTGGCCGACAGGATTCCGTATTTAATAATGGAATTGGCAAAGTGCTTGAACTTCTCCGCCCCATCGCTGACATAGAACTGGTACTTGTTCTCTCCCAGATGCGGCTCCTCATCATTGAGAATATGATAATGCTGTAACAGTCCCTTCAGTTCTCTGGCTGTCTCGTATGCCGGATTCACCAGCGTCACCTGATCTCCCATGACACGTCCCACCGTGGAACGGATCAGCGGATAATGGGTACACCCCAGAATCAGGGTATCGATGTCAATATCAATCAACTCTGACAGATAACGCTTTGCGATCTCATCAGTCACGGGATCTTCCCACAGGCCTTCTTCCACTAAAGGTACGAACAGCGGGCAGGCCTTGCCGTAGATCGTAACATCTTTATTCAGTTCCTGTATGTATTTGTTGTACATCTGGCTGCCAATGGTAGCTTCGGTGGCAATCACGCCGATGCGGCCGTTGCGTGTCACCTCCGCCGCGGTTCTGGCTCCCGGCTTGATTACACCGATGATCGGAACATCGATCTCTTTTTCCAGTTCATCCAGTGCATAGGCACTCGCCGTATTACAGGCCACCACAATAGTCTTCACCTGAAAAGTCTCCAGAAACCGCACGATCTGCTTTGAAAAGCGGGTCACCGTCTCCTTGGACTTACTGCCGTAGGGCATTCTTGCCGTATCTCCGAAATATATGATCTTCTCATTGGGAATCTGCCGCATGATCTCCCGGGCAACGGTCAGTCCGCCGATACCGGAATCGAATACCCCGATGGGGGCATCCTTTTTCAGCGCAGTAACATTCTCCTGATACATGGGATTTCTCCTTTTATTTTTTTAACATCGTAAGCAGTCTGCTCTTGAACCGGATCTGCTCCGGATCCGCCTCCAGAATCTTCCAATAGATCTGGCTGTCGGAATTCCATTCTACCACTTCCGGACCGGTCTGTACAGTCTCTGCCTCCGTGGCTTCCGTCTCCTCGTATACGATCTCATAGGTGGACGGCAGCATCGTAAGCTCCGGGTAGATCACGCCCCACCAGCCGTAACAGGCCAGTGCCACAGTCAGTATCCGGACTCCCTGCACCAGCCGGTGTAATATTTTCTTTTCTGCAATCATCCTGCGATATTTTTCATAAGAAACATATAATCTATCCATCAGCATTCCTCTTTCCATAAATTACCGTTTCGGTTCTATGGAAATCATTACCGCTTTCCGGACAGATTATACTTTTGAAATCTATTTATTTTTCTCCCGTTCCAGACGGATCTGGCGGATGATCGCCTTTTTCTGATTATCTATATGCACCTTGGCCATATTGGATGCCGTTTCCTTATCCTTTTTCACGATGCTCTCATAGATGACCTTGTGTTCCTCCACCAGGCGCTCATGCTGGCTGAAATCCTTGATATACTCAAAACGATAACGGTACATCTGCTCGGACAGGTTGTTGACCAGCTGGATCAGGCGCTGGTTCCCCGTGGCCTGTACAATGATGTCATGCAATGCCACATCCGCCTGTGCGATCTGTTTAATGTCATCGGTCTTCACAGCCGCTTCAAAGGTATCGCAGGCCTTTTTCAGATCCTGTAATTCCTCCGGAGTGATCCGGTCACACGCCAGCTCCACGCAGAGCGCATCCATGGCCCTGCGGACCTCCAGGACATCGTTCATGCTCTTCTCCGTGATCTGAGCCACTTCTGCTCCTCTTCTGGGGATCATGGTCACCAGTCCCTCCAGTTCCAGCTTACGGATGGCTTCCCGGATCGGCGTACGACTGACTCCCAGCTTGTTGGCAAGATGGATTTCCATCAGTCGTTCTCCCGGCTTCAGTTCCCCCGTCAGAATGGCCTGACGCAAAGTATTGAACACCACATCTCTGAGTGGCAGAAATTCATCCATTGTCACCTGTAAATTATCCTGCATACCTCTACTCTGGCATTACTCACAAAATTCCGTCAGGAAAATCTGCTTTGCCAGCTGTTCCTCCTCTAATTTATCATATGCCCTGCGGGCCATGTCCTTCTCTACAAAAATACCGAATACCGTGGGACCGCTTCCGCTCATCAGACTGTTGATGGCTCCCAGTTCCTTCATACGGTCCTTGATCGTCTGGATTATAGGATATGCACTGACGGTTACCGTCTCCAGCACATTTTCCATCCGGTCCAGGATTCCCTGTAAGCTTTCCTCAGCGATGGCTTCCACCATACCGTCAATATCAGGATGTTTCACGATCTCCTGAGCATCCAGATGTTCATACACGTATTTGGTGGAAACATTGATATCGGGCTTTGCCACCAGTACATAGCAGTCCGGTGCCGGAGCAAGCGGTGTCAGTTTCTCGCCGATTCCCTCAGCCAGCGCCGTTCCGCCCATGACGCAATAGGGAACATCCGCACCGATCTTCACCCCCAGTTCCATCAGGTCCTTCAGTGTGCACCCAAGATCAAACAGACGGTTCATTCCTTTTAAGGTAGCTGCTGCATCCGTACTGCCGCCGGCCATGCCCGCTGCTATGGGAATATGCTTCTCCAGATGGATCTTCACGCCTCCACTGATAGGATAAGTCTCCATCATCAGTTTTGCCGCTTTGTAGATCAGATTATTCTCATCCGTAGGCAGTTCACCGGAATCTGTGGTTATCACGATCCCACCGTCTGTTCTCTCAAAGTCCAGCACATCATAGATTCCTACAGTCTGCATGACCATCTTCACTTCATGGTAACCATTCTCCAGTCTTCTGACCACATCCAGCCCCAGATTGATCTTGGCATACGCTTTTATCCGATATTCGTTCATTTTTGTCTCCAATACGTTAGGGCGCTATTCCAAAACTACATGCCTCTGAATAGCGTGTATACAATAATTGTACTTAATTTTATACAATCCTGCGTATTTTGTCAATGGAGTGCGGTTCTTTCCATGGATTTTTCCACTGTTTTTCTCTAAATCCTCTAAAGTATCCTCTGTCCGGGGACGATATAACAGGTGAAACCAAAAACCCTCAGAAGGTTAAAACATGTATAGTCAAGGATGACAACAGGTACGGACAGCAGAACCGTACCGGAAAAGAGGAAACTATGAGCGTAAACGGAGTTACATCAACCCAGGCCGCTGCAGCCTACAGCTATCACAGCACAAGTGCAGCAAAAGAGAAAACTTCCGCAAAGGAAGCAAAAACTACAACTACCGCGGAAGATACCGGTGTCATCTATGAGCACAGCACCGCTGCCAAGACTTCTTCCACGAAGAAAACCTATACACCGGATACCAATCTGGTCAACAAATTAAAGGCAGATGCGGAAAACCGTGCCAGTCAGCTTCGTTCTCTGGTAGAACAGATGATGGGCAAGCAGGCTAACACCTACGGCAATGCCAATGACATCTGGTCCTTTTTACGTTCCGGTAATTTCACCGTAGATCCTGCTACCAAGGCACAGGCGCAGGCAGATATCGCCGAGGACGGTTACTGGGGTGTGAACCAGACTTCCGACCGTATCATTCAGTTTGCCAATGCTCTGACCGGCGGTGACCCGGACAAGATCGAGTCCATGCGCGAGGCATTCAAGAAGGGCTACGCACAGGCTGAGAAGACCTGGGGCGGTTCTCTTCCCGAGATCTCCCAGAAGACTTATGATGCTGTTATGGAGAAATTCGACAAGCTGGCAGCAGATGCCGGACTGACCACAGAAGAATAATGTCGTATTCTCGACAGACTTTCCTATAGAAAAACCATGTTGTACCGATGCCACAGAACGCATCCATGTACAACATGGTTTTTCTTTTCCGAACTGTATCAGGCCAGACCTTTTACCAGCAGCACCTTCTGCCCCGGGCGTAATTCATCGCTTTCCAGCGCGTTTAATTCTCTTACAGTCTTCACCGGCATATGATATTTCCTGCCGATGCTCCACAGGTCATCCCCCGGTGCCGCAATATAGATCACCGCACTGGGCAGCCCGGCCAGCACATTACTGTCGATTTCCCGCTCTTCCACCCCTTCGATGGCTTCTAACGGAATATTCTTCATCACGGTCGTGGAAAAGGAAAGAACAGCCTTTACATCCAGTTCCTCTCCCTCCAGCAGATTCACCTGCAGCTGCTCCAGTTCACTGTGTACCTCTGCCTGATCCGTTCCCGTCACTCCCTGCACATTCAGGGTATATTCATACGGAATCTGCTCTCTGGTACTCACATAAGGAGTCTCATCATTTTCCGTAATGCACAACACCGTAAGATCAATGCTGCCCTGCAGGCGGATTCCTTCCTCTGTGGTCTCCTGATGATCGATCGTCACGATTCCCTCACTGTGCAACACCTGCAGTACCGGTGAGCCGATATCGGTCTTTCTGTGATCCGTCACTTTTGTCTTGCCTGTGATTCTGGCCAGCAACTGACGCAGGCTGGCATCTCTGGTGTCCGGGATCACTTCTTTTGTCACGCCGTAAATATCTCTTAAAATATCGATCTGCTCTTCCTCATAGAGACGGATATTCAGTTCCAGAGCACATTCCAGCCCCAGGATTCTCTCTTCCCCGTCCAGATCCGGCTGGATCGTCAGCTCTGGCTGTCCGTGTTCCTGTCTTACCAGTGAATACCGGATATCCGGCAGCAGTTCCTCCCGACATCCCTGACATTCCAGAGTGCCATTCAGCGGAATTGTCGTCTCATAGGAACGAATAGACCGCTCCTCCCCCTCTGCCTCATAGAGAACGAAGACCTGAATATCTCCCTGCACTGCCAGTTTCTCTTCCTGTGGCTTGAATTCCACATCCCGCAGTGACACATTACTCCAGAGGATCTGGTAAATATTCGGATAGCTGGAGGGCAGCGGAATCTCCTCTTTTTTGCGAAAAATATCGTTCTTGCAGATGGAAAGCTCCGTCACCTCCATGGGCGAGATCCGGTATTCCACACCTTCTCCGGCGCTGCCTCCCTGGATTCCCACGGGCAGTTCTTCATCGTAAATCTCTTCGATCCGGGCCGTGAGAAGCAGCAATGCCTGCAGATTCAGCTTCCGGGAATTGATCATATTTACCGTGAAATCTTCTACGGTTCCATTCACCGCTACAGTATCTGACGGCAACGTTCCCTCCATATGAATTTTTTCTTCAAAGGGCAGTGCACCGCTTAAAAGCACCAGATTGCTCCCTGTCTCCTGCGTATGATACAGAATGGCATAACCCAGTTTTCCCCGTACCGTCACCTCATCCGTACCGGGCCGGATCTCCTCGATGACAACTTCTCCCTTTTCCAGGTTCAGGGTACTGATGTCCGGTTTATCCTCTGGAAGATTCAGATCCTCCTCCATGGTAAACTGTATGACAGTGGATCGTTTTACCCGGTCCATATGTATATTTCTCTTGATCAGCTCCACAATAAAAGACCTCCATATATACAGATATATCTATATATATGAAGGTCTCTGTGTACTTATACCGTATTCTGTTCTCTGTATCTTACTGCACTGCACCGATCAGATCGGTCAGATTCTCCACATGGTAGGTACGCATGTAATCCTCGATGCCCTCCACTACTTTCACGGTAGTATAGGGATCCACAAAATTCATGGCTCCGACGCTGACAGCGCTGGCACCTGCCAGGATAAATTCGATGGCATCCTCCGCCGTGGCAATACCTCCCATACCGATAATGGGGATCTGTACCGCCTGTGCCACCTGATAGACCATACGGACAGCGATGGGTTTGATGGCAGGGCCGCTCATGCCGCCGGTCTTGTTGGCAATGGCGAATTTTCTGCGGTGAATGTCGATCTTCATACCGGTGATGGTATTGATCAGGGACAGGGCATCTGCGCCTGCTGCCTCCGCTGCCTTTGCCATCTCCGTAATGTCCGTTACGTTAGGGCTCAGCTTCATGATAATGGGCTGTTTTGCATGATTTTTCAGTTCGGAAGTAATATTGTACAGAGCATCTGCTTTCTGTCCGAACGCAATGGCTCCTTCCTTGACATTGGGACAGGATACATTGATCTCCAGCATGCTGACTGCCGGTTCGTCTCCCAGTCGTTCTACCACATCCACGTAATCCTCTACGGTCTTACCGCAGACGTTCACAATGATCTTCGTATCATATTTTTTCAGGAAAGGAATATCTCTCTCCATGAATACGTCAATGCCGGGGTTCTGCAAACCGATGGCATTGAGCATACCGCCGTATACTTCTGCCACACGAGGGGTCGGGTTGCCGGGCCAGGGCACATTGGCTACACCCTTGGTCACCACCGCACCCAGGCGGTTCAGATCTACGAATTCTTCATATTCCATGCCGGAGCCAAAGGTTCCGGATGCTGTCATTACGGGGTTTTTGAAAGTTACTCCTGCAATCGTTGTCTGTGTATTCATCAGATCTCTACCTCCTCAGCATCAAATACGGGGCCATCGGTGCAGATTCTCGCATTATGCACATGAGAATGATGATCCACTTCTTTGGTCTTTACCACGCAGCCCAGGCAGGCACCCACGCCACAGGCCATATGCTCTTCCAGAGAGATATAGGCCTTGATTTCTTTTTCTTCCGCATATTTTTTGATCGCACGGAGCATGGGCATCGGTCCGCACGCGAAGATCACATCTGCCTGCAATGCATTTTCTTCGATGGCATTCATGACATTGCCCTTCGTGCCGACACTGCCATCCTCGGTGGCAATATATACGGTTCCGTTCTCTTCCAGATCCTCTTTTAAGAACAGCTGGTTATCACGGTAGCCCACGATGATCTGCTTTTCTGCGGAAGCCGGAAGCTCTCTTGCCAGCTCCAGCATGGGAGGGATACCGATACCTCCGCCCATAAGGAATACTTTTTTGCCTTCCGCTGCCTCTGTGGGGAAGCCGTTGCCTAAGGTTCCCAGAATCTCCACACTGTCTCCTTCTGTATAAGAAGAAAATTCCGCGGTGCCCTGTCCGGCAATCCGGTACACAATGCGCAGGGCATCCTTTTTGTCGCTTACCTGACAGATGCTGATAGGACGGGGCAGCAAGGTGCTCCGGTCCTTGGGGTATACGCCGATGAACTGACCGGCTTTTGCCTGTTCAGCCAGATCTGTAGCGATCCACATGTCAAAAATTCTGGGTGCGATCTCCTTCTGGGAAAGCACGGTTGCTGTGATTTTCTTTTTCATGTTATTGTCCTTTTCTCTTCTATTTATAACGCTATAGCGCTCTTATAAGTGCTCTCTACCATGGGCTCTACGCTTCGTATACGATTCTGCCTCCGCAGATGGTCTTCCTCACTTCACCCTTCAGATTCCATCCGGTAAACGGTGTATTCGTGGCCTTGGACGCATATTTCTCCGGAGTGAACTCCGCTGCGGTATCGATCAGAATCACATCCGCCGGGCCGTCCTCGGCCAGATATCCGGCATCCAGATGGTACATAGCCGCCGGATTGGTACTCATCAGACGCAACAGCTGCTTCATGGTCAGATATCCTCTGTCCACCAGTTCCGTAATGCCCAGCGCCAGAGACGTCTCCAACCCGGTAATGCCGCTGGGTGCCTCTGTGATCGGCTTTGCTTTTTCCTCCGCAGTATGGGGTGCATGATCCGTAGCGATCATATCGATGGTGCCGTCCACCAGTCCCCGGATCACCGCCTGACGGTCCGCTTCCTCCCGCAGGGGCGGATTCATTTTCGCCAGTGTACCGTACTTGATCACGGCATCCTCAGTCAGGGTAAAATGATGAGGAGTGGCTTCCGCGTGGATATTGGAGCAGCGCTTTTTGGCCTGACGCACCAGCTCCACCGCTTCCTTGCTGCTGATATGCTGAATGTCGATGCAGGCTCCGGTCTCTTCTGCCAGCTTCAGGTCCCGCTCCACCAGCGCGATCTCCGCCTCTCTGGCAGAACCGCCGATACCGTAATACTCGCTGGCCTTTCCCCGGTTCACACCGTTGTTCTCGATATATTTCGGATCTTCTTCATGGAAGCTGATGGGCATGTCCAGCTCTGCGGAGATCTCCATGGCATGGCGCACCAGTTCCGCATCCAGCAGGGGCACTCCGTCATCCGTGAATCCCACGGCACCTGCCACTGCCAGCTTCTTCATATCCGTCAGCTGTTTTCCCTGCATCCCCATGGTCACATTGGCGCAGGTGGTCACATGAATGCCTGTCTTCGCTCCCTTATCCAGGATATAATGCAGCGTCTCCTCACTGTCCACCGCAGGCTTCGTGTTCGCCATCAGTACCACTGTGGTCACGCCGCCTTTTGCTGCTGCTGCTGCACCGGTGTTGATATCTTCCTTTGCCGTAAAGCCGGGATCCCGGAAATGCACATGCACATCCACCAGCCCGGGAGCCACCAATAACCCTTCCGCATTGATCCGGGTCACTTTGCCCCTCGGTTCTATCTTTTCCGCAATCTTTACAATCTTGTCACCGTCGATCAGGATATCATAATTGCCCTCTCTGCCCGACTTGGGATCGATCATGTAGCCATCATGTATCAGTATCATATTGTCTCCATTCCCGGGCTTTTACCACCCGCCTTCGTGACCTGTTTCTCGGAAAAGTTTATCATGTTTTCATAGAAAAGAAAAGAGTGTTATAATAGAAAAAAGGAGGTCTGACGACATGAAAACAAGAGAGGAAGCGCTGAACTACGGATTGTCTTTTCCAAATACTTATATGGAAATGCCCTTCCACGATCCCAACTGGCAGCTGGTACGTGTGAAGGGCAGTAAAAAAGCTTTTCTATGGACTTATGAAAAGGATGGCTGTCTGCATCTGAATGTGAAGACCGATCCTGCCTGGCGGGACTTCTGGCGCAGTACCTTTTCTTCCGTCATTCCCGCATATCATCAGAATAAAGATCACTGGAACACCATTATTTTAGATGGTTCGATCCCCGATGAGGACATCCGGCGCATGATCGCAGAAAGCTATGATCTCGTCACCGACAGTCCTACGAAGCGGATCTATGAAGCCGTCAAAAAGATTCCGAAAGGCTGCGTCGCCACCTACGGTCAGGTTGCCGCCATGGCCGGAGAACCGAAGATGGCCCGGGCCGTGGGCAATGCCCTGCACAAGAACCCGGATCCCGACCATATCCCCTGCTACCGCGTGGTCAATTCCAAAGGGGAACTCTCCGGTGCCTTTGCCTTCGGCGGTTCCAACGAACAGGCCAACCGCCTCCGGGCCGACGGCATCGAGGTCACCGGCAATAAAGTAGACCTGCAGAAATTCGGTATATCGCTGTGAAACTTTTTTCATCGCAGCCTTTCGTCCATGATACCGGAAGCCGGCAAATTTCATCGGTTCTGGCCGATTTTTTACCATGTCAGCAAGGCCATACTGCGGTGTGAAAAACCAATCTTCTGTCCCTGAATGCTTCCATCGAGACGACCCGTGCCTGAGAACATAGCCGCGGATTCGCCGTCGTAGCGGAAGAGATCTCCTCCCAGACCACTTTTGTCCAGGAGATGACCGGTGCTTTACGGGACGATGTAAAAGCACTGTAATATTTTTCGTTGCAGTTTTTTTACTTTTTCTTCTCAATCTGGGAACGGATATCATCCTCCAGAATATGTTCCACATCTTTTGCTTCTTTGCGGATGTTTTGCAGATTTTCACGAATCTCCCGTTCCTCCTGTACGATCTCGGGATGTTCCTTCTTTTCTTCTTTAATGAACATACACAGGAAGCTGATCAGTAATATGATGCAGGAGATCCAGATGGTCCTCGCCCCTATGTAGCCGATCATATGTCCGCCCAGCGCCGCACCAACGGCAAACAGGAAAATGATTCCAAAATAATTGCCGGATTTCCGTAAGATTTTTTTGTCCTTCGTCTTCCCATAGGCACACAGGGATTCCATGCCGCTGCGCAGATTACCGATACACATGGTACTGGCAAAAGCATAACCGTTCACCTTGCGGAAAGCCTGTACCTGCATGGCGCAGGCGAAAGATACCATGGCATTGGCCAGCAGATCCATCTCATTCGGGAAAAATCCCACGGCAAACAGCAACAGAATCTCTATAGCAAGCACCAGCTGCCGCCAGTGGATCCTCTGAGCCTTCTGATATCGCATATGGATGCACTCCGCTGCCGCTACTCCCAACGCGAAGAACAAAAGCGGGGAAAAATACCGAAGCGCCACGGACCAGTTCCGGTCTACCAGATTCTGGGCCAGCAACACGATATTACCGGTCTGGGCATTGGCGAATACCTTGCCACGGTACATATAAGTATAAGCATCCTGTAATCCGCCGGAAATTGACAAAATTCCAGCAATCAGAAACGACTCTGACATTTGTCCGTGTAATTTACGTTGCATAGTAATTCTCATTCCTTTCAGTAACCTGCAGATTCTGTCTCCGATACATACAATTACCTTCCTACAGGCATCTCCTGATTACAGTACAGGCAACGATATCTTCCGGAAGGTGACAGTTCAAATATGTGGTCACAATTCGTCTCTATACTGGTAATACAACGGGGATTTTTACATTTTATCACATTAACCAGTCTTTGTGGAGGAACCGGATGATACTTTTTTGCAACTTTTCCGTCCCGGATCACGATCAGTGTGATCTGACTGTCCAGATATCCCAGAATATCCAACCGCTCCGGCAACGTCTCGCCCTCAATCTTGATCAGATCCTTGCAGCCGTATTTCTGGCTTTTCACCGATTGCAGCAATGCTACAGACTGCGTCTTGGATTCCAATTCCAGCAATCTGTAGATGTCCATTCCCTTTCCCGCGGGAATATGATCGATCACAACACCATTCTGAATGGATTCTACGTTTAACATAAAAACACCTTCTTTCCCGTCACAGGATCCGTAAGGTCTAACAGACTTAAGATCAATGCCATACGGATAAATTTACCATTCAATACCTGCTGAAAATACGCTGCTCTCGGATCTGCATCCACTTCCGGTGCGATCTCGTCCACTCTTGGGAGCGGATGAAGAACCGGCATGTCCGCTTTCGCCAGATTCAGTTTCTCCTGATCCAAAATGTAGATATCTTTTAACCGGATATAATCTTCCTCATTGAAAAAACGTTCCTTCTGAACTCTGGTCATGTAAAGCACATCCAGCTCTGGCAGCGTCTCCTCCAGGCTGGATACCTCATGGTAGGGGGCTTTGGCCGGTTTCAGAGTATCCTCGATCAGATATTCCGGAACCTTCAGTTCCTCCGGAGAAATGAAATAAAATTCATTGCCCGGATAGCGCACCAGACTATTCACCAGAGAGTGTACGGTTCTGCCGAATTTCAAGTCACCGCAAAAGCCAATCTTCAGATGATCCAAGTGTCCTTTGCGCTGTCTTATGGTCAGCAGATCGATCATGGTCTGGGTCGGGTGGTTATGTCCTCCGTCCCCGGCATTGATCACCGGAATCCGGGAATACATGGAAGCTCGGAGCGGTGCTCCCTCTTTCGGATGCCGCATGGCAATGATATCTGCATAGCAGCTGACCACCCGTGCGGTATCTGCCACCGTCTCACCTTTCGTGGCACTGCACTGTTCCGCACCGGCAAATCCCAATGTTCTGCCGCCAAGGTTCAGCATAGCCGTCTCAAAAGATAATCTGGTACGTGTGCTGGGCTCGTAAAATAAGGTTGCCAGTATTTTTCCATCTGCACAATGAGCATATGCAGCGGAATCGGCAGCAATCCGGTCTGCCAGGTCTAAGATTTCCTGCGTCTCCGCTACCGACAGGTCCAGTGAATCAATCAAATGTCGCATATCCTTTTCTCCTCTGTTTACTTTTTTTCAACCGCGTATTATACTATATCCACACGGATACTAAAAATATATAGTTTATATGTGAGGCATATCATTTTTATATGGATATTAGTTTTGAATATTACAAGATTTTCTATTATGTCGCAAAATACGAAAATATCACCAAGGCTGCCATGGTCTTAAAAAGCAGCCAGCCTAATGTGACCCGGATTATTCATATTCTGGAGGATCAGCTGGACTGCCGTTTATTTCTCCGGGAACCCCGGGGACTGAAGCTGACCGAAGAGGGAAAACGGCTCTATGCCCATGTTGCCATCGCCTGTCAACATCTGTTGGATGCGGAAGCCGAACTGTGCCGGAACAAAAACGTGTGCAGCGGCACCATTGAACTGGGTGTCACCGAGACCGCCCTGCATTTATTTCTGTTACAGAATCTCCATGATTTCCAGACTGGCTATCCGGAGATCAAAATACGTATCCAGAACAATACCACTCCGGAGATTCTGAAATCTCTGCAGAACGGCCGGCTGGATCTGGCTGTTGTGACAACCCCTTTTGAACTTCATGATGCTCTGGCCTGCGAAGATCTGCTGACTTTCCGGGAGGTTCCCGCCGGCGGCCCCGACTATGCCGCCTTGTCTGATCGTCCCATGACGCTGAAAGAATTCCGGCTCCATTCCATCATTGGTCTGGGATACGGCACCGCCAGCTATGAATATTACCGGAAGGTATTTATTGAACAGCATCTGGACTACGAACCCGCCATGGAAGTAGCTACCGCCGATCTGGTCATCCCTCTGCTCCAGAACAATCTGGGAGTAGGCTTCGTGCCGGAGCCTCTGGCAGCTCCCTTTTTTGAAAACGACAGTCTCGTTCCGCTGACCTTAAATGTGCCTCTACCGTCCCGCGAAGTAAAAATGCTGTGGGACAAAAGCCGCAGTCAGAGCCGGGCTACCGCTACTTTCTGCAGTTATCTGCGGGAACGCTGTCAGCGTAATCTGCCAATCCTGGATCCTGAAAATGAGTCTGTTGCTGGCAACTAAATCATATTTCAGGAGGATAAAAAATTGAAAAATCCATTTAAAAATTTTACAAAAAAGGAATGGATCCTGTGGACGCTGGCTTCCCTGGAAAACCCGGCATACATCCCCGTTGTAGTGAATTTCACCATCTTCTTTTTCAATGATATGTATGGTTTTATCAGCTGGCGGCGCCGGGAGATTTTGATGGATCTGTAAGAACCATTCGTTTAATCATAAAGCACGGTTTTATCCAGAAGTTCTGTTTTTAACACAATGTAAGGCGTGGAGGGTTTCCCTGCGCCTTCCTTTTGTCCGGTGATATCCGGGCCTAAGAGGCTGGTGCTGACATGAATGGCATCGTCCGTCAGATACAGGGCATCCACAGCAATGCTGTACCCACCGGTCTTCTGCTCACCGTAACCAATACTGATATAGAGGTTCTGATTATCACTGTAGGTCAGCTGAAATGGCTCCGTTCCTTTTTCAGCGATTACAGTCTTTAATTCCTCGGGAATTTTTTCTTCACTGAGTACCGTAAAATCCAGATCTCTGAGTTTCACATTCTCTTTCGAAAGCAGACCGCAGCCTGTGAGCAGCAATGCCCCCAGTACTGCGGTCATTATGATTTTCCACTGTCTCCATTTGATTTTCATCCGTCATCCACCGTTAAAACTTCCTTATTGCATATTTATGTGAAAAAAGCAGAAATATACTCCTGTTCTGTACCTATCTCATTAATTTTCATCCTTTTCTCCTTTGAAAATGTGCGTTATAATAGGTGATGTGCGTCAAAAGACGCCTTACAGAAAGATGAGGGAATCATAATTATGAATGATAAATTCAGCAGGAAAGTCTTCTGCGACGGTATCCGCGACGGCTTTCCCATTGCTCTGGGATATTTCGCAGTATCATTTTCTTTGGGAATTGCCGCAAGACATGCAGGCTTTACCCCCATGCAGGGTTTTCTGGCAAGCCTGTTAAATAACGCTTCCGCCGGAGAATATGCAGCCTTTACCCTGATTGCGGCACAGGCCACATATCTGGAAGTGGCGATCATCACGTTGATTGCCAATGCCAGATATCTACTCATGAGTTGTGCGCTGGCCCAGAAATTTTCTCCCAGCACGCCCTTTTTCCACCGTCTGATCATTGCTTACGATGTCACCGATGAGTTGTTCGGCATTACCATTGCCCGGCCGGGTATCCTGAATCCGTACTATACCTACGGTGCGATCCTGTTGGCAGCGCCCGCCTGGGCCGGAGGAACCGCCTGCGGTATCATCGCCGGAAATGCGCTGCCTCTTCGTGCTGTCAGCGCCCTGAGTGTTGCGTTATACGGAATGTTTCTGGCCATTATCATTCCGCCTGCCAGAAAAAGTAAGATCGTGGCAGCTCTGGTAGCAATCAGCTTCGCACTGAGCTTTGCCTGCAACTATCTGCCTGGGATTTCTTCCCTGTCAGAAGGTACGAGAACCATCCTGTTGACCGTGATCATCTCCGGTGCTGCAGCAATCCTGTTCCCGGTGAAGCAGGGTGCAGAGGAAGCCGTTCCTGCGGAAAACGGAGAATCTGTACAGAAAGGAGACCACGTAAATGAATAATTATATTTATATTGCTGTTATGGCGGCTGTCTCCTATACGATCCGTGTCTTACCCCTGACACTGATCCGTAAACCCATCAAGAATCAGTTTATTCAGTCCTTTTTGTACTATGTACCTTACGTGACGCTGGCCGTCATGACCTTCCCGGCCATCATCCATGCTACCCAGACCCCCATTTCCGGACTGGTGGCACTCATTGCCGGTATCATCGCCGCATGGCTCGGTGCCGGACTGTTTCCGGTATCCGTGATCTGCTGTGTGCTGGTGTTTGTGATCGAATTGTTTGTATAATGCCTTGTAATAAAACACGCCATTGAGAAGGATTCCTTCCCCATGGCGTATTTTTATGGTCCGGCTTCTTCACAGAAGCTTTTACAAATCATATTTTTTTAACATTTCCTGTACGAATTCCGGATCCTGCAAACGGGCGACCTGATCTCCCTCCCCTGCAGCATCCATGCGGGCAATCAAGGTGGACAGTCTGGCGCGTTCCTGCTCTGCACCGCTGCCCGGTCAATGCTTTGTTCAATTCCAATAATACATCTACGATTCCCTGCTTCTGGTATTTAAAACAAATGTTTTGCGCAATAATCTTCGAAATTATTGCGCACTTTTTGTTACATTTTATCTTTGATGGATGATAATATGCTATAATATATATGCACAAGCGGTTGTGCAATTATGTTTTGTGGGAGGATTACTTATGCAACATTTTAGCAAGCAATTACGTACACGGCTGTTGACTCTGTATCTCAGTGCGGGACTGGTCATGGGCGGGCTGCCCGGATGCGGCAGTCAGGATCTGGAAATCGCAGATACAGTGGCAGAATCCGCAGTTACCGCTACTGCAGATGCCACGGATGTCACCACTTTTTCCCAGCCGGAGGGGCCGGAGGAGTCTACAATTTATGTGGAGCCGGTGGACGGCATTTCCGATGATTTTTACCGTGGTATGGACGTATCCGCAGTATTGGCTCTGGAAAACAGTGGCGTGAAATATTATAACTTTGACGGAGAAGAGCAGGATGTGTTCATGACGCTGGCACAGGCTGGTGTGAACTATATCCGTCTCCGGGTCTGGAACGATCCCTATGATGAGAACGGCAACGGTTACGGTGGCGGCAACAATGACGTGGCGACTGCCATCACTCTGGGACAACGTGCCACGCAGTATGGCATGAAAGTCTGCATTGATTTCCATTATTCCGATTTCTGGGCAGATCCCAAGAAGCAGTTCGTTCCAAAGGCCTGGGAAGGTATGGATATCGAAGAAAAATCCGACGCTCTCTATAACTTCACTCTGGAAAACCTGACGCAGATTCTGGATGCCGGTGTGGACGTCGGTATGGTACAGGTGGGCAACGAGATCAACAACGGCATGTGTGGAGAGACAGATGCATCAAACGTTCGAAAACTGTTGGCCTCCGGCAGTAAGGCTGTCAGGGATGCTGCCACTGCTTCCGGAAAAGATATTCTGGTGGCTGTACATTACACCAACATCGATGATATGAAAAAACTGGACACACTACTGACCGGCCTACAGGTAAAGGAGATCGACTATGATATTGTGGGACTTTCCTTCTATCCTTACTGGCACGGCACGATGGAAGATCTGAAAAATGCCATTATCCATGTCCGTGATACTTATGGCAAAAAGGTATATGTAGCGGAAAACGCTTACTGTTATACTTCGGAAGACGGCGATGGCTCTGCCAACAGCATTAAAGGAACCGATGATCTGGCCGAAGGATATTCAGCCAGCGTACAGGGGCAGGCCAACGAAGTGCGGGATGCCTGTGCGGCTGCCAGCGAGGCCGGTGCCGAAGGCATCTTCTACTGGGAAGGTACCTGGATCCCGGTCGGTCCCGCCGATGCTGATAATTCTGCCATCTGGGAAAAATACGGCAGCGGTTGGGCCAGCAGTTATGCAGGCGGTTATGATCCAAAGGATGCCGGACAGTATTACGGCGGAAGCTCCTGGGACAATCAGGCCATGTTCGACTTCACCGGACATCCTCTGGCCTCCCTAAATATATTTAAATATCTGAAGTACGGAGCCACTGCTCCTCTGGCGATAGACACCATCCCCGAAATAGTGGTGTCCTGCAATATCGGTGCGGAAGTCAAGCTTCCGGATACCGTAAGTATCATCTATAACGATCGTTCCGAAGAACAGGTTCCTGTCACCTGGGATGCTGAAGATATTGCCGCCATCGACACGGAAAACGGCGGAGCGTTCACAGTTGCCGGATCTCTGGATGAAGGTACGGAAGTTACTGCCATTGTCACGGTAGAACGGGGCAATTATGTACAGAATCCCGGCTTTGAGGATGCTGATACTTCTATGTGGACTGTAACATACTCCGGTGAAACGAATCCCACCGACTATCAGGTCAAAGCTGCCGATGCCCACAGCGGTGAGGTGGCTTTCCACTTCTGGTCCGGTACCTCCGATATGGACTTTTCCATTGAGCAGAGCTTCACAGATCTGGAACCCGGTACTTATGAATTGTCCGCTTTCTCGCAGGGCGGTGACCTGGCAGCGGATGCTTCCATGGAGCTGTATGCTGTCGTAGACGGCAAGGAGCTGACAGTGCCTTTTATGCTCACCACCTATGCCGACTGGCAGAATCCCACCGTCTCCGGTATCAAAGTCACCGACGGCTCCCTGACCATTGGTGTGAGATATCAATGTAATAAGAACAGCTGGGGAACTCTGGATGATGTGACATTGCATCGGGTCGGGAATTAAATAGAAAGTTAGTTAAATACATTGGCAAAATCAACGAACTCCCGGAGCATGCGATACACATGTCTCGATGTAAGGTCTCCGGATGTGAATTTTCTACGAAAAGTGATGAGTAGTTCTCGTCATGACGGGGCCGCCTACAGTCGACATCCATGTCGACAATCGGCTGACGCGGACATCGTGTCCGCTTTCCCCCTGCCTTTCAGCACTTTTCTAGAAAATATCAACATCCTCCGACAAACATCTTCGACATGGCACCGCATACGCCGGGAGTTCTGCGTTTTGGAAAGCTTTCAAAAAAACCAGTAGCCCCGGCTGGGTATAAGAATAAGCAGTGCCGTAAGCAGACGTCGGTACCATAGCGTCCCAAGGGACGCATTGCGGTCGTATTGTGACCGCTTATGTACCGCTACGCTCTGCGACAGGAGCGCATCGTACTAAAGTACGAGCGTGCCGCGTTTCTTATACCTTGCCAAGGGCTACGGGGATTTGATAGCATTTCTTTACTAACTTTCCATTTACTTCAGTACCACTTTATCCAGATGCCAGATCTCATCCACATACTGCTGGATGGTTCTGTCGGAGGTGAACTTGCCAGAGCATGCCACATTGAGGATAGCGCTCTTAGCCCAGTTGTCTTCGTCGCGGTAAGCGGCTTCTACTCTCTTCTGTGCCTCTGCGTAGGACTTGAAGTCCTTGAGGATGAAGTAGGTGTCTGCCTTGGCGGTGCACTGGGTATTCAGCAGAGAGTTGTACAGCGGACGGAACAGTTCGGGATCTCCCGGTGCAAAGGTTCCGTTGATCAGCTGCATCAGTACCTTGCGGACATCCTGATCGTTGTTGAATATCTCCATGGGATCATATCCGCCATGATTCTCATAGTTGATAACTTCCTGTGCGGACAGACCGAAGATGAATGCATTCTCCTCGCCCACTTCTTCTACAATCTCCACATTGGCACCGTCCATGGTTCCCAGAGTCAGGGCACCGTTCAGCATGAACTTCATGTTACCGGTACCGGACGCTTCCTTACTTGCGGTAGAAATCTGCTCGGAGACATCTGCTGCCGCAAAGATGATCTCTGCGTTGGATACGTTGTAGTTCTCGATAAATACAACCTTGATCTTGCCATTGATGGCGGGATCGTTGTTCACCACATCCGCTACGGAGTTGATCAGCTTGATGGTCAGCTTTGCGTTACGGTAACCGGCTGCTGCCTTCGCGCCGAAGATAAAGGTTCTGGGGTAGAAATCCAGTTCCGGATGCTCCTTCAGTTCGTTATACAGGTGCATTACATGCAGAATATTGAGCAGCTGTCTCTTGTACTCATGCAGACGCTTTACCTGTACATCGAAGATGGATCTGGGATCTACTTCGATACCATTGTGCTCTAAAATGTATTTTGCCAGACGTACTTTATTCTGGTACTTAATGTTCATGAATTCCTGCTGTGCCTTTTTGTCATCCGCATATACCTTCAGGCGGGAGATCTGCGGCAGATCGGTGATCCAGTCGTCACCTACGTGAGCCGTTACCCAGTCAGCTAACAGCGGGTTCGCATGCAACAGGAAACGTCTCTGGGTGATACCGTTGGTCTTATTGTTGAAGCGCTCCGGGAACATCTCGTAGAAGTCCTTCAGCTCCTGCTTCTCCAGGATCTCGGTATGCAGTCTTGCCACACCGTTGACAGAGTAGCCGGAGACGATTGCCATATTTGCCATCTTCACCTGTCCGTCGTAGATGATCGCCATCTTACGGATCTTCTCCTGTACATCCACGCCGGGTACATTGCTGTACTTCTGCTGGATATCCAGAACGAATCTGCGGTTGATCTCCTCTACGATCTGGTAGATTCTGGGAAGCAGTCTGGAGAACAGTTCGATGGGCCATTTCTCCAACGCTTCCGCCATAATGGTATGGTTGGTGTAAGCGCAGGTCTTTGTGGTGATCTCCCATGCTTCTTCCCAGGTCAGATAATAGTCATCCATCAGCACACGCATCAGCTCTGCGATTGCTACAGTAGGATGGGTATCGTTCAGCTGGAACGTAACCTTCTCATGGAATTTATGGATATCGTCATGCTTTCTCATGTACTTCTCTACAGCTTCCTGTACGGATGCAGAGATGAAGAAGTACTGCTGCTTCAGACGCAGCTCCTTACCTGCATAGTGATTGTCGTTGGGATACAGAACCTCTACGATATTACGTGCCAGGTTCTCCTGCTCTACCGCCTTCTGGTAGTCACCCTTGTCAAAAGAATCCAGCTGGAAGCACTCTACAGGCTCCGCATCCCAGATACGCAGGGTGTTTACAATGCCATTGCCATAACCCACGATGGGGAAATCAAACGGAATTGCCTTAACAGACTGATAACCTTCCTGGGTAAATACATTTCTGCCATTCTCATCGGTGTGTACGCTGACATAACCGCCGAACTTTACGATCTTGGCGTATTCGGGTCTGCGCAATTCAAAAGGATTGCCGTTCATCAGCCAGTTATCGGGAACCTCTACCTGATAACCGTCGCGGATTTCCTGCTTGAACATGCCATAACGATAACGGATACCGCAGCCGTATGCGGGATATCCCAGCGTTGCCAGGGAATCCAGGAAACATGCTGCCAGACGTCCCAGACCACCGTTACCCAGTGCTGCATCCGGCTCCTGGTCTTCGATCAGGTTCAGATCCAGTCCCAGTTCTTCCAAAGCTTCTGCTACGGGCTTATATGCCTTTAAGTTGATCAGGTTATTACCCAGTGCTCTTCCCATCAGGAACTCCATGGACATGTAGTAGACCATCTTGGGATCTTCCTTCTCATATGCCTTCTGGGTCTCCATCCAGTTCTCTACGATACGATCCTTGATCGCATAAGATACTGCCTGGAAGATCTGCTGTGCATCTGCTTCTTCCAGATTCTTACGATACAGGGTGCGCACATTATATTCCACACTTCTCTTGAAGAGCTCCTTGTCGAACTCTTTTGCCTTTACCGGCTTCTCGCTGGCTGCTACTGATTTTTTCACCTGTGTTCTCCTCTCCATTGCCTCTCCGGTACTGTACTCTTCTCAAGATATTCCGCACCGGATAGCGTTATGATTTCATCCATATTCTTAACCAAATATAGGTAATATTATAACAAACTTCCAGGCGCATTCCAACTGTTTTCGTAGGTTTTCGTAAGTTTCGTAAATGTTTTTCCGAAACAGAAAAGATTCCGCGGTCCTCCCCGTTGGGAAAACCACAGAATCTCTTTATTCCGGCATTTTATTGCAGAACTTTTATACTCTCTCCACAGCGATCACTGCGTTCTCGCCATTGATGTTCCATTCCTTGGATACGGCATATTCCGCACCACTTGTCAGTTCGTCTGCCAGAACCTTTCCGCTGATGGCGTCTTTGTTCTTCCGGGCGATCTCGGACAGCCTGTCGTTGCCGTTGATGGATACGCGGATGTGATCAGTCACTTCGAAGCCGCTCTCCTTACGCATGGTCTGGATCTTGCTGATGATCTCGTATACGAAGCCTTCCTCTACCAGTTCCGGTGTCAGGTTGGTATCCAGCACAACGGTCATCTTATTGTCCTCCTGAGATACATAGCCTTCCTTCTGTGCCATGTCGATCAGCAGATCGTCCTTGGTCAGTTCCACAGCCACACCGTCTACATCGAACTTTAATGCGCCGTCTGCATTCAGTTCATCCATGGCTGCGTTGCCGTCCAGTGCAGCCAGGTGCTTCTGGATGCCGCCTAACTGTTTGCCATATTTAGGTCCTACGGTACGCAGCTGAGGCTTGAAGGTATAGGAAGTAAAGTCACGTACGTCATCGGTGAATACCACTTCCTTGACGTTTAACTCATCCTCAATGATCTCCTGGTAGAACTCACTTAAGGTGAAATCTGCCTTGATATACATTCTGCTGATGGGCTGACGGTTCTTGATGGCAGCCTCGTTACGGCACGCACGTCCCATAACGACAGCATCCAGTACATCCTCCATATCCTCTTCCAGCTTCTTGTCGATGTGATCCTTGTTGACTACAGGGAAGTCACACAGATGGATACTCTCGGGAGCGGATGCATCATTGCTTCTTACCAGATTCTGGTAAATATCCTCGGTCATGAAGGGGATCATGGGTGCGGCTGCCTTACAGATGTTCACCAGTGCGGTGTACAGCGTCATGTAGGCATTGATCTTATCCTGCTCCATGCCCTTTGCCCAGAAACGCTCACGGCTGCGTCTTACATACCAGTTACTCATCTCATCGACGAAGTCCTGCAGAGCCTTGGCAGCCTCTGGGATACGGTACTGGTCCAGATTGCTGTCTACTTCTGCAACGGTAGAGTTCAGCTTGGACAGCAGCCACTTATCCATTACGGGCAGTTTGTCGTATTCCAGTGTATATTTGGACGCATCAAAATTGTCAATATTCGCATACAGTACGAAGAATGCGTAGGTGTTCCACAGAGTACCCATGAACTTACGCTGTCCTTCCTGTACGGCCTTGCCGGAGAATCTCTTCGGCAGCCAGGGTGCGGAACTGGTGTAGAAATACCAACGGATGGCATCTGCACCGTAGGTCTCCAGTGCGTTGAAAGGATCTACTGCATTGCCCTTACTCTTACTCATCTTCTGGCCGTTCTCATCCTGTACGTGGCCCATAACGATAACGTTCTTGTAAGGAGCCTTGTTGAAGAGCAGGGTGGACTCTGCCAAGAGTGAATAGAACCATCCACGGGTCTGGTCCACTGCCTCGGAGATAAAGTTGGCAGGGAACTGCTGCTCGAACAGTTCCTTATTCTCAAACGGGTAATGATGCTGTGCGAAAGGCATTGCTCCGGAATCGAACCAGCAGTCGATCACCTCGGGAACACGCTTCATCTGCCTGCCGCACTCGGGGCAGGTGATGGTGATCTCGTCGATATATGGACGATGGAATTCTACGGTCTTCGCCTTCTCATTGCCGCTCATCTTGTACAGCTCTTCACGGCTGCCGATGGAATGCTGGTGTCCGCATTCGCACTCCCAGATATTTAACGGAGTACCCCAGTAACGGTTACGGGATACGCCCCAGTCCTGAATATTCTCCAGCCAGTTGCCGAAACGTCCCTCACCGATGGAAGCGGGGATCCAGTTGATGGTCTTATTATTACGTACCAGATCATCCTTCACAGCGGTCATCTTGATGAACCAGGACTCTCTTGCATAGTAGATCAGCGGAGTATCACATCTCCAGCAGAAAGGATAATCATGCTCGAACTTCGGTGCATCGAACAGCTTGCCCTCTGCGTCCAGATCCTTTAATACCAGAGGATCTGCATCCTTTACAAATTTACCGGCATAAGGAGTCTCTGCGGTCAGGTCACCCTTGCCGTCTACGAACTGTACGAAAGGCAACTCATAGTTGCGTCCGATACGGCTGTCGTCTTCACCGAAAGCAGGAGCGATATGAACGATACCGGTACCATCGGTCATGGTTACATAATCATCGCAGGTCACGAAATGTGCCTTTTTCTTCTGCTTCTCAGCGGCATCTCCCGCACACTTGTACAGAGGCTCATACTCCTTGTACTCCAGATCCTTACCAACATAAGTCTCCAGTACTTCGTAAGCTGCTTTACCTTCTTCTGCCAGGCTGCCCAGTACCTTGTCTGCCAATGCCTTTGCAATATAATAGGTATAACCGTCAGCAGCCTTCACCTTCAGGTAGGTCTCCTCCGGATTCACGCACAGTGCAACGTTGGAAGGAAGGGTCCAGGGAGTTGTGGTCCATGCCAGGAAATATGCATCCTCGCCCTTTACCTTGAAACGTACGATAGCGGAGCGCTCTTTGACTGCCTTATAGCCCTGTGCCACTTCGTGACTGGACAGCGGGGTTCCGCAGCGAGGGCAGTAGGGAACAATCTTGAAGCCCTTGTACAACAGACCCTTGTCCCAGATGGTCTTCAGTGCCCACCACTCGGACTCGATGAAATTGTCATCATAGGTAACATAAGGGTTATCCATGTCCGCCCAGAAACCAACGGTACGGGAGAAATCTTCCCACATTCCCTTATATTTCCAGACGCTCTCTTTACATTTGTCAATGAAAGGTGCCAGACCGTATTCCTCGATCTGCTCCTTGCCGTCCAGACCCAGCATCTTCTCGACTTCCAGTTCTACGGGAAGTCCGTGAGTATCCCAGCCGGCTTTACGGGGAACCATATATCCCTTCATGGTACGGTATCTGGGAATCATATCCTTGATGGTACGGGTCTCTACATGACCGATGTGAGGCTTACCGTTAGCGGTAGGCGGTCCGTCGTAGAAGGTATAGGTTTCGCCTTCCTTACGATGCTCCATACTTTTTTTGAAAATGTCGTTGTCTTCCCAGAATTTCTCGACTGCTTTCTCGCGGTCTACAAAATTCAGGCTTGTGGGTACCTGCTTGTACATAGTGCGCTTCCTTTCTTTTCTTATTACAGCATCATACTATTCAGCACCTCGTTCACAAAATCGCATCTTCGATGCTTTCCTGAATAGTATCAAAAAAAGCCCCGTCCTGTAACAGGACGAAGCTCATGCATTCGTTAACCACCTCTTACAACATACTTCCTATTATATAGTATATAGGAGTGATATGCTTCCCGGTAACGGCGGGATTCCGTTCAGAACTACTGACCTGGGCTTTTGTTCTGACAGCTCAGAAGTGATTTTCACTTTTTCCCTACTCGCACCGGTCTCTCACCATCACCGGCTCGCTTTGCCTTTCTGCGGAAAAGTTACTCTCTTCGTCAATGCATTTTTGATATACCGCTATTATATATCTCATTTTTTTGCGTTGTCAAGCCGGATGTTATGATTTGCTTAGAAAGCTTTTCTTTCTTGCTTTTCCGACATTTATTTCATATAATTATTTTAAGACTGATATGTGTACCGATCTTACCGGAAAGGGCAGGGAATTCTATGGAAAATACGCAAAATACGCCGAAAAGAAGCGGCGGTAAAATATCATATACTCTGCAGGCGATCGGCCTGATTCCCCTGCTGGCGCTGGGGATCGTCATGTTATTTTTCACTTCCCAATGGTTCACAAAAACTATGTATCAGGAAGTGGAACGTGAATTGTATGATGCCACAAAAAGTGCCACTACACTTCTGAACGCTGCCTATCCCGGCGATTACCGGCTGGAAGGTGATGTTGCCTACCTTCTGTATAAGGGCGATGTAGATATCACCCGTGAATATTCTCTATTTGATCAATTCAAAGAGGATACCGGACTGGACATCACCCTGTTCTACCAGGATACCCGCATTCTGACGACTCTGTATAACGCCCAGGGTGACCGCATTGTCGGCTCCGGTGCTCCGGATGTGGTGATCCGTGATGTCCTGAATACCGGTGAAGATCATTTTTATATCAACACTCTGATCAATGGAAAGACTTATTTTTCCTATTATAGTCCTGTCCGCAATCAGGACGGCAGCATAGTTGGCATGCTTTTTATAGGAAAATCCAGTGCCGCCGTATCTCAAGCCATTCAACGTTATGTCTATCCGCTGACATGGCTGATCATCGGTTTTGTGGCTCTCGTGGCTGTCTGCATCTATTTTTACACCAGAAGATTCGTGGCTGTATTACTCCATATTCACAGCTTCCTGTCAGAGGTAGCCTCCGGGAATCTGAACGCCACACTGGATCATTCCGTAACAAAACGCAGTGATGAATTAGGTGATATCGGTCGCTGTGCCCTGTCCATGCAGCGCTCTCTTCGTACCATGATCGAGCAGGATGCCCTGACCGAGCTGTACAACCGACGCAGCGGGGAAAAAAAGCTGCGCCAGATCTTCGAGGAAGCCCAATCCTTCCGCCATTCTTTTGCGCTCGCCATCGGAGATATTGACTTTTTCAAAAAGGTTAATGATACCTACGGTCACGAATGTGGGGATGCCGTACTGAAAAATGTCTCTGCCCTGCTGAAGCAGCATATGTGGCGCCGTGGCTTTGCCGCGCGTTGGGGTGGTGAGGAATTTCTACTGGTATTTGAAAATGTAGATCTTGCAGAAGCACGGAAACAGCTGGATCTTCTCATGGACAAAATTCACGAACTGGATACACTCTACGAAGGGCAACACGTGAAGATAAATATGACCTTCGGACTGGTCTGTGAGTCTGACAAAGATGTTCATACATTATTAAAAGAAGCTGATGAGAAATTATATATCGGTAAGACAAACGGTCGTAACCAGGTGATATCTTAACCCGGTTACGACCGTTTTTTATTTGTTTCTGATCTTGTTATCTTTAACCTTGCAGGCATTCCGGATTCAACAGGAAATCATAAATATTGATTGTCAGAATACCATATTCATCATAATATGGCTGCACAATATCTTTTGTAATGACAATTTTTTTAAAAGAGTCATCAATCTTCCGGAACGGTCGGATTTCCTGCGTCCGCTTTGTTTCATCCGGAAGAGAATATGCCGATTGAATGTAATATCTGGCAGAACCAAGATTGCAGACAAAATCCACTTCCAGCTGCCTGCGGTTTACCTTTCCTTCCAAATCTTTTTCTGCGATAGGGACAACACCTACATCCACACTATATCCCCGCATCCGGAGTTCGTTATAGATTACATTTTCCATGGAATGTGTCTGCTCCAACTGCCGGAAATTAATTCTGGCATTCCGAAGCCCCAAATCAGAAAAATAATATTTCTTAGGAGTCTCTATATATGACTTTCCCTTAATATCATAACGCTGTGCTGACTCTATCAAAAAAGAATCTTCAAAGTAATCCAAATATTTCTTTATGGTTGCAGAAGTAATTTTAGATTTCTTCACGGTTTTAAAAGTGTTCTTTAGTTTTTCCGGATTGGTCAACGAACCGATCGCAGAGGAAAGAATATTTAGCAGATCTTCCAATTCCCCAATATTCTTTATACGATTCCGTTTCGTAATATCACGGATATAAATTTCGTTAAATAAATTCTGCAGCGCTGTTGCCTTATCCCCGGCACCATCCCGCAGAACCACTAATGGAATTCCACCGTAAAGCATATATTCAGATAACCCGGTATATTTATCTCCGTTATAAACAGACATAAATTCAGCAAAGCTGAGAGGGTACATATGAATTTCATCACCCCTGCCTGCAAATTCCGTAGCAATATCCTTTGACAACAGTTTTGCGTTACTTCCCGTCACAAACACATCAATATTCTCTTTGCGAAGATATCCATTCAAAACAGCCTCAAAACAATCCAGCATCTGAATTTCATCCAACAGCAGATAATATATTCCCTCTCCTGTAGTTTTCGACCGAATATATGCCATAAATTTCTCCGGATCCACACCCCGCTTTTCCTTTTCGATCTGAATAAGACTTTCACCGATCAGGTAAAGATCATCCGCAGAATCAAAGGCAAACCGTATGATATGGTCTGCTTTCACACCGGAATCTAACAAATGATGATAGAAAATGTTATTCAGCAGATAAGACTTACCACATCTTCGAATACCGGTAATCACCTTGATTAATCCATTGCTCTTTCTTTTTATTAACTTTTCCAAATAGAAATCTCTGCGAATATCCATATATTTTCTCCCTGGAATAGATTTTTGCAACTGGTTGCACTTTTCTATTCTATTATATGGATAATTTAACTGAAAATCAATATACTTGCTTCATTTTTGGAAAAGATTTTTGCAACTGGTTGCACTTTTCTATTTCAAATTGTAAATAAACAAAGTAATTATTTATTGTTCCATCTGTCTGCCCAGGAAGCCCGCCGCAGACAGAGCCAGTTTCTGCTCCACTTCCCCCATTTTGCTCTTCCCGTCATTTTCCAACAGGATCACACTTCCGATGATGTCCCCTTCGCAGATGATCGGCGTGATCAGCTGCCAGGCATAGTCCACGGCAATGTCTTCCGCAATGTTGACATAGTTGCGGTCTCCTTTTGCGGCAATCACAGTCTCTCTATTATTGACCTTCTCTTCCAGTTGACGGCTCACGGATTTATTTAACAGTTGCTTACAGCCTCCTGAGACGGCGATGAACTGGTCTCTGTCCGCGATCAGTGTGGCATGTCCCGACACCTGTGCCAGGCTCTCCGCATACTGTTTGGCAAATGTGGTCATCTCTCCGATAGGGGAATATTTTTTCAGGATGACCTGCCCCTCTCTGTCGGTGAAGATCTCCAGCGGATCACTCTCTCTGATGTGTAACGTGCGGCGGATCTCCTTCGGGATCACGATGCGTCCCAGGTCATCTATTCTTCTTACAATTCCAGTTGCTTTCATCATTTTTTCCTCCATGACATATTGCGTAAGATAAATCATCATCTCGCATTACTAATCATTAACGTTGCAGTTAGTATGCGAAATGCAGGAAAAAATATACTTTAAATTGCCAGATACACCGTCATTCAGCAGTGCCATTACTGGCTTATATTTATAGCAGTTCTGTATTTTTCCTCAGAATTATTGTTTTATATTAAAATTAAAATGCATCCATTCAATTTTCACTCTTGCATTATCGAATTTTTCAATTCTCAATCAGACTATTTCGTACTGTATTTTCCTTATTTCTATGTTACACTTATTCTGTTTACGACAATTTTTTATGGGAGAGTTTAAACTATGAATCACAAAAATAATAACAGAAGTTCATTTTCCGGCAAGATCGGCTTCGTTCTGTCGGCTGCCGGAGCATCCGTAGGCTTAGGCAATATCTGGCGTTTCCCGTATCTGGCAGCCAAATACGGCGGCGGTATCTTCCTGTTGATCTATATTATCCTGGCGCTTACCTTCGGTTATAGCATGATCGTGGCAGAGACTTCACTGGGACGCATGACAGGTAAAAGCCCCGTGGGTGCCTTTCATACCTTTGGGAAGTCCAAATGGCTGTCCTTCGGTGGATGGATCAACGCTATTATTCCTATTCTGATCGTTCCTTATTATTCCGTCATTGGTGGATGGGTGATCAAGTATCTGGTGGAATATGCCAAGGGTCACGGACATGATCTGGCAGCGGACGGTTATTTTTCCACGTTTATTTCCAATGGTGTCTCTACAGAGCTGTGCTTTATCGTATTCACTCTGTGTACTCTGGGCATCATCTACGCCGGTGTCCGCAACGGTATCGAGCGTGTATCCCGCATTATGATGCCGATCCTGGTAGTGCTCTCTGTGGTCATCACAGTCTATTCCGTTACCAGACCGGGAGCCCTGAGCGGTGTGAAGTATTTCCTGATCCCGAATCCCGCGAATTTCTCCTGGATGACAGTCGTAGCTGCCATGGGACAGATGTTCTACTCTCTGTCCATTGCCATGGGTATCCTCATCACCTTCGGCTCTTATATGAAAAAAGATGTCTCCATTGAAGGTTCCACGAAAAATGTGGAGATCTTTGATACCGCCATCGCCATCATGGCAGGTCTGATGATCATTCCCGCCGTGTTCGCATTTTCCGGTGGGGATCCCGATACCTTACAGGCTGGTCCTTCCCTGATGTTCATCACACTTCCCAAGGTCTTCGACAGCATGGGAATGGGCACCTTCGTAGGTATTATGTTCTTCGTACTGGTACTGTTCGCAGCCATGACCAGCTCCATTGCACTTACCGAAAGTGCTGTGTCTACTTTCGAGGACGAGCTTGGCTGGGGTCGTAAAAAATCTACCGTGATCATGGGTGTGATCATGCTGGCACTGGGAACGTTATCCTCACTGGGTTACGGACCGCTCGGTGCTGTGAAGATCATCGGCATGCAGTTCCTTGATTTCTTCGATTTCCTGACCAACTCCGTGATGATGCCTATCGCTGCCATCACCATCTGTCTGCTGGTATCCCGCGTCATCGGAGTAAAGGCTGTGGAAGAAGAAGTCATGCACGGAGAAGCCGCTTTCCGCCGCAAAAAGATATTCAATTTCATGATCAAGTATCTCTGCCCGGTATTTGCTGCGATTATTTTATTAAGCTCCGTGGCAAATGCATTTGGATGGATTAAAATGTAATGATCCGTCCTGTCTCCGCGTTCACTCTATGCGAAATCGAGATTACGGTACGTCCTTCGGAAGCCCTCTTCAGTGCCTGCAGCACCTCTTCTTCGGTCTGGGCATCCAGATTTGCCGTAATCTCATCCAGCAGAAGGAGCTTCGGCTTCGCCACGGCGGCTCTGGCAATGGATAACAGCTGCCACTGCCCCTGCGAGAAGATCTCCGAAGTACAGAGCGTGTCATAGCCTTTTTCCAGCTGTTCTATCGTTGCATCCAGTCCCGCAATTGTTGCAGCCTCCCGTACCTCTTCCATAGTAAAAGAATCGTCATACAGCGTGATCTGATCCTTCACGGTACCGGGTACCCTGTGAAAAGTCTGCTCCACATAGCCGTACAGGCTGCGCTTTTCATTTTCCGGAATCTGAATGGCATCTCTTCCCTGAATCAGCACTTTACCCTCTCCCGGCTGATAGAGTCCCAACAACAGTTTGAAGACCGTACTCTTCCCTGCCCCGGTTCTTCCGGACAGCGTCACCTGTTCTCCGGGATACACTTTGAAGCTTAAGTGATGCAGGATTTTACGGCTGTCATCCTCATAAGCAAAGGTCACGTTTTGCAGTTCCACAAACGGTGTCTCTTGCGCTATGGCCACCGAAGTCTCCAAATTCCGTACTCTCTCCGGCAATTCCTCCAGGGCATAGAATTCATTGATCCGGTGCACGCCCGCAACGGCGGACTGTATGGTCTGGATCTCCATTCCCAGACTCTCCACTGGGGTAAAGATCTGGGAGATATAGTTAATTACCGCTACCGCTGTACCTGCAGACATGCCGAACAGTGTCAGCACCTTTGCATTACCGGAGGCAGAAAACAGCATCACAACCGCCACCACGATAGCATTCAGGATCAGGATCACCGGGGAATAAATAGCATCATAGAAATTCGTGCGATCTACCGCGCGGTAGCTCTCCGCAATATATTCATCATAGCGCTGCTCCATGTAGCGCTCTTTTCCCAGCGTATGAATGGTGCGGATATTGTGCAGCGTCTCCGGCACATGTCCGGATGCTCTGCCCACGGCGCAACGGTTCTCGATCTGGGCTTTCAGCATGTTTTTCTGCACCGTCCGGGTGAACCAATACAGAAATGGAAGCAGAACCAAAAGTACGATCGCCAGTCCTCTGTTTTTTAACCAGATCACCACCAGGATACTTATAATCTTACAGGCATCGGCGAACATACTGATGATTCCGGAGGTGAACAGGTTCTCCACCGTATCCACATCTCCTACGAACCGGGATACGATAGTACCGGGCTCCTGCTTCGTCAGTTCCCCTGCCGTCAGGTTCGTGTATTTCTCCATCATGCTGCTCCGCAGTGCGTGGGTGATCTTCTGACCGAAGACCGTCAGCAGACCTTCCCGAAGGCTTTCGGTCAGCCCGGTGAGCACCGTAAAAGCAAAATACAGTATCACCAATGCAACCGGAACTGCGTTTCCTGCGGTGATCGTATCCACGATACTTCCCAGGATCCAGGGCGGCAAAAGCGCGGTTACAATGGCACCTGCGACTGCCAGCACGATTCCCAGTGACAACCCTGCATAGCCTGTCACAGTCTGCCGGATCACGCTGCGGACATTTTTCACATTCTGTCTCTTATTTTTCTGCATCTGTTTATTTTTCTGCATGATCCGGACCTCCCTCCTGCGTACTGTGTGCTTCAGCGCCATCCGCCTGTGCTTCATACAGTCTCGCATACTCCGGGAACTTTTCAAGGATCTGTTCGTGGGTTCCTGCGGTCACTTTTCCATCCTCCATCCACAGCACCTGATCCATTTCAGGGAACAGATAGAGTCTGTGGGACAGCAGGATCACGATACTGTCTGCTGCCAGCTTCCGTAGATTGGCAAAAACCTCTTCCTCCGTCTTGCGATCCAGTGCGGAAAAAGGATCGTCCAGGATCAGGACCGGACGCTTATGGCACAAGGTTCTCGCCAATGCCAGCCGCTGTGCCTGTCCACCGGAGAGTCGGACACCGCCATTTCCCACAATGGTGTCCATACCCTCTTCCATCTCTGCCACCTCACCGTCGAAACAGACTGCCTTCAGATACTTCTCCGGATCGTCATCATCGCCCAGCAGTATATTGTTACGGACACTGTCATTGAACAGCTCCGGATCATGTCCTAAATATCCCACCATGCCGTTTTGCTCTGCCTTGGTCATCCCGGATAATTCTTTGCCGTGGAAACAGATCCTTCCTTCGTAAGGGTATTCACAGAGGAAGGTCTTTCCCAATGTGGATTTACCACACGCCACTGCGCCGGTGACACCAATGATCTGTCCCGGAGTGGCTGACAGATTGAAGTCCTCATAGATCTTCTCTCCGCCGGGATAAGCGAAGCTTACATCCGATACTTCCAGCGTTCCTGGCTCCTGTACCAGGCTGTCGTCCTCATAAGTGTCTTCCTTCATCAGCAGTTTGATTCGTTTCCAGGAGACCTGGGCTTTATGTACCGCATTGAATAGCTTCGCTGCATGAGAAGATTTCACGGCTAACTTCAAAAAACAGGATAAAAACGTGGTAAAGGCTGCCACATCCCATATTTTCCAGCCGGTTCCCAGCACATTTCTGCTGCCGAAATACAGGATAAACAGTATGCCTGTCATGGAGATGATCCGGTACAGCGGGGGGAACGCGGTACTCCAGATATTAGCCTTCACAGCAGATTTCTCATAAGCGGTAAGATTCGCTTCATAGGCCTGTTCCCGCTCTTTTTCTCTGCCATAGACACGGTAAGTGACAGCATTGGCAGCTCTGTCCAGTGTTGCGGCACTTAAATCTCCGGACTGTTCCTTATATGCCGCTCCGGTACGCTGCACGTTACGCTTCATCTTCTCCGCCAGCACATAAGATACCGGTAAAAACAGCATGCCTAAGATTGCCAGCCGCCAGTCATAGAATAACAGCATTCCCACATATGCTGCCAGTGCCACACCGGTATCGAAGATCTCTGTGGTAAATTTCCGCATACCCTCCGCACAGTCGTCCACATCCAGGATTGCCTTGGTCATCACATTTCCGACACCCTCTTCTTCCAGTTCGGCACGGCTTCTGTGCACCAGACTGCGGTACAGGATCTCTTTCATGTCACGATTCACATTATTAGCAAATCGTCTGACATAAAAACGTTTGATATAACGAGAAATCTGCACGATGGCAATAGACATCACATACGCGGTCACCAGCACCAGCATATCCCGGTATCCTGCTTTCCCACCCAGAATGTCCACCAGGCATCCCGTCATCCGCCCCTCAAACCACGGTCCTGCCAGCAGTCCGAGGTTATAGATCAGTCCGGAGAACATGACTGCCAGCAGCACCGGCCACTGGGTTTTGAAATAATGCAGGATCTGATCCTTTTTCACTGCCTCAGATATCTGTTTCATCCTCTCCTG